>JAUWIL010000040.1 GCA_030605385.1 Methanobacteriota archaeon
ATATTGCTTCCACGCGCCGTATTTCTCGAGAATCCTGAACACACGGGTGCGAATTTTATCTTCGCTGATGTCATAAGTTATAGCAAGCCTCAAAATATCACCTCTTGAACATTAATGGATAGTATTCATCAAGCTCTCCAACAATCGCCTTCCTGAGCAGAATCGCCTGCATACGCACAGTCTTGCGCCTCGATACCGCATATCCGAATCGTGGATGCTTAAACTCCTCTTTCATGTAGCCATCATACTTCTCGAGATATTTCTTGAAGGCATAATCTTTCAGGTGGTTATTCTTTGCAAAATCATCATGCGTGAGGACGCCGCGGTTGATAAGCCGTATTGCAAAAGCATCGCAGAATATCGGACGAAACTCCTCCATCAGGTCAAGAGCGAGTGCAGGACGGCCGTGCCTGGCTGCATGCATGATGCCAAGGAACGGATCGAGGTTATACTGGCGGAGGGCACTCAGCACCTCGTTCTTCATCATCGTATACGTGAGCGATAGTAGTGCATTGATATGATCTTCTGGTGGGCGGCGTGTGCGCTTCTCAAATGTCCAGTCTCCAACAAGACAGTCATCCAGGAGACTGAAGTAGATCGCCGCAGCCTCGCCCTCGATTCCCAAAAGTTTAGCCACCGCTTCTGCCCTCCTGGCTTGATCCTCAAGGTCCGCGAGTTTTTCTGTACCTGTCACGCCTTTCCTTCCAAGAAACGTGCGTGAATTGCGTATCTTTGCCTGAATGATCTTCCGCGATATTAAAAGAGCCTGCTTTCCACCGAGTGCGTACTGGTGTCTGCGCACCTCTGCGATTGTATTTCGCTCAGGAATGAAACTGCCCCGATATTTGCCGAACTGGGTAAAATAGTTCAGCACGATCCCGTGTTCATTTGCACGGGCTACGAACTGTGTTGTGAACTGGATGTTTCCGAAGATGTTGATCGTATCGACTTGCCCCATCGGGAAGGATGCAATTATGCCCTCATCTTTAACAGCGACCGTGATCCGCCCACCATCCACACCAACTACACTGCCCTGCCGTGTCACATAGACAACGCTGTCATCGAATATCCCCTCGCTCGCTTTGATCTGCGGATTTGTTCCGGGTTCTGATTCCGATCCTGGTTCGGTCTCTTCATTCATTTTCGTGCCTCCAGCAGTCTTGTTTCATAAGGCATGCAGTATTGCACAACGCTGCACTTTTTGCATTTATTCGGGTTGGATGCAAAGTCAGGGATGGTGTAGAGGTTCATCTTGCGGATTGCTTCTGTGATTTCGAGGACTTTCTCGCGGTGCCAGTCTGTTATCGTGATCGCATATCGCTCATTTGTACCGAAGAGGTAGATATAGCCCATTCGAACAGGCTCATCAAGATAATCTTCGAGAAGCATACAGTAGGCAGCGAGCTGAATCTCGTCGTTGTCGTAATAGGAACTTCCATGTTTGCGTTCCACCGGCGTCAGGGTAGTTTTTCCCTCCAATAAATCTATTCTACCGTGTAAATGGAGTTTATCTGATCGGAGATACATTTCACGGTACCAACCGCCTCGCCGGCTCTGATGTGCATGTTTTGAGCGGCCATCTACGAGGTAGTAATTGATGCCCTGTGTGTTATAGAACATCAGGTAGTAGAGGCGGCGCGGGCAGTAGATGTACTGGTTGAGGTCTGAGATGTTGACGAAATTGCAATCCATAAAGACCACTCAGGTTGGTAAAAGACTTTCATAGATCACACAATCAGCATAAATTGCATCCAATCCGAGTGCTAAACTTCCATCCTTAAAATTGATTAACATTGTATAGTCATCGAGATCGTAAAATCTTTTAGATACTTTCCCTGAATGTGTAAGGTATCGGCAGAACAATCCTTTTGATTTCATTGTATTTACGATCGGGAATACATTTAACTGATCATCCAGATCATTGATGTTCTTTACCACTGGCAACAGACCATAAGCCTTTTCAGGTTTCCGTCCTTTTTCAGGCAAATCAACCTGTTTTGGATTCCGACCGACAAGTTTTACGTATCTTGGTTTTTCAATCAAATTTTTAATTATGGCGTATCCAACAACCCTGTCTGAAACTTCTTCAATTTTTTTGGATAGGCTATCCGGCACACGCCGTTTAAATTGTTTTTTTGGTAAAATATCCATATCTGCCCACCGAAGAATGAAAAAAGCATTATACGTACCGAATGTTTTATTTTTGATATCATAATATGCAATGTCAATTCCAGTTCCTCTGAAACTGCCAAGTTCTTCCATCAAATCAAGTATCTCTGGTTTTGTTGATTTTTGAAGTAGTCCGACCGATTCTAAAACGTTATCAGCGGTTTCAACCCTATTCATAAAATAATGCTCTCGAATCAGCTCCAAGCCCTGGCTGAAATAAATATCTTTCTTATCAGAAGGCAGCCCCCCTGTCAGCGGTGGAAATGAACGTTCACTTCGTTGCATAATCCGAGCTTCATTCACCCCAATCCCATAAGCATTTTTATAAATATATTCATAAGCTTCAAGATATCCATATCGCCAGCGAAAGTTACCCACAATTGCCGGATCATGCATAGTTTTTCTTAGATTCTCCTCTAATATCTGGCGGGAAAGTCTTTCATAATTCTTAAAATAATCCACCACTCCCAAAGGCGCAAAACAGACCGCTTTATAGGTCACATCAGGAATTGGATTTCTAAGTCTGCCGAAACGCTGCAAAAACTCACTGACAGTATGTCCGGAAAACACTAAACGCTGTATTGCATATTCGCCTTTGAAATCAATACCAACCTCAACGGCTTTGTTTCCAACAAGAATATCAAAAGAGTTGTCCAGCGGATCTTTTCTAAATCCGCTGCGCTCACAAACATCCCAATCCGTATTTCTGCGAAGTGCTTCACTAATCACCGCAACTTCATGAGCACTATCAAAGATGATCGCCATGCGGTGTTCACCTTTAAAATCTTTAAAGTACTCCAAATCTTTCAAAAATGATTCGCCTGCCATAAAACGGTGAGCATGACGGAATTCAAGTTCAACTTCTGGCATAATCGGTTGTTCATCTATGATATTCATGGCACTCTGGTGACAGGCATCAATAAAGTGTCCAGCAATGACATTCTTTATTTTACTTTTCATCTCTTCATTGGGTGTTGCACTCAGGAAAATGAACTTTCGCATGGCAGTACCTTCCGTGCACAGAATATCATGCAATAAGAAAAGAATAATATCCGATTGCCTCAGGTCATATAAATGGAATTCGTCAAAAACAACTGTATTTATGTGGTTTTTAAAGACCGATTTTAGATATTCATCATAGTAATATCCTTTTAGTGCATAAACAAAAATATCAGGATTCGTTACAATGATTCCCCCACCCTGAAGTGCCATTTTACGCACTATATTGGCTAATATCTCCCCCTTGGTTATTCGATAAGACGATTCATCTCGTTTCAATCCAAGTATATCCGCAGTTATAAACTGGATTTGTTTATTCGAGTTTAAGGATTCTTTCAAACGGATCATAGACATATGCTGGTCCTCTGCAAGTGCATTGGTCGGGTAAAGCGCAATCACGACGCCCAGTTCATTATCCTTCAGAGCGGGTACTGCCCATGCATCAGTTTTGCCAGAACCCGTTGGAGAGGTGATATAAAGAAAAAACTCATCGATGTTGCGTATGGTATCTCTTGCGATTATCTGATGGGCGTATGGATAATGTTTACCAACCAGTGGTTCTTCATCATACCGCGGGAGTGCAAGCCCATCAATGATCAATTACGAATCCTCCGAAGAAAACGAACATTTAGGGGTAACACATCTTTATCATCGATTCTAACATAATTCCCAGAAAAACGTGCCTTCTGGATTATATCAAATGGTTGCATCCGCTTAAAGGAAACATCCCCCAATGGGACTGAATCAAGATCATCGATCAGCAGAGGGTGAGTAATTGTGTACTCCCCACTCGATATGGACGTGCTCACCTCTGCCCATTCAACCAATGCTTTGCAGCGTTTTTTACCAAGGCGGATATATGGCGGCATCTCTGGTTTAGAGCCGTCAAAGGTCAAAACATAGAACAAGAACCTTGCACCCGGTTGAATCTGTTTTCTGGCACCATACCTTCCGGTTGGCACGTTGGCATCCTGATCTTTCTTATCCAGACTATTTGACTGCACATAATCATCGCTTCGTGAATTGTACAGTTCAGTGGTGAATTCAGGTTTATTTATCACTTTAGCAGGAGTGACATATATCCGGTTCACTATCTCGGCAGTATCCTCTCTGTATGTCGGATTTTGTTTAGCTGATCTACGTCCCATTTTAACAGGATAATTGACATAATTCCCTTTTGCATACCCAAGCGCATAATACAATGCCGTATTCATGATTACAGGTTCAGTCGTGTAATTATCTCCGGGTTCAAGCGATGCAAAGAACAATTCACCCATCAGTTCAGCAATACCTCTGAATGCACGGATCTTGAGGTTGCTTGGTGATGGCGACATACCCCCTGTAAAAGTGCTTCGGATCTCCGATGACATTGCCAATTCCTCTAAGCCGATACGAAACCCTTCAGTTTCTCAATCTGCTGTGTTAACTGGAATTTTACAACACTGTCATCTTTTAATTCGTTCAAAATGCCTGAAACTGCTTTTTCATCAAATTTTTTGTATTCAATCCGCTGTCTTTCTGAAACTTCTTCGTACACGGCAGTGGCAATCGTTTTCACCTCATCCACTGATAGCGTATCGCGGTACATCACCTGTTTCAGTTTAGCATCCATAGTCTGTGGCTGGTCTGCATCTTCGTCCTGCACAGTTTCTGCAAGTTTGAGCGCAATCCCGCGTGTCACTTCCAAACTGGAGGGCCCCTCTCGGTGGGAGGCATAAACCCCAAGTATGTGATTCTGCGTCTTTCCAAACCGTGTTCCTGTGGCGCCATAGCGTGAGTTTCGATCTGTGATGTTCAAAAAGAACAAGACCTCTTCTACAGTCACATCTTTTAGCGTAACAACGCATGGAAATAACACACCTTCTTTGAAGAAGTCGGGCTCACGGATGCCAGGCGTTGGCTTTTTGGCATAGTCATCACCGGGTGCATTCTGGAAAAATTCCTCAACAATTGCATTGAGTGCCCGGATGGTGTACGCTTCATCATACATCACCCGCGATGTTATGCTAACCCCCTCCTCAGATGCTGCACTTCCAAACAGAGCACATTCGGGGCATCGTTGACACATCTCATTCACTTTCATAGTACACCCATTCCAGCCATCCTTGCCCACCACTTTGTTCATCTCTTCTGAAATAATCGTGCGTTGCAGTGCCTTTGCCTTTCTTCGATCACTGGCAACTTGTTTTCGACCGAATAACTTTCCTACAGTCTCTTCCGTGTTGCCAATCCGTATCACCGCAGAGTTCGCTTCAACACCATCTGTCGTGAAGCGAGCCGCGCTTTTTAGTTCTCGCAGTATAAGGACGTTTACATAATTCTCTTTCGGCTTCTTTTCTGGCTTTTCAAGTGTGAAATCCTTCAATGATTTCCTGAATCCCTCTATATTCATATTCTCATCTCCGTTCATGATTTTATCTCCTTTTCTTTCCTCGCTGCTTTTGTAGCCTCAACTTCTGCTTTAGTGGTCTTAAATGCATCATCCCGTTGATACAGCGTTGCAGCATAAAATCCATCGCTCAGGTCGTTGGATTTCTGTTTCAGTTTTCCAGGCTGACCATCAGCTATTTTGTAGAATACTAAATCAACAAAGGATTCTGCAAACTTCGACATTCGTTCCGAGTCGTAAAGTCCTGACACATAATAGAACTGGTCATCTCCAGCACGCCTCATCATCTTCAACAGTCTGCCTGAAATAGCATCAATATAGTCTTCTCGTTTAAAATCACCATGCTTTTTAGCCTTGATCGCTTTCACAGCTTCTCTAAACAACTTTTCAACCCTGTGGGGTTCGTAACCCTTCGGTATCGCAACTCTTAAACCAAGAGCCGCAAGTTCATGCATAGTATTCGCTGCCATCGTATTACCTCCTAATTTATCTAATTCTATGGCCTGTTGTATTAAACCGATATGATCATCATAAGTACGTTCATCATCTTTTGTAGAATAGCCTCTTGCCTTATTGACAAAAGAACCCATGCCACCTTTCTTTTTATCTCTTTCATACTGACGGCGTATTTCTTTTAAGATCGCACCGCCTGGAAATAAATGAGTTCTGATCTTCTGGAGATGTTTTGGCATCAGGGCATCATCCAGTTCATACTCATAACCCATATTGATGATAAGAGATGCCATGCGTATCGATTCATGAAGTTTAGATAGACAAACTCGATCTCCAAATATTCTTTTCACTGATGCATAAGGTGAATCGAACTTTACAATCTCTTTAAATTCATCGCCTCGCGTCACGCAGATTGGGTTTTCACCAACGACAACTCGGCATCCTGTCGTTGCAGCGAGGATCATGCCGAGATATGCCCCCATGAACCAATATTCAGTATCGGTTTTGCGTGATTTATTAAACACAATGTCATAGGTCGAAAAAAGACCTCTAAAACCATTTCCAGCATATCTAAATATTCTTTGACCAGATTCCGATGCAAGATCTCTGGCTAAAATATGGTCGAAATGCTGATCTGATGTCAAAACACTCTGCGCAATACCTCTAATGTTAGTTTGGGCATCACCATCAAATACCCCAAGTAATTCAGAAAATATTTTACTGAGAATGGGGGTATAAAAATGGTCTGGAATCAGTTTATAGTATATCTTATGTTCTCCACCTTTTATCGCATGCCCCATTCGCCTTAATCCAAGTTCGATACTCACTGGAACCGAAACTTCAAGTTCTGGTTTAGTCTGGGGCGGACCTATTGGCAACCGATTTGAATAAGTATAGCCCAACATACTGAGAGATTGTGGCGGTATCTTCATAGATTTTTGGTCATAAAGTGTATCGTTAGTCAGTTTACAGATGCCAATTCCTTTTAAATAAGAATTAAACTTGTCAGACACATTCTCAAATACTCCATATGCCATAGACCCATTGAAATCAAGATTCTCTGATATCCATACGAGCATTTTTTCTTTGTATGGATACAATCTTTCAGATTCCAATTCCTCCAATTTTTCAGAGGGAATTTTATCCAAATATTCAAACACCAATTTTTGAAGACATTTGATTTTATTAATATCCGGTGAGATATTTTTAAATGCCACACCATCTACATCTCGATCAAGGATATCACGGGCGATTACATAAGAATAGTTCCAGAAACCACCAACTACATGGTGATCTGGTTTTTTGTTTTTTGCGTAATCAGAGATTTTATGAGCGAGTTTGCTCCCGGTTCCGAACATTTTGCATATCTCAAGTACCGCATCGTCGGTTTCCAGTGCAGCCATCTTAATTAATGGATCAACGAACTGCATTCTGATACCCGATATGGCACGTGAATAAGATATGATCTCACCACCCCACCCAATATCAATGCCAAAATCATCCTTTATGTGAAGTCGATAGCCAACCTGACTGGTCATCAATCCGGTTCCATCAATCTCTATTTTTGAATAATTTGCTTCTCGACCATTAATCTCAATTGATTGTGGTATCAGTGTATACTTTCCCTCTTTTCTTTCTGTATTCGAGCAATGAATTAAAACATCACCAACATCAATTTCTCCACCGTCGGCTTTGATGCTTGTAATGTAGTTAGATGGGATGTCGATGAAATCTGCTGGCGGATATTTCATATCCGGCTCCCCGCCATCAGCAATTATTTTATTGTTTACAAAATCGATTATCACTTTACGATTTTTATCATCTTTATCTGTCACGGCGGCTGCTATAAAAGCTTTAGCGATGTTTCTTAACCCTCCGCAGAAAAAGTTTACGTCATCAAATTTAAATAGTCCTTTACTTCCCTGAATGCTTTTGCTTTTATGAAGTTCGGTCGGATCCGTAATTGCAGGATGTGCATCATTCAATTTTTCCCTAAATTCATCGTAAATTTCCTCGATATCTTCTTTAGAATCCACTTTACACTCAACACCGCTTTTTCCAACATATACTACCCCTCTTTCAAAAATCAAAAGCGGAATCAAACTCTTTTTCTCAGCCCATGATGCAATTCCGGTGTGAACAAGATTGGAAAGGATACCAGTTGCCTCATTGAAAGTGTGATAATGAAAATCAAGTCCATCATCGATAGAATCTAATTGCTTTTGCATTGAGTCAGATGCACAGGGCACTTCTGTACTTGCAAGTGTATCCGCGAGATATATCCATGGGTTATATCGTGTGAATTTTGGTGAAAGATTTGAGTGGAATCCCATTTTCTTGTGTAGTGCTACTGCGACTGATTGATAATCATGAGCATTTAATTCTGGTGCAAAATTCAATACACCAAATTTCTCTGCCCATTTCAAAGCCTCGTTCTCAGAAATATCAAATTCTTCTTTCCACTCTTTATCATTGAGTTTATGGAGTTCGTGAACGACAAAAAGCCCGATCATCTCTTTTAATACTGGACTGTCCAAATACGGCGCATCAAGTTCGCAAAGTGCTTCATTCAACTCCACGATTGCCCACACGCCATTTCTAATATGACCAATCATTGTTTGATCCACTTTCCCCATCTCTACACTCTTTGCTGGTAGATACGCAACTATAGAATCCTGCAACTTTGGGTCAACTTGCTCATAGTACTCTGCAAGAATGTTGTACGAATCTGATTTTCTGACGGATGGCGTTTCTTCGATGTACTCTCGTATCCGTTCTGCCGATATTGTTGGTTCTGGTCTTCTCATCTTCACCCCTCCCCCTCCATCTCCACCTTCACATATCCACATCCTCGGCTCACCGAACTTCCTACTCCACTATACTCAGCAAAGATCGAGAGCGCAACAACAGCATTCCTCACACCCTGTGGTACATCCCGCACAAATTGGTATACACACCGACCAGTGAATCCCTGCTTGAATATCGGTCTGTGGTGCTTCTTCGCGCTATCAAAAATAGTATTTACCATCACACTGTGCGTACCGTACGATTTTACATCGGGCCTCTCTGCAATAAATCGTCCAAACTCATCTCGTTCAACACCCATCCTGAGTTCTGGCGGACAGACCCGATTCCACTTTGATAATAGCGATGTAAAGACCGCGATCCTGTGTGGAAACATCTCGGTCACAGCACTATTCCGGTACTGGATACATGTCGGTGACATAAACGTAAACTCGATCGAATGACTGTTGTATTCACGAACCTTTATCATAAGTTCCTCAAACGTCAGCGTACTGCTCTTAATCTCCTCGATTCGCAAAGATCCTGCATCGAGGGATATATCCATGCCCTCAAGGATCAGCGGCTGGATTAGAGACTGGAATATCTCAATTTCTTTGGGATCAGTTATCCCGATATGAAACTGGTACTTCTCACCTTTATAAATCATCTTGTGTCCGCGGTGTTCACTGCTTCCAAACCTACCACGCAGTCCGCTTACAGCAATCGAACTCATATCCGAATCATGGATGTGCTGGCTGGTTGCAGGTTCGGATGAGCGCGTGATTGCGAGCAATGCCGAATACAACTGATAACCATCACCATGGGGTATCTCAAAATCAGTGGTTGGTCTGACGATGAGAAAAATCTGTTGCATGAGCATGTGAATGCAACCATTCCATATATGCCTATCGCAGATATGCAATACTTACAGTAAACTGAAATAAAGAAACAACATTTGCACAAATATGCATTAGTATTATAAAGACCAAGACCAATATGATTATCATGAAGACATACATCTCACCTCTTGGATTTGAGACCACACACGTCATCTCACTCATCGTGAAGCACGGAATAGAAAAATACGATAAAGTAATCCTCCTGCGCCCTGAAGCATCTGATACCCGTGCCGATCGTGCAATTAAAGATATCAGGGATGTGGTGGCAAAGATTGATCGTACAATCATTGTGGAGGTCGTGCACGTCGATCACTCGGATTTTGGTGCGATGATCCTTCAATTTGTTGATCTGATATGTGAAGCCGCTCCCGCTGTAATGCCTGAGAGAAAAGTTATCGTGAATCTCTCTGGCGGTCCCCGTGAAGTCCTGGTGGCTCTCACTATTGCAGCCCTCTCCTTATCCGAATTAATATACACAACCACAAGCTTCAGCGACATCGATTTTGAACTCCTGGAGATCGAATTGCCGCATATCGCTCGAAACCTGGATAAAAAGATGTGGCAGATACTGGATGATCTTATAAAGCATGAGCCCACGACACTCGCTGATGTTGCAACGCGGCTTGGCGTATCCGGGAGTACAATTTCACGACAGTCAGCAAAACTTGCGGAGATGTGTGCCGTAAAGATCACGCCGTCTGGTAAGAGCAAACTGATCACAATCACATTGAGCGGTAAGATGCTGCTAAAGAGGTTGTTGCACGAATCGCCTGGATTAAGCCAATGTGGTAGATGAGGGAGTCCCCCACTCCCACCACCCTCACAAAAACACGCCTTGGAGCGCATTCCAGAGGTTTCCGATGCCTGTGGTGATCAGGATGCCTGAGTCTATGCCAAGGAACGGGAAGATGAAGATGAGATAGGCAAATGTCCCGATCGTGCTGCCGATGTTTGCCAGTGCAGCGACAAGCACCACGCGGAAGAGAGGGAGCTTTCCCATCTCGTTAAAACTATCTACCTCAAAAATTTTCCTGAATTCATCGGCACATGGTTTGCGTATCTTTGCCTCCACGATGGCGGCGAACCAGTCTGGCGCAGTTCGGTTTGGACTCCTCTGTAGATACGGGGGCATTATTGCAGGTCATTATTCGAACTCTATCAGGCGCGAATCCCTTGTATCGCCGCGAAATAGAAACTCGATGTGGTGGAGTGCATATTCTTTATCATAGTCGGTAAGTGCTGCGGTACAATCTTTGGGCACCATTATTCTGTAACCGAGCAGAGCGGCATCGGAAGCAGTATGCAGCACGCAGATGTTGGTGACGACGCCGACGATGATGAGTGTGTCAATCTGTTTCTGGCCCTCAAGCCAATTTCTGAGCCCTGTACCGTGGAATGCCGTGTAGCGCGTTTTGTGCACAACGTAATCTGAGCGGCCGTGGGGCAGCTCGCCTATGATCTCGGCGCCATCTGTGCCTGCGACGCAATGCCTGGGCCACACATTGAACTCCTCGTCTGACGGATCATGAAAATCCTGCGTGAAGACGACTTTAACCCCGCTCTTCAGGGCGCACTCTGCAAGCAGTTTTATCGGCTCTATTATCGGTTTGACCTGATCTCCCACATACAGCGCTCCATCGGGGCTGCAGAAGTCGTTCTGCATGTCGACAATCACGAGAGCGACCCTTTCGTGATCCAGTATCAGCTTTTCATCATCGCTCATGTCATGTCACTTTTTATTTTTATCGAGTATCAGGACCGTTATGACGGTTTGGATATCCATATCCCACCGCCATGTCTGAAACCAAAGGTTTTGGATGATTGTAAAATCCCCGATTTTACAAACCCTGCTAAAAACCTGATTAAAACATCCTGTCTCCATAATTCTTAAGTCCTTTGTAGTCATGTTTAAAATCAAAGATTTTAAACGGTTGCAAAACTACGTTTTGCAAACCATGATGGAGCTACAGGCTTCATCGAGCCACCATAGTGGTTGGAGTTGATACACGCTTGAGCGGCATCCTTTTCGATGATATCGGCAGCTACCCACTTCCCCCTGAACTGAGGCGCGAGGACGTGCAGAAGATATTTGACGACCCGCAGGAACATCATGCGACCATATCCACGATCATCAACGATGCGATGCGGCAGAAGATCAATGCAGGTGTGGAGGTGCCGACGTATCCGCAGTTCCAGGATATGTACCTGCAGTTCCTGCACCCTATTGTAAATCCCGAGTACAATGAGGATAACAGCCCATTCATCCTGAAGAAAGAGCATGCTAAGGTGCTGGAGCTGGATTTCATGGACCAGATAGCAAAACAGTACTATGATGCAAACGGTAAGCCGCTGCAGATCCGCGTGTGCATAACAGGGCCGCTGGAGCTGTATGCCAGGCATATGGGCAACGTTGTGTACGATGACGTTTTGCAGAGCTTTGCCGAGTCGGTGCGCAGGTTCACCGAAAGCTCACTGATCGATACCAGAACCATGCAAACAAGGACGATCAGCCTTGACGAGCCGAGCATCGGCATCAACCCAGAGCTGTGGCCGGACGAGGAGTCATTCATAAAGGCGCTGGATACCGCGGGCGAACCCGCATTCAGAAGGGGCGTTGACGTACAGATACATCTGCACTCACCCGCCCAGTATTCAACGCCGTGCAAGACGAGATATGTAAACGTCGTGGGTGTTGAGTCGGGTGCGCATCCGGAATATCTTGATGTAATCGATAAAAAAGACTTTGAAGCAAATGACAAGTTTATCCGCGTTGGTGTGGCGCGCACCGACATACTCAGGATGGGGGCGGAGATAAGTGATAAATTAGGTAAGGATGTGTGGCGCGATGAGGACCTACTTGCGGAGCAGCTGCTGCTCATGGAATCTCCAGAATTGATTGAGAAGCGGCTGAGCAATGCCTACCACGAATTTGGAGAACTGATAAGGTACGTTGGGCCCGACTGCGGACTCGGCTCATGGCCGAGCCAGCGGGTAGCATACTGCCTGCTGGAGAGCACAGCCAAGGGCTTGGATGCATTCAAATCGAAAATGAAGAAGTAGTTAATATGAGGCGAATTATCAACATCTTTGGGGTGAAGGCATGCCAGGCATGAAAGCTCGCAGAGTTCGTCAACTAGAATTGAGGCGGCTGCTGAAGATAGCAATACCTGCAATACTGATACTGTCATTTCTGTGCCCAACGCTACCAAAGGATACGATTGCTGGAATCTCCATCTCGAGCGTTTACACTTTTAACCTGATGATGCTTGCGCTGTTGGTCAGCTTCGCGCTGTCCATCAAGCTCGCATACACCTACGAAGGCAGCATGAGCAAGACCTTCACTTACCTTGCAGCATACTTTCTGATAATCCTGCTGGCGAACCTTGACGTGTTCTGGGATGTGATGACTGCGGCACTCAGCCAGCAGAGCTACATACCAATAACCTACACATCCATAATAATAGCAAGGGTGGCTTACATACCACTCGCATTATCGCGCATACATACGGTGCGCTTCATAAAAGTCAGGTCAATGAACATATACGAAAAGCTGATCGTAATGTCGGCAATCATTCTTATATTCGCAGCCGTTATGTACCCTTACATATCGTTAATATTTTTCTCCGAGTCAATTGCCGTCATGATTCCGGAACTTATGAAGCCTGTTGTTGCGATACGGCTGGTCGACTTCACCATGGTATCAATTCTACTCCCATTACTGCTTCTTAATCTGCATCAATACATGATGCCCTCACGGGAGAGGGTTACGCTGTCCATAGGCGCAATAGTTGGCGGCATAATAATGTCAATGATAGTGGATTACCCATATACGGTAATCACAGGATTGACGCACGCCGAGATGGCTCTCACCTTCAGAACGGGCACGCTGTACGACTCGCTGCTCGTCCTGAGCTATCTCATAGTAGTGCTCGGGCTGTATGTGCAGATGAACTACGACGAACTGGCACAGCGCGAGTTTGAAAAGGAAATTGCCGGGGAGATTGGCGAGGTTAGAGGGGAGGTTGAAGGGGTGATAGGGGATCTGGGTGGCGTCGTGGAGGATATGGGCGACGGAGCGGGCAAGATGCGTGATACGGAGTCAAAACTTCTTGACAGGTTCAAAAAGCGCCCGGGAAATAGATGAATGCGGGTGGATACGGAAGATGCTGTGGATTCCGCTCACACGTCGAGGTTTTCAACCTCATCGGCGTGCTCCTGAATGAAGGCGCGCCTCGGCTCCACGCGGTCGCCCATAAGGATTGTAAACATTTCATCCGCTGCAACTACATCTTCCAATGTAACTTTTTTCAGCACTCTGGTTGAGGGGTCCATGGTGGTGTCCCACAGCTGATCCGGATTCATCTCACCGAGCCCCTTGTAGCGCTGGATTTCGATCCCGTCGCCGCCCAATTCATCTTTTACGCGGGCAAGTTCCGCATCATCATAGACGTAAACCTCTTTGCGCCCCTTCTTGACGCGGTAAAGCGGGGGTTGTGCGACATAAACGTAACCAGCATTGATCAATTCCTGCATGTAGCGGTAGAAGAATGTAAGCAGAAGCGAGCGGATGTGCGCCCCGTCCACGTCGGCATCTGTCATGATAATGACACGGTGATATCTTGCACGGGATATGTCAAAATCGTCAGCTATCCCGGTTCCAAGTGCCGTTATGAGGTTTCGTATCTCGTTGTTCTGGAGAATCTTGTTGATATTTGCCTTCTCCACGTTCAGTATCTTACCTCTCAACGGGAGTATTGCCTGGAACTTCCTGTCGCGCCCCTGCTTGGCAGAGCCCCCTGCAGAGTCGCCCTCTACGATATAGATTTCGCACATGCTCGGGTCGCGGCTTGAACAGTCGGCAAGCTTGCCCGGCAGTGTTGACGACTCGAGGGCATTCTTGCGTCTTGTCAGCTCGCGTGCCCTTTTTGCGGCCTCCCTGCTGCGTGCTGCCTTGAGGCATGATTCAACAATTTTAACCGCTATGCTCGGGTTTTCTTCAAGGAATGTGCCAAGCTCCTCGTTTACAACGGATTCGACAATGCCCCTGACCTCGCTGTTCCCGAGGCGCATTTTGGTCTGACCCTCAAACTGGGGCTCGGGCACATGCAGGCTGATGACCGCGGTTAACCCTTCTCTGGCATCGGATCCTGTTATAGCCTCAACATCACTTTTTATCAGGTTATTCTTGCGTGCATAGTCGTTGACGGTTCTCGTAATCGCGGCCCTGTACCCGATAAGGTGAGTGCCGCCTTCATACGTGTTCACGTTGTTTACGAATGTGAAAATACTCTCTATGTAGTTGGAGTTGTACTGCATTGCTATCTCCACATAGACATCATCACGGGTCTTCTCAAAATGTATGATTCTGTCATGCAGAACATCGCGGTTGCGGTTCAGGTGCTCCACGAAGGATATGAGGCCATTTCCATACTGGAAGGTATGACCTGCGCCGCTGCGCTCGTCCTTGATCGTGAGAAGCAGGTCTTTGTTCAGAAAAGCCAGTTCTCTAAGCCTGCTGGACAGTGTATCATAGCTGAAGTCGACCGTACTGAATACGTCTCTGTCAGGCTTGAACGTCACAGTCGTGCCGGTACTGTCTGATTCTCCCACTACCTCAAGCCCTGTGACGGGCACCCCTCTCTCGTACTTCTGAGAGTATATATTGCCGTTGCGCCTTACATTGATTTCAAGCCGCTCCGAGAGGGCGTTGACAACCGATACCCCGACGCCGTGCAGCCCGCCTGACACTTTATAGCTCTTATGGTCGAACTTACCGCCGGCGTGAAGCATGGTCATCACGACCTCCACCGCGGGCTTTTTGTACTTGGCGTGGATATCGACAGGTACTCCCCTTCCATCATCCTCTACAGTAACGCTGCCGTCATTATGGATAGTGACGGAGATTTTGCTGCAGAAACCGGACAGTGCCTCATCAATGCTGTTATCCACAACCTCGTATACAAGGTGGTGCAGTCCGCGCGTGCTGGTGTCGCCGATATACATGGCAGGGCGCTTACGGACAGGGGTGAGTCCCTCCAGCACCTCTATGTGTCTTGCATCGTAATCCGAAGAACTAACAGAATTATCGTGTTCCATCATTCACACTTTCCAGAAGCAAACGAATTTATCTATTTAGCTATATCTTGCGAATACGAAGTATTCGCGAGGCAACCGAAGGCTCTGCCTTCGTCAAGTCTTGCGAATACGAAGTATTCGCGAGGCAACCGAAGGCTCTGCCTTCGTCAAGTCTTGCGAATACGAAGTATTC
>JAUWIL010000166.1 GCA_030605385.1 Methanobacteriota archaeon
AGCGCTCCTTGAGGAGTACGTGACAAGGCGCCTGATGGAGTACGGTGCCATGGAAGTCGAGACACCGCTCATGTATGACATGGATCACCCGACTCTGAAGGAATACCTCAACCGCTTTCCTGCAAGGCAGTACTCCATTGAATCCGATAAGCGGCGCATGTTTCTCAGGTTCGCCGCATGCTTCGGGCAGTTCCTGATGAGCCATGACATGACCGCTTCGTACAGGGACCTTCCAATAAAAATGGCCGAGCTCACGAGGTACAGCTTCAGAAGGGAGCAAAGAGGTGAGCTTGCTGGACTGAGGCGCCTGCGAGCCTTCACTATGCCTGACATGCACACCCTGTGCGCCGACATGGATCGGGCGGTGGAGGAGTTCGGCAGCCAGTACAACTGCTGCATGGACGTGCTGAACCACATAGGCATAGATATAGAGGACTATGAAGTGGCGATACGATGCACCCGAGACTTCTACGACGGGAACCATGACTTCATAGTCAGCCTTGTTAAAAGAGTTGGCAAGCCGTGCATCATAGAACTCTGGGACGAGCGGTCATTCTATTTCGTGCTTAAATTCGAGTTCAACTTCGTGGATGCACTGGACAAGGCAAGTGCACTTTCCACGGTGCAGATCGATGTTGAGAACGCCGAGCGCTATGACCTCAAGTACATTGACGTCAATAACGTTGAGCAGCGTCCGATCATACTTCACTGCTCGCTGAGCGGTGCGATAGAGCGGTGCATATATGCGCTGCTTGAGAAGGCGTATATGATTACGGAATCCGGGGGGGTACCAATGTTCCCTGTGTGGCTTTCCCCTACACAGGTGCGCGTTATACCTGTGGCTGACAGGCACAATGAGTACGCGCTTGAGGTTGCAGATGCGCTGGATGGTGTGCGCGTGGATGTGGACGACAGGGACGAGAGCGTGGGGCGCAAGATCCGCGACGCAGGCATGGAATGGGTGCCGTATGTTGCGGTTGTTGGCGACAGTGAGGTTGAGAAGAACACGCTGACCGTCACCATACGCTCGGAGTCGCACCCAAAGAAGCCGCACAGGCTCGAGATGAATGCAGGCGAGCTGTTAGAGCGCATAAAATCGGATGTTGGCGGCATGCCCGTGAGAATGCTCTCACTGCCATTACAGCTCTCGAAAAGGCCGAAGTTTGTGTGACACACAGATGCATCTTGCCCGTTTACGGTGCGCGCTCCTGTACGGCACGGTCATTCATGGGTCTGATATCTCACTATCGTGGTGCTGTGCGTATCTATTATAACATCGAATTTTATTTTATCGACCCACCCACTAATTTTGAACGCATTCATAAAACTGACGCCAATCACTCTTGTAGCACCATCGTCTCTCTCTATGCACTCTATGAGTTTCCGTATCGCCTCCCCGGTGCAAGGATGCCTTTTCATGCTAAGCCCGCCGAGTATCACTATTATGTCCGAGCCTCTGGCATCGGCTGCCTCGTCAGTAACGTAGTATCCCACACCCTCTATAAAATGCATCTTACGGGTGTTATCGACATTAGCATCTGGTATGAAGACCATCTCATGCCGCTGCTCTCTGATGCTGTATGCCATAAGCTCGGCAAATGGAGTGCATACACCCACAGAGCCCACAAAAGCAATCTTGAGCACGTTGCCCACATTACTCATACTGTCTCTGAAGGCTGATATTAAACCTGAGATGCCAGAATATTCCATGGCTTTCTCTATGCTCATACCAACCCTCAATTAATGATATTTCGACTAAAAATATTGTTCTCATTCACTCCAGATAATCCGCACCAGGGCTGTAACATCTATCTCAACTGCCGCGGCAGGATGATCAAGACCAAAGTTGGTTATAACCTCGGGATGCAGCTCGCCGAACACTGCAACAGGCTCGCCGCCAATCATACATTACCTCTCCTGCCCTTCAGGAAGGCCGGGTCTTCCGAGGCAACTATACTTGCACCCTCACCATCATCACCTATGCCGAACTCTCTGAGTACCCCCCTCACGAGAGAGGACGCCTCAGTAAAGTCAGCCCCGGAGTGCATCGAAACTGCTGCCAGGCGCTGTTCATCAGCACCATTTATTACAACTTCTCCCACTTCGAATATGCGCTGGGGCAATTCGTGATGCTTGTTTATGGAGAGTATGTCCATGAGACACGGTAGAATATCTGTTCTGAGCATCGTCTGCTCCTCGCTTATTGGGTGCTTGACAGTCACAGGATTCGAGGGTTCGCGCCCCATCATGTCATAATGTCTGTGTTCATTTGTTAGTGTGAACGTTATGACTTCGCTCCAGCCAAGCCCGGTCATTACATCTCCCATCTTTGCCTTCAGATCTTCTATGGGGTGGGTCTCTCCGATTGTAATGGTATTGGGGAATACGGGCTCTATATTATCATACCCGTATGCTATGGCAATATCCTCTATTATGTCCCACGGATGCAGTATATCTGCCCTGTATACAGGTACCAGAACCTCGATTCTATCATCATCCACCTGTGTGGAGGCAAACCGCATCTTTCTCAAGAGCTGCAGGCAGTCTTCCATGCCCGGTTTCACCCCAAGGAGCCTGTGAACTTTACTTAATGATACAAACCTTTTCATGGGCGTCAGGTCAGGCGTCCTGCTCATGGCATTGCCGTCCACTATCTGCACCGATTCTAACTCCCCCCCTCGTTC
>JAUWIL010000026.1 GCA_030605385.1 Methanobacteriota archaeon
TATGCTACGAGAAAAAGAAATAGTCTATGAAAGAAGAGTACGCATTCATCCTATGCCTAAAGGCATAGGTATTCTGCTAAAGGGTGTAATAAAACTCCAAGGGAAAAACTTATTCACTGACGAAAGGGAGTATGTACTGAATGCATCAGCTTAAGAATGGTGAGTAGTTACTCAAAAAAGGTATGCTGCCCCGTCCGGGGTGGCTGGCGACCAGGGATAATTTAAATACGAAAGTTATATCAAACTCAAGATAGCAGATTTAGATAATATAGACATTAGATTCTACAAGTATTATGTCAGCAGTAACTGGCATCCTGTAAGCCATGTTTATGGAACACTGTTCCATAACTGCATCTAAGTTTTATAAAATGGAAGGATGTTTACGATGAAAGTCGCTATCGGCGGGACATTCGACCCACTACATGACGGTCATAAGGAGCTTCTTAAAAGAGCTTTACAGCTGGCAGAAGATGATGAGAACAGCGTTGTTGTAGGCCTCACATCAGACGAAATGGCATGCAAGCGCCATCGAACAGTCCTATCATATAACGTCCGCAAGGCAAACCTGATGCAGTATATCGAACGCGAGTTCAATCGCGATGTTAAAATCTTCAAAATTGACGACTCCTATGGCGCAACTCTAACGGAGGATTTCGATTACATAGTCGTGTCCCCTGAGACCTATCCGGTAGCCGAGGAGATAAACAATAAGCGTGTTGAAGCCGATATGAAGCCCATTGAAATATCAAGGGTGGAATGTGTGCTTGCAGAGGACGGCGGCTCGATATCGTCCACCCGCATAAAGAAGGGTGAAATTGACAAGCACGGCAGGTTGATCCGCTCCAAAGAAGCATGAAATCAGGGCGTGCAAAAAACGGGCACGAAAATGCACTCAAGAATCCTTTTCTCTAACGTCTAACGCGCCACTTAATTATGATACCATCCTCTATCGGAGCCGCTTCAATCAGCTCAAGGCGGTTGAATCTTTCGTTCTGTTTATATCCGCGCCCGTCTACGGGCGTTGGTGCATCCTTGCCTCCGATTATCATGCTGCCGATATAGGTGTACACCTCGTCCACCAGCCCGCTGGATATCAGCGCCCAGTTCAAAGTGGCACCCCCTTCAACCATCAGGCGCCTCACGCCAATGTTATAAAGTTCTTCAAGCGCCGCAGCAAGGTCCACCTGCTCCGACCCGCAGGCAATTATCTCCGCTTTCCTGCGCAGCACATCCAGCCTTTCAGCCGGCGCACCTTCAGCCACGATTATAACCCGCCTTCCTTCCCCTTTGTGCAATATGTCTGCATCTATCGGTGTCCTCGCCATGCTGTCCACGACCGCCCGGATCGGGTTCTCCTGCTGCCCCTTACCCATGCGCTCCTGCCTGCGCTCCTCTGATTTTACTGTCAGGCTGGGGTTGTCCGCCAGCACCGTGCCGATGCCGACCATCACAGCGTCGCTTGAGGCGCGCAGCCCGTCCACGCGCTCAAAATCCCTGCTGCCGCTGATCCGCGTCTGCCTGCGCTCGGACGTAGCGATCTTGCCGTCAGCGCTCATCGCGACATTTATGAATGTGAACGGTCTTTTCATGACTAGTAACGGTTATAATGCGTTGCCTCATATAAAGGCATATCATTACGCTGCACACCGTTTGAAGAGTATATCATTACGCTGCACACTACATGTCGGGGAGCTGCATGAGTTCGGAAGAAAGGGCAGATTATAAAGGGGGTAAACCCGGCTCCAGCGGAGCAGGCGACAAGGCGGAGCGCATATCCGTAGATAACTATTTTCTCGAGATCGTGGACGTGGGGGCAAAGCGCTCCACGTGCCTGCGCAAACACATCGGCGCTGTCGTCGTCAAGGACAAGAAGATCATTTCCACCGGATACAACGGCGCACCAACCGGTTTCGCGCACTGCCTTGATACAGGGTGCCGCAGGGATAAACTCAACATAGAATCCGGCACAAGACACGAGGAATGCATCGGCGTGCATGCGGAGCAGAATGCGCTGCTTCAAGCCGGAAGGGATGCCAGGGGCGCCACCATGTACGTTAACGCATACCCATGCAAGATATGCGCCAAGATGATTATCAATGCGGGCATAGAGCGCGTTGTCGTAAGCGGCGAGTATGCAGATAGTGAGGGGATTGAGTTTCTGGAAAGTGTGGGCATCAAGGTCGATAAAAAACTAGAGGGGAAATAGTTTGAGAAGATGGAAATTGAGTGGTGCGGACTCTTACTTTTCACTTAATACAAAGGGCTTAAGAAGATCGCTGAAGAAGAAGCTAAAAATGATGGAATAGAGGCATTGGTGATGTTCAAACCAAGATTCACAATTACCAACAAGATTAACAATGTTCTTCTTGAGATAGCGAGGGCAAGAGGATTCCTTGATGCAGCAAAATTAAAGGATAATTGGATAAAGGAGATGCAGAGCGAGGCGTTCATTCTTGAAGCCCATCATTCCACTCATATTGAGGGGACTCAGCTCACGTTGTTGCAGGCACAGAGGATACTCACAGGTAAGCCTGTAGAGGGGGTAAGACCTGACGACCGCCAAGAACTTTTGAATTATAAAGATGCAATGAACTTTGTTTCAGAATATCTTGATAAAAAATCCGAAATCACAGAGGGGCTGATCAAGGAGATATACACAACCTTAGTCAATGATGTTAGAGGTGGAGCCCTCGAGCCGGGCATGTATAGAAAGGTGCAGAATTATGTGGTTAACTCTTTAACTGGGGAGATAATTTACACACCACCTCCCCCAGAAGAAGTCCCCCAACTGATGAAGAAATTTGTTGAATGGTTAAATACAGAGACGGGCATCTCCCCTGTGCTGGTGGCAGGAATATCTCAACATAAGTTTGTTGACATCCATCCTTTTCTTGATGGAAACGGCAGGACAGCCCGAGTTCTCTGCACCCTTATACTTTATCAGAACGGCTATGACTTTAAGAGGCTTTTCTCGCTCTCAGAATATTACGATAAAAATCGAAGGGAGTACTATGATGCCATACAATCAGTGAGGAATGACAATATGGACATGACGCACTGGCTTGAGTATTTTGTTGATGGGCTGAATGTCCAGATGCTTGAGGTTAAGAGTCGGGGGGAAATTGCTATGAGGAAGGATATATTCTTGGAAAAGATCTCAAAGCAAGATTTGAACGAGAGGCAGAAAAAGGCACTTAGTTTTATGGGGCAGAGTGACAGAATAACAAACAAAGAATACGTCGAAATAAATAATGTCTCAAGA
Organism: Methanobacteriota archaeon; assembly: GCA_030605385.1. Taxonomy (GTDB): domain Archaea; phylum Halobacteriota; class Syntropharchaeia; order JAUWIL01; family JAUWIL01; genus JAUWIL01. The sequence goes on from JAUWIL010000026.1 coordinate 3,263, forward strand.
GAAACTGCGAAGAGAGACATATCTGACTTGGTAGATAAAGGCATATTGAAAATGGTAGGCAAAGGAAGAGGTTTGCACTATGTTATTGGGTCATAATTGGGTCATAATTGGGTCATAATTGGGTCAAAAGAGGATAGAGAAATATGAGCAGACAGCACACAGTAGATAGAGAAAAGGGATATAAACAAACCCCCCAACCGGGGAAATGACAGAATTGCAGATTCTGGCGTTTCGCCAAAAACTTATTTTTTGAACCTTTAAGGTTAAGTATAGATATTCAGATCTCAAACGTCATTTCGCCTAACATTTCTGGTGTATGCGAAGTTGTCCGACCGATGGGGGGCAATTTGGGTGAGCCGAAGGCGAACCGCATACACCGTGTTAGGTGACGCCGTTAGGGCAAGCCATTATTCAGAGATAATGGCGCTGAGTAATGGGTGAGAGAGGCTCATGGAGAGCCATAGGTTGGCGGTTATGCGCTCAGATATCTCTTTCATATATGTTTCTCCGATGTTTGCAAAATCAAAGATTTTGCAACAGTATGAAGTGCTTTGCATTTCAGACATGGCCTACAGCAACAACCCAAAGTTCATCTCTCTCCTTACGCCAGTCGATGATTACCCTGTAATCTCCTACCCGAAGACGAAAATAAGGATATCAGGTTATAGGTTTCAGAAAATGGTCTGGCCAATTCCTCATCTCTTCTAATTTAGAGTAAACTCTTAATCTCACCATTTTTTCTAACCCGGCGAGTTGATTCTTAGCCGGATCGGTGAACTTTACCTCAGCCATCCAGCTCTTCCCTCACTTCCTTAAGGGTTATACCATCTCCTTTTTCCACCTGCGCTTTCCCTTCTTCGATAACTCTAAAGGTTTCCTTGGATAGCCGATGCTCTTCGCCAATCAAGTGTCTGATAGCATCCCTAACCAACTCGCTCTTGTTGAGGTAGTATGGATGACCATTGAGGAAGTGCTCTATCTCTCCTTCCATCGCTTTCGGGATTTTTATGTTTATTGAAGCCATGGTATCACCATAGTAATACATGCGTATTACATATGTAATACATATGTTCCATAATAAAGTTTTTCATTGAAGGGGCTGTGGGACATAATTAAGACGGGTACAAGTTTGGCAAAATTATGCCAGATACCAGTGCAAGTTAAGGCTGTGTGAAGAAGTAGGCTGTGTGAAGAAGCACACTCTAACCCTATTTGTGGGCTGTATACACAGCGCCCGCCAAAAAACACATATGGCGGCTGGGCGTCGTCTGGTCTGTAATTAACCCATAAGGTATTCTGCGAGTCCTTCCGGGTTCCAGTAGCCGTACCAGTAGACGACCAATATCGGATTCTCCTTAATCTCGGCTGTGTCTATGTGCCATCTTTCCTTGATTGACTGGGAGGTGATTTCTTTTATCATCTTATCAATCACTGCCTCGTTCTGTGCAATCCGCGGTGAGGCTTCAATTGCAGATAGCAACAGCTCGGCACCTCCTCTTTTCTGCCCCATCAGCTTTGTTGCGAAGGCTATGGTCGCCACTGTCTCGCGGAGGTTCTCCCAAGTGAAGACGTTGTTTTGGGCTATAAAAGGGTAAAATCTGGTCAGACCTTTTTCACATATTCTGTAGTACTCCATAGTCTTCGCTGCCCTCTCGTCCAGCAAAGCAGTCTGCACTTCGGCTGTGTCTCTGGTCAGGGTCAGGAATTTGCACACGTGGATCATATCCCTTATGCTCTCATCCAAGTCCAGCCGGATGCCCCTTATCCTTAGCTGTAGCTCGTGACTCTTCTTGTAGGCTGCATAAGTTTTGTCCAGGTCGTTTATGTGTGGCAGGAGTTGTCTGATGTCATAGATGTGTTTCACGTATTCCATGCCATTCCTGCTGTCACGCAGATGCCTGCCTATGGTTTCCGGTCCCAGGGTTGATAATTTATCTCCCAGAATGGCATTTATGGTGGGTGTTTTGACCTCGACTTCTGATTGGTAGAAGAAGCTTCTAAGCTGTTTTCTCTGAGTCCTATAATTTATTTCTGCACCCATTATGTCAAGCAGAATGGTAGCACTGCCCTCAAAGGTGGGAATGGTGATGCGGTAGTTATGGAAGGGGACATCCGATTCGAACTCGCTCTCTCTCGATTCATAGGAATAATATTCGCCGCCGAATCTCTCGTAGATACCTCTCAGTGCCCTCTCGACATCCTCTTTAGATGATTCTGTGGCTAGGTCGATATCTATGCTGAGCCGCTGCCATCCTTCGGGTAAGAGTAGCTGGACGGCTGACCCTCCCCTGAAGAGTGGATCCAAGCCCTCCTTACGCAGCTGACCGAGGTATTCAAGGACGTGGAGTGCTTTGATGAGGTTTGTGGGGTTATGGGCTTTTCTTTCCTCTATGTGGGTACGGATGGCTTCTTCGCTGAAAAACTCGGGGCTGCCGCAGAGTTCACTGTTGTACTTCTCGATTAACCTTCTCAAGGTGATGCCCCCACTACTATTTCCTGGATGATTGCTTCTATTTCAGGTGTCTCCTCTTCTAGCTCCGGGATTTCGAGCTCCGGATATCTGTCCTTCATTCTGGAGAGGAGACCGGATATCTCTTCTCTCAAGCCTCTTCTGGATGCATATTTTCTGAGCATGTCGATGTTCATGGTTTCGGTCTTGAGGATGTTGTAGAGAATTCGACCGAACTCGTCCGGGGGATAGGGGAACCCAAGGCGCGTAATATAGAAATAAAGGTCAACAATCATTCTCTCCGGTAAGGGAATCCTTACCCTGTTCTGCATGGCAGTGGCATATGCTTCTTTCCGCTGGAATATCACCAGTGGCTCCTCCAATAGCGTGAAAACCTCACTCAGTTCACCTCTGGATGGCTCCAGTAGAGAGCGAATATTGTTCTCCAACAGGATTTCCCTTATCTTCCCCGAGACGCGTCTGTCAGCATCGATGAAGATCACGTCCTTGCCAATGGCATAATGGGAAAAACTGGCCAGGTTTTCAGTGCTCCATGCGGTGAACTCTGCGAAGGGCATCTTTTCCCTTATTGTGTCCACTATCCGATTAACCCTTGGAACCATAGCAGGGGAAATGGGCTTATATTCACCGATCTTGTATCTGCCGTAGCCCACCCTGGATACGATGCCCTTTTTCTTGAGTCTGCTGAGGTAATTATAGGCGGTGGCTCTCTTGAAATCAAATCGCTCTATAAGGCTATTGACGGTTATAAACTTCTTATCCCTGACGTAGTCAAGGACTTTTTCCGGCACATCTGATGGCATATACTTATATACAGATATGGCAATATATAAACTTTTTTGTCAAAGATATATTAAATTGGTCTTGCTAATTGTCAATGCACTGGCTATTTCCAACCCAACACCACCCCGTCAGAAACGCATCCTGCAGCCGGGTAAGCCCTGGCGGAACGGGGGTGCATTGAGTTAACCGGGCGGGTGTGTGGTGTGGGGTGGCGTGGGGTATTTTTTGGTAGAGGGGGTTTGGGTTTTTTGAGGGTGAGGGTGTGGTTTAGATAAAAAATACATATAGGGTACTACAAGGAGGCGCTAAACCGAGCAACTCTTTAAGAGGAGAATAAAATACTTTTTAATTCTTTAACTTCCTTATCCGAAAGCTGATTTAGTGCATGTGGATTAAGTAGAATATCGCCTTCTAGATAGCTACTAGGGTTATGATTATTATCCATCCTTAGCCTTTGTTTATAATATACTACCGCAGATATTATCTCTCGTGCTTTTTGTTTCTTGTGTATAATGGAATCGGCTCTCCTTTTTGTGCCATTATCTACAACTTCTCCTGTTTTCCTATCAATCTTCCAAGTGTATACCAAATCACCATAAAAAGCATTGAGAATAGAATATTCGTCAATCATGCTATCACTTGTATCTATAAATATTAGAAACCGATCTCCACGTTCTTTTATTAACTCATATCCTTCAGCCTTAAGCATTTGAAGATATTTTTTCTCAATGACATCTTTTGCTTTATTACTGACAGTTACTGCTCCATTAGCTAGTTTTAATCTCCTATTCATGTCTGGTCTTGTTATTTCACAGTATGCATGATTGCCATCCAACTTAATTAACAAATCTAGATTTTTATCATTTAGTTTTGGCTCTATCTTTAGTAGCTTACCAGCAGATGCAAATTTATTTGTGAGGATGAGCTCCGAAGAAAAATTCCAGAATCCTTTATCGTCTGAGAATTTATCCTGAATTGTTTTCTTTTTCTTTTCTTTAGTGTCGTATTTTTCATTTTGGATGTTTAGATAGTGCTTCAGTGCATCGTTTATCTCCTTGAGATACACTTCTGGCCAGAATTGGTTCAGTGTATGGTTAATCTCTATTAATTTAAAGAGATCATTATCCGGGTTTTGGAGATCTGAATCGTCTAACTCAGGTTTTTTATATTCGCCAAGCCAAAACAATGGAGAATATGTTCTGTTTTTATTACATTTTTTTATTACATTCTCAACAAAAGGCTTTATTTGGGGGTATTTAGATAGATTGGCTTTTATTCTCTGAAGGTCGTAGTTTTCTTTTCTGGTATTGATTTTTTCAAGAAGATCTGAAATCTTATCTATCAACAAATTATAATCTTCTTTCCTTCCGCTATCTAGCTTTCTCAGTTCGATTTCTTTATTGGATATGTACGATTTACTTTTTGCTATCTCTGAGGCTAACTTGTAAATCTTTTTCGCTTTGTGGAAGTATTCATTTGAGTGGTAGATATACCCTATCGTAATCTTTGCTAGCTCATAAAACTCTGTATTATCGGTTATGTTGTCCAATATCCTAATTGCTTCATCAATATTGTTTTTAGTTGTGATCCTGAATATTCCTTGGAAAAAATAGGGATGCTTAAGCTCACTTTTTCTTTTGAAAAACTCTTGAATCACTGAAGGATTAGCTTTGGATATCTCTTCAAGAACCCAATCGTAGTTCCTCAATCCTACCTCAAAACGGCCCTTGTTAGTCCATTCTATAAATAAGGATACAATTTTTTCTGTTTGTTTGGGAAATTTTATTAGGCAATGAAGAACCTCGTCAATTATCATTCCCGATTGGATATCAGTCTTATCCAGTAACTCGAAAAATTCATCAGAATTTAAAACATCCGTATAAGTAAGCGTCTGAAAAACTTTGTGTATGGCTTCCTCATTATCCGAAGAAATTATTTCTCCTAAAATATCAAAGAAGAGTTTTCGTTCCTTTTTGTAATTCGAAACGCAAAAACCTGCTAGATCGGGATAAAATTCTTTATTATTTCTCAACCCATGTATAAACTCAATCACTTTTTTATCGAACGTATCCTTATCCTCATAATATAGATCGATCGCTTTGATAGATACCCTCTTACTGAAAGTATCTTTGGCAGATGTCAGCTCTTTGATGAAGAATGTTTTATCCTTTTTACCTATTCCTGCAATTAAAGCGCTTGAGTATAATTTTAAGTCTTTATTATCACTTGATGTAAGCTTTTCATAGAGTTTTTTTGCGCTTTCTCCTTTTTGTTCGCCGATCTTCATTAGGGCGTCAATAAATGGACCTTGTGCCATATCCCCCTTAATCCTCAGTATTATCTCTTCAAGCAAGTGTATAAATTCCTGTGAATCAGAAGCAATATCAAATATAATTTCAGATATAATTTTTATATATCCAAAAATACTATCTGCAGATGACAATTCTATTATGATATCGATTTTTCCTGAGTCAGAAATATCATTATGGTTCTTATCCCAGATCTGTTTTTGTTTCTTAAAATCATATGGGTACTTTTTAATCTCAGATATCACGTTCTTCAACCTCGTAAATATCTCCTATCTGTAAGCCCTTCTTGGGGATTATTTCAATATGTGACCACTTTTCATCTACATACAAATACATGTCAAGTCCAAAAACCCGAGGATGACCTGTGTAGGGATCGCTTCTAGCGAGATCGTCGAAGATTTCAATCATCTTTTTGATAAGCATATCTCTCCTATCCTCATTGTATTTTAGGTTTGCAATTCCTCCTAAGTTTTGCTCTACCTGTCCTATCCATTCCCTAGAAGAGCCGAGTAATTCGATTGATCTAAGATCGTGAGGGGACGTGTCATATACACTTATGTATTTGCCTTCACGTCCATTTGATACTATGAAAGATATCTCTAACGTCGTCCCTATTGCCTCTCCAAAACAACGTGACCTATGATCCATTACTTGATTAAGTTTTTCGCGTATACCCTTAGAGATAGTATTTAAAGTACGTTTAGTCCTAATGTGGCTGATGACATCTTCTATTATCTCATATGAACCAGAACCTGCAATTAGGAAATCTCCCCTATTATTGAATCTGATTTTATTTCTACCACTAAGACTCGCAGAGTACGTCACCTGTCTATCTGAGACCACCGCCCAGTTTTCTCCGCTGTTAAATCTAAATGCAATTATTGACGTCATTTTGTATCATTTGCTTTATATCCGCATCTGTTGCGATTCATTTTCTTTCCCACCTACCACCCATACCTCCCCTGCACCTCTTCCACGCTGCAATCCTCCACGATTGCCACTTCTTCGGATGTGAGGTCGTATAGTTTGTACACCAACTGGTCTATTTGCTGGTCTGTCGCATCTATCTGACGCTGGATTATTTGTTTTTCATTTGGGATTCTCGCCTTCGATAGATTTTTTTGGAGATTAAGCATTCTATCGACTAGTTTCGTCATGTTATCATGGTGGATTGATTGAGCAGCGTTTGAAAAATCAATTTTGTGAATTGGAATCTTTGACATAGGTATATTAAAATATTCTCTCATATCGCCTTTTGGTTTACCAATAAACCCGTAATGCCAGTTAATCAGCTTTGAATTTAAAATCCCTAAAATATATTTTATATCGAATTTTGTATCAAGTTTTAATACAATTGCCCTGACATCTCCTCCGTCATTAAAGTAACGTTTATCATCGTATGCGAATTTATTATATTCTGCCCTATAGGGGACTATCAACTTTTCCTTACTATCAAAAATTTCTTTTTTTCTAGGTCTCTCAAGTCTATACCATGGGTACAATCCCTTTTTTACTTCATTTCTTTCAGAAAGTTCTTTTTTGTGCCTGAGTAGATAATTGTAAACATTGGGAAAATTTTCAATTTCGGTATTTTTATCGACATATGTGAGATATAATCCCCTATCTTTGGCAAAATATCTCCCTATATCACTATTTTTCACGATTTTCCTTAATATCTCAGGTTCAAAATTTTCGATTTCCGCTGTTTTGTAGGAAACAGAAAAAATTTTGTTTTTTCCTGAAGTAGAACCCTTTTCTATTATTGCCAACTCTCCTAAAAAAACGCCGTTCTTCTCAACCTTTTTCATAAGTTTTAAATTTTCATCCTTAGCTATTATCCATTCTCCTGACAATTCATCCCTATTTAAAACAAAACGATTAAAATTCGATTCCAAATCCCTAAAATTTAATTTAACCGTAACTTGGTCTTGAAGAATGCTTATTTTATTACTTTTTGGCCCTTTTTCAGCAAAAATAATATTTGTATGAATATTAGCATTTTTAAATACTAGAAAATTTTTAAAATTCATTATCTTAGTAATATAATTTTTTAGATATTCTCTTAATGGTTGGGCATAGGTATTACCAAGATAATAATTGGACGTTATCATGCCCTCAATGCCATTTTTATTAAGAAGTTCTATTCCTTTATGGAGAAAATAATACATTATGTCGTTATACCCAGTGTGAATCTCGGGATAATTTTCTTCTAAATAACTGAAATAGTCTTTATCCAACGTATTTAAATTGAAATATGGGGGGTTCCCAATTATAACATCAAACCCCCCTCTATTTATTATATCATGAAATTCTTCGTTCCAGCCAAATACATTAATCCGACGAAAATCATCCTCGCCCATTAATGTAATCTGAATACCAGCTTTATAAAAATCTGGGGCAACTAGAGAATTACCGCACTTTATATTATCCCCTAAATCTGGCAGCGCTCTTTCCTGCCATAATTTCTGCTGTTTCTCAAGAACATCTTTGCTCTCGCCTTCAAGGACTTTTAGCAGAAGACTCATCTTGGTGACTTCTACCGCCTGAGAGTCTATATCCACACCGTAGATGTTGTTAAGAAGGATGCGCTTCTTTTCCTTGGTGGTAAGGAACCACGCCTCACCTTGACCCTGATATATCTGATCTTTGTAATGTTGGGGATTCTTCTGCTTCATATAATGGTCCAGATGATATCTTAACAAATAGGTGTACGCGCCAAGGAGAAATGAGCCAGAGCCGCAGGCAGGATCGAGGATTCGAAGCTCGGTTATTTGTTTCGGTGTCTTTCCTTTGCAAAGTCTGCCAACGGTATTTTCAACAATGTAATCCACGATATATTGTGGGGTATAATATATGCCGCCAGCCTTTTTTACCTCCGGTTTCTCTTCCACTTTTGCCCTGTGAGCGGGCGTGAGACGTATAACCTTACCCAAGAAACGCTCATAAACGCTGCCCAGTATCTCAGGGGGCAATACAGAGAACTCGTAGGGGCTGTCAGGATAATAGAGGTGGTTGATGATTGTTTTAAGCAGTTTATCATCAATGCTGAGGTTTAACGTGAGTTCATCCGGTAACGTGTCCCTGCCTTTTTCTTTCCTGAAATGGAAGAGTCCCGAGTTATATTTCTTATCTGCTTTTTTGTAAATATCGCAGAGTCCACCATAGATATTATCAGTATCAGCAAGTGACTTGAGTTGTTCATAGTTCTCAATCCCCCGATCTTCACACATACGGAGGAAGATAATACGATCTATAGTTCGCTGGACCGAGTAATTGAGATTAGGAACAGAGAGATCAGGATTGCGAATGGCAATATTTCTGGCAAGCTCGTCTCGCCAGAACTCTATTTCATTTAAGAATTCATCATCAACCTCTTGGGTTCCCCGTTTCTTTCCTGTAGATTCTATAAATCTATCAAAAGAACCTTGAAGAACAGCATCTCTCGAGAAAATACTGGATATTTCATCCCATCTATCGACATACTCTTTGTAGTTTAGATATATGATTCTCCCAATACTAGTTTTATCATCTTTTTTGGGGCGTGTTCGTGATTCATATACAGCAAACTCTTCAAAATCTGTTAATATCGACAACGGTAGTTTTGCACTCCACGCATATCTCCTGAGTTGAAATGCTGGGGGTATACCCTTCTTTATGTCAACGGAAGGCTTCTTTGCCTCGACAAAGAACATACGCCTTCCGGCTAGGGTAAAACAATAATCTGGTGCCTTGGTACCAGCAGCCGTTTTTATCGAATCCTCGAATATAACATCCCTGTACTGAGGAGCGGCTCCACCTTTGTTATACACATCCCAACCAAGAGCTTCAAAGAACGGATTTAAGAACTCTTGCTTTAGCTGCTCCTCTTTATAGCCTGTGCTTTTGTATGCAGGTAAATTACGTTCAAATCGTTCCACCAGCTCTTTGATTACCTCTGGCGCATCTGTCAATATTTCTCCTCCAATGACGAATATAAAGACGCCTGTTAATAATTAAAAGACTTTGTCCCGCAGTTTTATAGATTCTTATAGATTCGCCAATACTTGTTATTGGACTCGACGGGATTTGAACCCGTGGCCTCCACGCGTTTCGCGCCTTTTCATTTATCATGTTAAAAAGGCTGTTGCGAACGTGGCGATCTTCCAGCTGATCTACGAGCCCGCCATTTTGGATTTTATCATGCGCGCTTTTCTATGTTGACGCTCTTCTATGCTGGTGTCATTCTATGCAGGTACTATCCTATGCCTGCGCTTTTCTATGTTAATGCTCTTCTATGCTGGCGTCTTCCTATGCTGGCACTTTCCTATGTTGATGTTCATTCTGAATTAAAGTTTTTCTGTTGATGGCGCCATTTTTGATTTGCGCCTGTACCGGTGCCTCATGCGGCGCCATGTTACCCGGTTACCTGGTTGCCTGTGCTACTTGGTTAGAGTTGCCCGGTTGCCTGTGCTGTTTAGCCTGTGCTGCTTAGTTACAAACGCCTGTGCTACTTGGTTACAAACTTTGTTACAAACTTTAATAGTGTATAAGATAAATACAGCATAAAAGCCATTTGTAACAGGTTATTCGTAGCAGGTTATTCGGAGCAAGTTATCCGTGGCAGGTTATCTGCATCCCAATGCAGTAAACCGAGAATCAATGGAGTTGCAGCATCCTCATGCAGTACAGTCCGCGAAGGTATATGGTAGATCCGGGAGAGGAAAGCGCGAAACGTCTGGCAGTTTACCTTGGCATCATAGCAATAGTGATCGCCGCGCTGATCGGTGTGCTCTATCTGACAGGGGCAATGGAGCAAATGGTGTATCCTGCCGAAAAGATAGGGGTGGTATACATTGACGGTTTTATGATTACCGGCAACCTGCCGAGCGGGTTTGGTTTTGCCTCCTCCGAGGATATCGGCAGCAGTATAAGGAAGGTTGTTGACGACCCTTCCTACAAGGCACTGGTACTCCGCGTGAACAGTCCGGGCGGGACCGTAAGTTCTTCCAATGAAATTCTAACCGAGGTCAAGAGGGCAAAAGAGAGTGGAATACCAATAGTGGTCTCCATGGGAGACGTTGCCGCATCGGGCGCCTATTACGCCTCCAGCGCAGCCGATGTTATCATGGCAAACCCTGATACGACCACTGGCAGTCTGGGTGTTGTATGGGCATTCGAAGACCTGAGCGCATATTATGAAGAAGAAGGCATCAACTATACGGTAGCCAAATCAGGTGAGATGAAAGATATGGGGAGCCCGTGGAGAGCGCTGAGCCAGGAGGAACTTGACTACGCCAACGAGGTCGTAATGGATATCCATCAAAGGTTTGTCAGCGAGATTGCAGCCAACCGCGGGATGAACGTAAGTTATGTTGCAAACCTATCTGATGGGCGCATATATGTCGGTGCCAGGGCACTGGAGCTTGGGCTTGTTGACGAGCTGGGCAACCTGTACGATGCCATTGACCGTGCCGCAGAATTAGGCGGCATAAAAGGGAAACCGGAAGTCGATTACATCAACAGCATCAATTACACCGAACTTTATTATTAATAGCGCCATCCCTGCGGCAGCTACTTCATATCCAGCGGGTCTGTTTTCATGATCTCCCGCAGTACCGAGGTAGCATACGCACCGCTCTGAAGTGTGAAGCTTAGCATGCCCTTTACCTTTCCCGGATTCAGCTCGTCATCCCCTGCACCATATGACATCTTGCAAAAACTTGATTTTCGCAAGATATCTTGCGGAGCAAAGCTCCGCGAGACATCTGAATGCTTTGCATTCAGAGATATATCCCTGATCTTCATGATTGTGACCCTTCGGCTCCCCTTGCTGCCAAACTCCGGTGCTTCCTTTACCTCAAAATCCTCCGGTGATATCTGTTCCTCCTCAAGTATTTTCTGCTCTATCTCCCCCTGCGCCCCTTCAGAAAGAGCCGTCTGATGCCCTACAAGAGGTAGTATGAGGTGCGCTCTACCGTTAACCACGTGCCTTTTGATTCCGTCAATTGTTTTCTCTGTTACCTGCTGCGCTCTGCTGATGTCAGGCCATCCGCCAGGAGTGTTGAAACATACTATGTCGCCCACCAGGATGGAGTTTAACGGAAGCCCTCTTTCAATCCGCCTGCTTAGCATTTTATTAAAGAGGTATGACTGGTAGGCATGGACGAACATTGCCCTGAGATTTGCCGGCAGTACCCCGAAAGAGCCTCTGTAATCTCCAGGGTTTTTATTGAGATAGTCGAGCATAGCCCTCTCATATCTGAGATATTTCGTCATAAGCTCCAGCCCATGTGCATAATCCCTTGAATCCTGCACCTGTTCCCTTGCCCTTCTGGTATCGTCCCGCTCATGCTGACCGGGCTGAGCGATATATGCCCATGCAGCACCTTCAATATCTCCCCGCAGGATCTTCTCGCCCACTATGTGAGTGATCGGGCGCGTGATGCCGAAGCGCTGGAATGAAAAGTAGTTTGGTGCGCCCCCGAACTGGGTCATCTGGTCTATTGTCCTGCCGACAAATTCACTGGTCTGCTCCTTTTCGTACGGTATGTTCCGTATAATTATGCTGAACTCGTTCCCGTGCAGATCCCCGAGGACCACCCTTCTGTTGGCATACCCGAGAGGTTTGATCGTTATATCGGATATGCTTATTTTTCCGATATCTTCCTCGCTGGCGTTCCATATGCTGATTATCTGGGTTGTCTGCGCGCGCTTGTCCTTGGTGCCCGCCACTCCGATTCTGTTCTGAGCTATGTGCAGGCGTCTGGCTATCTCGCGCAGAGCCTTGTGCGAATCCCAGTCGCGCTTCGTGAGCTCTGCAATGAGGTATTCTCCCTTTTCCGCAGGCGTTATACTGCTGATCTCTCTTACCTGAAAATCCTCAACCCTCTGACGCAGTACGCCCCCTACCCCTTCCGAGTCGGTCAGGTAATATTCAAGACCAATTGCCTTCTCCAGTTCGTATCCAGTTCTTTGCATGGTCGATCAAAACCTGATTCATAATCTTCATAAGATGCGCGCTTCGGTCACACCCCAAGGCATATCCTGAGGGTATTTCTCAGACCGGGGGCAAGACCTAACACAAGCAGTGCTACAAGCAGCAGATTCATTAGTTCGATATCTTCGTCATCATGCATGAGATACCTGTATATTATGTAAAGTACCGGTATTATAACCGCAAGCTTCATGGGAATCATTCCTATGGCGGTGCCGGTCGATTCTACCAGAAACCTTTCTACAACATGCTTGGGCTGGTATGCATGGAAGTCCACGCCGATGTAAGTCGAGGCTGCATCGAAAAGGTGGGACCATATTATCACGGCGCTGTGCCGCGCTTTCATGAAGCCCACGCCAGCCGCCTGCACCGTGTTTGCAAAATCAGAGAGGTTGTGCGAGGTCTTGCGGAGCAAAGCTCCCGCAAGATATACAAACGCTGTTACAAGCAGGCTTATTGCAAGTACCTGCACCAGAACCTCAGGGTATTTGATACTTCTCATCCAGAGGAGCGCCGTAAGCGATATAACTGCCATAAGAGCGCCGCTGCCAGCGAAAGCCTGCTGATAACTCCTTATTATTCCCAGCTCTGCCAGCCTGACGGTCACGTACAAAGAGATGATACATACAAGGAATACCGCGAAGTAAATTGCCGGACTTACAAGGATGATGCGGTACCATGCCGTTATCTCACCTGTATCTTCTATCACCCTGAGTACCGATCCAAGAACGATGTAAGGCACCACAGCTGCCATGAAATCTCCGTCCACAACCACGCCAATCCTGCGGAGGAGGGATAAAGTTCCAAAAATAAACAGGCAGAGCAGTACCGCCCATGTAAGCGTATTGACTGGATTGTACCCGGTATCATAGAGAACAGGGTTAATATAGTAATAATAAATAAAGTCACGTAAGGTTTCGAACTGCAATGACGTGTCCCCGCTATTAATCTCGCTATTAATAATGCGCCAATCTATAATACGTCAATCTTAGTGAAATATAGTTATATCTTTATAATAGGGTAGTTGCTGGCATGGTGGCATGGTAAGGTGGTGTGCGCCGTTTGAATGAAGGTAGGTCTGATCTTCACTGGATGGAATTTCCGCGTGAAGTGGTAATGGGACATGACGCGCTGCTAAACGTGGATGATGTGTGCAAAAAACTTAAACTTGGCGGTTCAGCGGCTGTTGTTTCTGATAATACGACCCGAAAGATTGCTGGCGAAAAAGTTTATGAAATCATGTGTGATGGTGGATACGAACCTTTCATAATTGAAATTTCAGAGGCATCAGATTCCGAGGTGTCGCGTCTCGGGAGTGAAGGTTTGTCAAACAATGTCAGCTTCATGGCAGCCGTAGGCGGGGGCACAGTTATAGATACTGCCAAAGTGGCATCAAAGAATATGGGCATACCTTTTATCAGCATACCGACGGCAGCATCACATGACGGTATAGCATCATCAAGGGCATCAATACACAACGGCAGGCAGACCACATCGGTCCCTGCCAGTGCGCCGGTTGGAGTGATAGCGGATACGGGAATCATCGCATCATCGCCAAAAAGGCTCACCATCTCGGGCTGCGGGGACATAATATCAAATTACACCGCCGTCATGGACTGGCAGCTTGCCAGACAAAAATTCGGAGTACCGTACAGCGAGTATGCCGCCGCATTGTCAACAATGACTGCGGAGATGATAATAAAGGCTTCAGATAGTATCAAACCCGATAATGAGGAGTCGGTGCGAATTGTGATAAAAGCGCTTGTATCGTCCGGGGTGGCGATGAGTATCGCAGGCACCTCGCATCCTGCGTCGGGCTCCGAGCACAAGTTTAGCCATGCGCTCGATATGGTGGCAGAAAAACCTGCTCTGCACGGCGAGCAGTGCGGCGTGGGCACGATTATGATGATGTACCTGCACAGAGGCGACTGGGAACTCATACGTGACTCGCTGAAAAACCTGGGTGCGCCAACAAATGCAAGCAAACTTGGCGTCAGTGATGAAGAGGTCATACAGGCGCTTATTATGGCAAACAAGATACGTCCGGAAAGACATACCATACTCGACAATGGTTTCAGCCGCAAGGCTGCAGAGCACCTAGCAGTCGAAACTGGAGTTATAAGATAGGAAAACCTTTTTGGTTCCTGATGGTGGTGAACGGATAATTGGCTATTTCCACGTTCGCCAGGGAGGTGACCTTGAAGAATGTGGATTTGCCGGAGTTTGGTTTGCCGGCGATAGCCAGTGATATGGTCATGTGTTTTTCCATATCTCCCACTCCTTCTTATCTTCTTTGTTACCAGTGTGTTTTATTTGTATTGTATCCCGCTTTGGCAAATTAACTACCATTTACCCTCTTATCTTCTTTGTTACCAGTGTGTTTTATTTGTATACTCTGCTGCGGTGTCCAATTCGTAGAACAAGTACTCCCTCCCTGGTCTTGGCATATATGACGCGATAGTCCCCCATACGATATCTAAACAGTCCTTTAAATTGCCCTGAGAGAGGTTCACCGCAATCTGGGTCCTCACCCAGATCGCTCTCCAATTGCCGGAGAATCCGCCTGCCCTCCCCCCTGTCCAATTTCTTCAAGTCCTTACCGAGAGATGACTTATATTCCACCTTATAGGGCAAGTTGCTCCCTCATCTCTTCACCGGATATGATCTCATCATCCTTATCTCTCAAACGTTCCAAAGCCACCAGATAATCAGCGTATTCTTGCAGATAGTTCTCTATTGCCTTACGAATTATATACGTCTTGGAGCGCTCTATGGCACTGGCCAACTCCCCCAGTTCATGCACGGTTTCATCAGGCAGCCGAAGCGAAACGGTAGTAGACATATTATCACCAATGTAATACATGCTATTACTAGTATATCAATGTATTACAAAGTCAATATTTAATGGATATTGAAGGCGATTTTAGATAACGGTTGGCGGGTATGAGAAGTTCGCCGTAGGCGAATTTGGGTGGAGAAGTCTGCAAGACTTCGGAACCTCATATCCTTTGTTATATTCCCCGAAGGGCTAAAATTTAGTGCAACGTTCCGAAGGAAAAATTTAGAGTTTTACATTTAAGAACATATATGAAATCTCGACCGAAGGGAGTCAATAATTAAAAGAAAGCCCCCTATTTTAAATAAAAAACTTGATAAGAAAAAGTGTAGCACCACCTAAACCAAGCAAGAAATGTTGATCCCAAATGTGAGGTGAAATAGCTTCAGCAACAGTCATAGTAATTGGCACCGCAATTAACGCTACGATGA
>JAUWIL010000044.1 GCA_030605385.1 Methanobacteriota archaeon
AATCTCAATTTTAAAATAGGTGTCGTTAATACAATAAGATTTTCCAATCCCCTTATATGCTTCCTGTATGGGGGCATGCCTGATGTACTGGCGTGTGGTGTGAGGGTTGTGGTGTGAGGGTTGTGGTGTGGAGGTACCAGAAAGATGATGTCCGCCTGCAGTTAATAGTCTTGCCTGCAGTTAATAGTCTTGCCTGCAGTTAATAGTCTTTAAATACAATGTTACGATACATGATAATCGTCTAAGATAGGTTGATATAGCAGCAGATAGTAGTTGGAAATTACGGTATGAATACCAATAGCAGCCAGCAAGAAAACGCTGTGAGTTGTCGGTGAGGTTACTATCATGATACGTGCAAGCATCATAGGTGCATCAGGGTATGTGGGTATAGAACTGGTAAGATTGCTTACCATGCATCAGGATGTTGAAATAGTGCACATAACCTCCCGCAGACTCGCAGGTAAGAGATTAACCGAAATGTACCCGCACATGAAGGGCACCGCAGACAATCTCCAATATGAGGATGTAAGTGTTGATACGGTCGCGGATGGATCTGATGTGGTGTTCACGGCTGTTCCCCACGGTACGGCAATGGAGTATGTACCGGATCTGATAGAAAAAGACGTCAAAGTCATAGACCTCAGCGCCGACTACCGTCTCTCGTATGACGTTTACGAGCGCGTCTATGGTAAAAAGCACGAGAAGAAGCTTGATGCGGTATACGGTCTGACAGAGCTGCACCCTGAAGTGGCAGAGGCAGGGCTGGTTGCCAATCCCGGATGCTATCCCACGGGCGCCATCCTTGCTGCTGCACCACTGGCAAAGATGGGAGTTATATCACACGCCGTATTTGATTCCAAATCCGGAGTTTCTGGCGCGGGTTCGGATCCTTCAAACGTATCACATTACCCCAATCTAGCGGAAAATGTCATACCATACAACGTGACATCGCACCGCCACTCGGCAGAGATAGATCAGGAACTGAGGCTGCTTGCAGGTGATTCTGTAAAGTTCGGTTTCACTCCCCACATAGTTCCTGCGATACGGGGCATTCTAACAACAGCACACATAATGGTCAGCAGGCGTGTGACAAAGGAAGAGGTGATGGGTGCCTATCACGAGTTCTACGATAAGATGCCGTTCATACGCTTCCTTGAAGGTGGGGTGCCCACTTTGGGCAGTGTCAGGGGGTCGAACTTCTGTGATGTGGGACTGGAGGTAGACAGCCGTGGAGAGCGCGTTGTCGTGATGTCGGCCATAGATAACCTTACAAAGGGCGGCTCGGGCCAGGGGGTTCAGAACATGAACTTAATGATGGGATTTGATGAGACGACAGGATTGGTGTTTCCGGGTCTTGCACCCTAAAAGGGGCTCTTTGAATGTCTTTATATGGTGAGCCTTTATATGATGTCCTCCTATGGCGGATCTGCTGCGGGTCAGCTGAAAGTGGCAATTTAAATCATGAAACTTAAATCGTGAACCGAGATAGATATGTATATCTGAAAATAACGTTGGAGGATTCAGCAGTAAATGAAACAGATAGATGGAGGAGTATGTGCTGTTGAAGGCGTGAGTGCTTACGGAGTGAGGAAAGGTAGAGATGGGCTTGCCATAATACAAGCAGAGGGGGCGGCAGCGGCAGTATTCACAAAGAACGAGATTCAGGCAGCGCCCATACAGGTGACGAGAGAATATATAAGCGGCGGCAGGCTCTATGCCATAGTCGCAAACAGTGGATGCGCCAATACAATGACCGGAAAAAAAGGGGTTGCGGATGCAAGGCGGATGGCAGAGCTTACTTCAAAGGCTCTGGGCGTTCCAAAGAAATCTGTCGGAGTGGCATCAACCGGTGTAATAGGTCGCAGACTCGATATGGATCTCATAGGGGGGCAGATAAAATATGTCTCAGGAAAGCTTGCGTGCAGCCCCAAGGCAAGCATGGCGGCAGCCAAAGCCATAATGACTACCGATACCCGACCAAAGCAATTTGCAATTGAAGTGGACGGCGTTCGAATAGGGGGGATGGTAAAAGGCTCTGGTATGATACACCCAAACATGGCAACCATGCTGGCATTTATCTTCACTGACGTGAGAATTGCCCCCTCATCACTGGATAGGTGCCTCCGCAGATCCGTTAACAAATCATTTAACATGATATCGGTAGATGGCGATACAAGCACAAATGATACTGCCATTATAATCGCAACAGGTAAGAGGGGAGGGATGAAGACCAGCATATTCCAGGAGGCTCTTGATACTGTTTGCATGCGCCTGGCAAGAATGATAGTAGAAGATGGAGAAGGCGCCACCAGATTGATGGATTGTACCGTCACCGGTGCGCAAACCATGGCAGATGCAAGAAGTGCGGCGCGCTCAATCGTTACGTCTCCACTGGTGAAGACTGCTCTGGCAGGCGGTGATCCTAACTGGGGGCGCATAATCGCAGCTCTGGGCAATTCAAACGCGAGCGTAGATATGGAGAGGATATCTCTGGATATAATGGATAAGGGCCGGAGTATCAGACTCGTTGATAAGGGAGAGATCAAATGGTCGGATGCGGTGCGAAAGGTGGCATCAAAAATTATGAGTTCTGATTACATAAATATCATAGTGGACCTCAACCTGGGTGATAAGAGGGCTACATCAATGGGCTGCGACCTGACCTGCGAATATGTGAAGATAAACTCGGAGTATACCAGCTGATACTGGTACAAGCTGAGCGATAGAAGAGCTTATAAGCCTACATTTAAGAGAAATAGTAACTGCCTGGATAATGTACGGTTATATAACATACCCAATAATGTAAATATAACTGATAGATAAAGTGATAAGAACGGCAAGTATGGTTATCTAAAGTAGGGAGTTAAATATACAAGAGAATACATGAGTTTACGAGAGATGAGTACACCATGAAATCCATCGTTGAGAGTGCGCTGTCAAGAGTGGAAGCCGAAGAGAGTGAGGGGGGAAAGTCCGAGGAGAAGAGAAAGGGTAGGAAGCGAAAGAAGGATGATGGAGTGGTTATCGGCCAGGATCTGACCGATAAAGAGCTTGACGAGCTCCTCGGAGAGTTGAAGACAATTATCAAAGTTATAGGGTGCGGTGGTGGTGGGTGCAACACCGTGCAGCGCATGGTCGATGAGGGTATAGATGGTGCCGAATTCATAGCGGTTAACACTGACGCACAGCACCTAAGGCACCTGAATGTTTCCAAGAATGCTGTAAAGCTCCTTATAGGGCGCAAGAGGAACCGCGGGCTTGGTGCAGGGAGTCTGCCTCAGATTGGAGAGGAGGCTGCCCGTGAGAATGAACTGGATATTAGATCCATTGTCGAAGGCTCTGATATGGTCTTCGTGACCTGTGGTCTTGGGGGTGGAACTGGTACCGGCGCATCGCCGGTCGTCGCTGAGTCTTCGAAAGATGCAGGTGCGCTGACGATAGCTGTTGTGACGCTTCCATTCAAAGTCGAGGGCGTGGTGCGCAGGACGAACGCAGAAGCAGGTCTTGAGAGACTCCGTGAGGTTGCCGATACGGTAATAGTCGTTCCGAATGACAAGCTGCTGGAGATCGTGCCGCAGCTGCCGCTGCAGGCTGCCTTCAAAGTAGCTGACGAAGTGCTGATGAGGGGTGTCAAAGGCATTACCGAGCTGATTACCAAGCCAGGTCTTGTCAACCTCGATTTTGCGGATGTTCGTACGGTTATGCAGAAGGGTGGAGTAGCCATGATAGGACTCGGTGAGGCTGAGGGTGAGAATAAAGCCATAGAATCAGTTAAAAGGGCACTGAGAAGCCCACTGTTGGATGTTAATATATCAGGGGCTACATCAGCTTTGGTGAATGTTGTGGGCGGTAGTGATATGACTGTTTCCGAGGCTGAAAGTGTAATTGAGGAGGTATACCAGCGAATCGACCCCGATGCCAGGTTGATATGGGGGGCTCATATCGACGAGAGTCTAAATAACACAGTAAGAACTATGCTTGTAGTGACTGGTGTGAAATCTGATCAGATATATGGTAAGCCAGAGTCTATGGGAAGGGGGGCCCCCAGAGAGAAATACGGTATAGATTTTCTAGTATAAATGAGTGAAAATGAGAGGGTAAGTTCCAATTTCAGGGCTGAAAGTATTCCTTTCAGAATCATGCACCCGTTTATTGAGACAAAAGCAGTAATTGGTGAATGCAATACCACACATATATCGCATACATGTATGAAAAAGCAACGCTTTTTCATACTGTTGCAAAATCTTTGATTTTGCAAACATATACAAACATACAAACATATGTTATTCCAGCAGTTTTAAATAAGAGAATATTAACCATGATGAGGGGCACCAAAGTTGTCAGCTAGCTATGATATTAAAGACAAACTGAACGAATACATACGCATAATCAGACTATCAAGGAAACCTGACAGGAAGGAGTTTAGCATGGTGTCCAAAGTGGCAGGTGCAGGAATACTAATAATAGGTGCAATAGGATTTATAATATACTTGCTGATGACAGATCTTCCGCGCTTCCTGCTGGGCACCTGATGTGCAGTGCGCATCTATCCTGGGAGGGTTGGCTTTCGTAAGACCTGATTCGATTAAAACAAAAAAACAGTCAACATGTATTGAAGCTATGTTTCAATACTGTTGCGGAACTGCGTTCCGCAAACATGTCTGAAACGCTTTGCGTTTCAGAGATACATTTCATACGGTTGCAGAGCCCTGCTCTGTAAACGTAAATGAATAAAGGATGTACACTCCTAAGTCAATGTAGGGTGGGATTAAAGAGTTGAATGAAGGGGAAGAGCAGAAACCGGCAGATGTTACAAGCGGAGAGGATGAAAATCCAGCATCTGGTAGTACCCAGTACGATGACCAGCGCGAACTTGGGGAGAAAACGGATTCCGTCTTAGATGGTGCTGATATACCAAAACCAACTATCTCAGATGATGAGATGGGTGCAGCAGCAACACCAATGCCGAAAGAGAAGGTATGTGAGTCCACACCTTGGTCTGAAGGGGAGGAAAGTGAGATATTCATATATGCTGTTAAGACCACTGCAAATCAGGAGCGTGCAGTGGCAGGGCTCATAGAGCAGTCCGCCAGAAGAGGGAAATTAGATGTACGCGCAATACTTGCCCCTGATGAGCTTAAAGGGTATGTGCTCGTGGAGTCTCCTGCGCCTGAGATTGTTGATCAGGCAATACAGGGCATACGCAATGCCAAAACAATGGTCAGGGGGGCGATGCCGCTCGAAGAGGTGGCACATTTCCTGAAACCCAAGCCGACTGTAACGGGCATCACCGAGGGGTGCATAGTAGAGCTTATTGCTGGCCCCTTCAAAGGCGAGAAGGCACGCGTCAAGATGGTTGACAAGACGCATGAGGAAATCACTGTGGAACTCTTCGATGCCATGGTTCCCATACCTGTCACCGTCAGAGGTGATAATGTAAGGGTGCTGAGCAAAGAAGAGACAGAGGGGAGCTAAATAAGCTGCCCGTCCAGGTACAATAATTATTCTACCATATGGAGATGTAAAAAGTCGAGTCCTAAAGTCAGTCAAGTCCTAAAGTCCTGCAAAGCAAATTGGAATCTTCAGTACCTATGCATTTTGCCCACTGTTTGCGGAATCTTTGATTCCGCAACAGTATAAAACACGCAGTGTTTTAGACATGTTTATAGAACGTAGTTCTATAACCGTATGGAAGCTTCGCTTCCAGACATGTTTGCGGAACGCAGTTTTGCAACCGTATGAAAAACCGTAGGTTTTTCAGACATGTTTACAGAGCGGAGCTCTGTAACCGTATGGAAGCGTAGCTTCCATACATGCTTCTAATAATCATGAGTGAACCGTGAGTAGGATTAATGAGATGGATCGAATCTTCATAGCGTGTCCTGCATGCTCAAACAGGGGGGAGAACCCCCATTACGTGATAAGAAGTGCTTGTGGAACTTCACTGGTTAGATGCACAGAGTGCGGGCACATCCACACAGCAAAAAGTGGCAAGCCTCCGAGGGAGTCTGCTGTCAGGGTCATAGTCAGCCATGATAGCGAATCATACACGGGCAGTACGGCACTCTCGGAGTGTGAAATACTGCACAAAGGTGATGAGCTGATAGTAGATGCCCCCACACAGCATTCAGTACACGGGGGGGATGATGATGCGGCAGAGCTAGTCCAGATTGCAAGCATAGAAACAAAGGGTGGAGGGCGTGTCCAGACCGCTCATGCTCTTGATATAAAGACGATCTGGGCCAGAAACATAGAGGAGGTCACAGTCAAGATTACGTCGCAGAAAGGTGGGAAAAGCTCAAGCATGACCACTCGGGCATACGGCGATGAGGCATACAAAGTGGGGGATACTATCAACCAGAATGGTAAAAGACTGGTAATCACAAAAATACACACCAGAGATGGGGGGCACAAATCAAGAGCGGGTACGCCAGTAGAGGCTAAAAACATAAAAAGATTGCAAGCAAGAGAAGATGACAGGTAAATGTGTCAAGATAGGATAACGAATAGATGCACGAACAGATGCGAAATGTGAGTTGATATTGAGGGCGAAACCGGTGTGAGGTATCCCGCAAACTCTTTGAGTTGCAATATATGTGTAAAACGCTTTGCGTTTCACAGATGTACTACCTGCCCAGTACGTTCTCGTTAACCTCTATGCCGAGTATGTTAGCGGTCTTTCTTTCATATATGTCCCGGGCTATACTGGCACACCCTTCTGCTGCGCTCCATTTGCCTATTGATATCGTATCGGCACAGAGGTATCTATTCATGCCCTTTATAAGGCGGGAGTCCTCACTAAGACTTCCAGAAAGATATATTGGTATGTTTTCGCCACCACCCTCGATGCGATCTTGTATCAAGATGCTTATTGCCCGCGCCTCCATGCTGGCGTGGAGTGCTATCGTATCTATCACGCATTCAGCCTCTTCCGTGCAGGTACTCATAAGTTCCGATATAGTATTTATCCCTTCGACCTGCAGCTTATGCAGTACTCCACCCTTTGAGAATGCTTCATTGGCTGTTACCGCTCCAGCATCTATCCTGCGTATATCTTCAAGTTCGATCGGTCCCTGGGTGGCGCCTGGGGCGAAGATGCAGGCATCAAGCGCGCCTATTATCCGTTTGTTCGCCACCCCCACGGTGACTGTGTTGGAGCTGATGTCACACAATATAAAATTATCATGTCCCCCCTGCTGATGAGCATAATAGGCGGCACCCACTTTCTCAGGGCTTGCTCCGTGTGAGTGGTACCTCATTCGCGGGTCGATGCATGCCGTATCCCTATGTATGCCTGGTACCGCAACCGCAGCTATACCTGCTGATTCCACGGCTTCATAGACTCGCGTGCCCCCACCTATATGGGTGCCTGCACCATCCCGTTGTACTATCCCTCTGCCGATGACGTCCCTGATATTGGTGATCCGACTGAAGTTGTCACCCATGGAATATGTGAATGCTGCAAGCTTCACGTCCTGCATCCTCATGTTCAGCCCCTTTTCAATGCTGTCTATAATGTCATCAGCGCTCATCCCAGCAGCCCGGCTGCGCTCAAGCTCGTAATGCCTCCTCTCATCCGCCGTAGCGAATCGTATTGCAATTGTGCCGTGATCTGCGCCGAAGTGCATGTCAACCCTCCTCCTCTATGGGCAGAAGTTAGACTTAAAATTGGTGGTTACAGCACCAGTCTCCTTGGTCCCCGGTGGTGCTCAACATCTTGCGAAATCTTGCGAATACGAAGTATTCGCGAAACTCGTGGAGCTTCGCTTCCACAGATGTAACAGGAATGGTGTCAATTGAAGATAAGTAGAAGGTGGGCAGGACATCCATAATGAGAAAAACCAAAATCTGGTTTCGGGGCTAAATTTCGGGGGGCATCCTACCCACAGCTTCCCATGTATATAACTCATTACTTAAAACTTTAATTGAGGTTCGTACCCCAATTACCCTAATAAATATAAATCATGGAAATGTACGCTGTGAGATGGGTACTGTAACAGTCAAAATTTAGCGGAAAGAGCGCTGATAGCGCTCAACGCCCCGCTAAATCCTCTCCTCACCAACCCAATCTGACGATGAGAAGAATGTACCTTTAATCCTCTAGTATCATTTGATTAGCCATCATTGGCAGATGTCTGGCAATATCCTCGCCGCCCGTGCATACATCCTGGAGATGACTGGTATCCGCAACATTTGTTGATGACATCAGTATGTAAATCCAGAAATCAAGCGATTCCATGTCTGTATTGGCATAATCGTCCATGGTGTGGCTCATAGTTTCATTTATCTCGTCAGTCATTACCGAGCAGGTAATTAATGATTCAATATAAGGATTGATTTCTGGTATGGTGCGTGATTGCACCGCCCTCCATCTGGGTATGCTGTTGAGTCTTATCATGATTCCGTTTATTCGCCTCCTTCAGTTTCTAAAACTGTGGTGCTGCTGTCCTGCTCGGTGGCAGTTGTGCTTCCAGTATCGCCGTCGTCCGCAGCGTCCTGGATTTCGTCCACAACAGCATCCTCAGCAATGTCTTCTACATCCGCATCCTCTGCATCCCCTATCACCACCTCATCGCCGCTATCTTCATCGTCAACTTCCTCTGCTTCAGCGCTCTCTTCCGTTTCATCCTCTACTTCGTCTTCAATCTCAGCGCCGTCGTCCTCAACGATCTCGCTGCCGCCTGTCATGTCTATGTCCGTCTCAACTGCACCATCTGCCGCCACAACCGTCTCGTTTATCTCCAGCACGTCGGTATTGGTCTCATTGACCTCTGCATTCTGGGTCTCGTTGACGGTGTCCTCGACTATAATGCTCTCATTGCCAGTTGTGCTGTTCCCGGACTGAGGCTGATCCTCCGTCTCGTTTATGTCCAGTGCATCTGTCCCGTTAACTCCTGCATTCTGGGTCTCGTTGACGGTGTCCTCGACTATAATGCTCTCATTGCCAGTTGTGCTGTTCCCGGACTGAGGCTGATCCTCCGTCTCGTTTATGGTGCTTTCATTAACCTCGGTCTCATTCTCCTGTATTATCTCGTTATCAACCTCCATTGTGTCGTTTAATTCATTCTCCGCAGCAGTTCCATCCTGTTCGTCCTCATCTGCGGTATCCCCAACATCCTCGTCCTGTGCTCCCTCCTCCGGCGTAGGGGTTGGAGTTGTTGGAGTTGTTGGAGCTGTCTCATCCGTTCCAGCCTCGTTGTCCTGCTGTTCGTCCTGCATGTCCGTCGAGTGAGTGACATTCGTCTGCCCTGCGGAACTTGGTTCCACAAGATCAGCCGTAGGAGTTGCGACAGGCGTTATATCTGGAGTTGGCGTTACCGTCGGGGTTGTGTTTATATCCGCCATCTGGTCCAGGTCCATGTCCATCATTGTCTCGTTGTTCTGGGCGCTCTCATTGTTCTGAGTGCTGTTCTCTACCGCCGTGACGTTCTCCTCGGGCTCGGGTGTCGGGGTAACGGTCGGGATTGGAATTATGTCAGTGTTGACGGCTGCATACTCTATGTCGATATTGCGGATTGTTATCCTGCCAGCAGACTCACTGCGAAGTACCACCGGAACCATGATTATCCCGTCCGAGTTGGCTGCGTGTGCCCCCAGATATTCATTAATCTCGCCTGATATGTCCGGGGTGTTTATGGTGCCCTCGAATATTCCAGAGATCTCCCACTGTGCATCACCGTCCGCACCTATGTCAAGCACAACACCACTCGGATATGCTGCTCTCGCGTCGTAGATTACTATCTCACCAACTCCAGATCCCTGCAGCTTGAGGTTGAACTGCTCTCCGATGCTGTAACCGAGCCCAAGAAGGTCTATCTCAGGCGTTTCCTGGGAGGTTTTTGGTGCGCCTGACCATGTGTAAATACTTACTCCCTCGTCTCCACAGTCCCTTGCTATGATTATGTCGCCCTCTGCGTTCGAGCATCCGTTGGTGATGAGCTTGAGTTGAATTTTCCCTGATTCGGGTACTGTCAGCCTCCATGATATGATTGCAGTCTCGGGCGCTGCCACGCTTCCGGGCAGGCCGCATTTGGGTGCACTGCTGGAGCAGTAATCGCTTTTTGCGCCCCGTATTCCGTCTCTTATAGTGTTGCAGTCGATTGCACAGGCACCTTCTACGTTCCATCCCCTTCTCTCCCATTTTATGTGTGATACTGGATGTGCCTCAAGTTGAAGGGATGCACTGGTGACTTCTGCGGTTCCCGGTATGTTCAGGTAGGTTTTCTGCTCGCTGATAGTACTGAAGGTCATCGTCTGCTCGGGTCCGCTGCTGAGCGTGTTCAGGTTTTCTGCCGCAGCAGTGCTTGCGAGCAGTAGTATTAGCAGTGCTGCTGCAATTGTTTTTATTATAAGGGGTTCTGAAGGAGCGGGGATAATATGATTGGCGATCTTTCCACTCGCTTCTTGCGGAGCGTAGCCCCGCAAGGTTGAGGGGGTAGATACAGGGTGATGTAGGGGCTTTTGCAGTAATAGAAGTAGTGATGTAAGTGCCGAACTTGTGGACCGCCGTGTTTGTCTCATATCCCCGCTACCTCCATTAGACTCCTTCTACCGCATATTATATAACTTTTTCCAGTTTGTTAGCTTATGGGATGTAAAATATGAGGATATCAAGATGCCATTCTAACCTATATATGGCGCCTAAACCTGCATTATTAGATATATATTATGTAATTATGGTAGAAAAGCGCCTATCATGACGTTATTTCCCAACAATGGCTGTATTTAGTTTGATATAGATATAAAAACGTATAACAAGGCCTGTAATTCCAGATAAAATGGAATATTCTAACTTAACGAATGATGTGATGATATGGCTAAATTTGGCTCTATGTCCAGCTGATTGCGTTTGTTGTCTGGTGTGTCAGTTTAGTTTTTCTCTAAAAATCTCACAACTTAACTTAGCAATTTCATGATTTTGTGCTGTTTTCGGACCTGACGACCTGATTACCAGTAAATATAGCATTTATGCATTAAAATATGGCTTATATGCGGTTATAACTCAATTACATCACATATTCTGCCAATCTTGCAGTTTTGATGCCAATCAGCAATTATTCGGAGCCGGGCTAATTCATAATCGTGGGTTAAAATGGCTCGCAAAGCGCAATAACATCCTAATAACATCCTACAAGGTAACAAGTCAGGTAACCTTTATATGTAATAATGCTATATTTCTATTCTAACCATGGTATTCTGTCCGGTCTGCTACTCAAATAAAGTAAGGAAATATGGATTCGATCGTAAAGGTCGGCAGAAACACCGCTGCAACGCATGCGGAAAACAGTTCACAGATAAAACAGATAGTGTCTCATCCGGGATGCGGTACCCCAAGGCGATCATTATGTATGCACTGAACCTTCACCACAGACACGGATATCCTCTGAGAGGTATCAGAGAGAGGCTCAGCCAGTTGGGCATACATGTATCTCACGTAGCAGTTCACGACTGGAACAAGAAGTTTAAACCTGAATTTATGGGCCTCTATATGAGGCATAATGATTATGCAAGAAGATGGCAGGTAAACATAACAAAGGAGAACATCAACGGCAAGCAGAGATATCTATCGAGTATAAGTGATGTTAATGGGGCGATTCTGAGTGTAAAATTAACGGCTCATGATAGCCCCGAGCAGACAATAAATACCCTCCTGAAAGAGGCTCTAAAGCTGACTGGCTTCAGACCAGAGGTAATGCTCGGGGCAACCACCGACATCATGCAAGAGCAAATAAGAAAGTTCTACAAAGAAAGTTGAAAGTTGCTAAAAGAAAATGATTATGAGGTGATATGGGTGACTAAAACGGAGGCAGAGGGTAGGATAGCAACAGGAATGGAAGAATTGGATGAAATGCTTGGAGGGGGCTTCCTGCCCAAACAGTGCATAATTATTGCAGGACAGGCAGGTGCCGGAAAGACAATAGCAGCCCTGCAGTTCCTCCACGCAAACCTCAAAAATGGAAAGAAATGTCTCTTTATAAGCGCAAGCGATGATGAGAAGTCGATAGTAACACATTCACTGAAATTCGGCTGGAATCTCGGGCCGTACGTGGATAGCAACAAGCTCACGATAGTCAATATAGAGCTGATGGAAGTGGAGCATGGGCTTATGTCAGATATACCTCAGCAGGTCCCCAAGATAATAAAAGGGTCAAAGGCAGATATAGTCGTGCTGGACTCAATAACCGAGTTCAATGACCTGTGCACGAGCGATATGGAGCGCAGAGCCCGACTGATGGACATCAGAAAAATAATAAAAGAGATTGGTGCAACCGGGCTGCTAACAGCAGAGGTGGGGGCTGAAAGTAAGAAGACGAAGTATGGGGTGGCAGAGTACGTCTTTGACGGTTTGATTCTGTTAAGCAGATTCCAGTCAGATGATTTCAGCCAGTTCATCACGATAATACAAATCATAAAAATGCGATGGGTTCAACATTCGCGTGAACTCAGAGCATACTCGATAACAAACTCAGGCATAGTGGTGCAATCACCGCTGTACACTCTGATGGCTTCAACCGGAAAGATAGGCTGATTTTCCGCCGCCCTCCGCCACCGCAATATTCAATCTTTTTTACTGCAGTATGGGGCATGCAGTCATAGTGAAGATGCATGGAGATGCGAATTGTATTATTATGCATTGAGCCCATACCATTTAGTCCATACCATTTAGTCCATACCATTTAGTCCATACCATTTAGCCCATACCATTTATTAGGGGATATGTAGCAATAACTATTCACCAGCTCAAAAAATTTGTATTCTTCAGAAGCTTGAGTTCCCGTGAGGGGACCCCCCCACGCCGGGATGATGAAACATGAAATAAATGAAGTAGGGTCGGATATGAGAAAGAAGAAAACGATACTTGTCGTCGAAGATGGTGAGGAAAGCTTCAAAATCCTGAGGTCGAAATCGAAAAGATTGGATTTCACACTCAAGATCGATAGGGCGAGTACTGGAGCCGAAGCGATCGGAAAAATGAAGGGCACGAGATATGACCTGATACTTCTGAGCTGCGAGATGCCTGACATGGACTGCGTAAAGGTGCTCGATCAAAATGAGAATGACAAGAGTTCCAGAATAATCGTTGCGGCAGAAACAGGGGATGAGGCAAAAGTGCTTGAGGCTCTCAGAATGGGGGCGTCTGACTATGTCATAAAATCGGAAGACTACCGCAGGGAGCTGTTCAGGGTAGTAAAAGAGAGTATCGGCAAACAGGAGATGCGGATAGAGGAAGAGAGGCATATAGCCGAGATAGAGAGGTCAGAGAAAAAGCACAGAAAACTGATAGAGAACATAGGAGAGGCGTTCTGCATAATATCGGCGGATTACGAGGTTGAATACGCAAACCATGAAATAGCAGAGCTGCTAGGTCTGGATTCTGAAAAAAAGGTTATCGGAGAGCCTCTATCCGAGTTCGTTCTATATGATGATTTTGACTGGGTTGAAGAAAACCTGAGAGCGGTATCGGAATCACGGAGGGTTGAGGGACCTATAGAGTGCAGGATGCGCCGAGGGGATGGCAGTGCAATCCACACGATGCTAAAGCCGTCCCCAATAGTGATGGATGACGAGGTGACCGGGTTCCAGATAATAGTGGTTGATGTATCTCCGTTCAGAGAGGTATATGGCAGACTGGTTATGTCAGAGGTGGTCACATCAAACATACTTGACAGCGTGGCTGATTCTGTGGTCGTATATGACATCCATGGAATGGTGGTATCCGCCAACAAGCGTTTAGAGGATGTCAGCGGGTACAAGCAGGAAGAGTTGATTGGCAAGCACATAACTGACCTTTTAGAGAAGAGTGGGCACAAGAAATTCAGAGAGCATATGGTCGCCACGTGGAAAGATGAGCAGATTCCTTGTGAAGTTGAGATTGTTAGAAAGGATGGTAACGTCAGGGCAGTGCTGTTGAGATCTTCACCTTTATATGATGGTGAGGGTAGAGCGCTTGGAGCTGTTGGGGCTTTCACAGATATTACCGAGGCTAAAAAAGCACATGAGAAGATCACAGAGCTGCAGGAGCAGTATAAAAACCTGGTCGACTCGATAGGAGAGGGAGTATACCAACTGGACCTCGATACAGGGATTTCATGGGCAAACAAAGCGGCACTTGAGATATTCGGATATTCATCGCTCGATGAGGTGGTTGGTAAAAAAGTAGCAGAATTCATAGCATCAGAAGATGAGGCTGAGGAAATCATAAAGGAGCTATGGGGTACGGGCTTCATAAGAAATCGTGCAGTAGAGATAAAAAGAAAGAACGGCGAGAGTATTTTCATAGAGACCTCTGTAGCGTTAGCGAAAGGAAAAGAGGGCAATATAACAGGATTCCAGGGCAGACTCAGGGACATTACAGAGCGCAAACGTGCGGAGAACCTGACCCGGGCCCAGCGTGATCTTGCGGTTGCACTCGGTTCCGCTACCAGCCTTGATGAGGGATTGCGTCTATGCCTTGAAGCCGCGATTTCTGTTTCCGGAATGGACTGCGGTGGGGTGTACCTTGTTGATGAGGCGTCCGGAGCGCTGAAACTTGCCCCCCACAAGGGATTGTCACCTGATTTTATAAAGAGTGCCTCATACTATGATGCAGACTCTCCAAATACGCGTTTGATCATGAAAGGCAAACCAGTTCATTCCCAACATTTGAACATAGGGATTCGCCTCGACGAGCCGCGCCGTCGCGAGGGATTGCGCGCTCTATCAGTCGTCCCTATCCAACATAGGGGTAAGGTTATCGCCTGCCTTAACATCGGCTCCCATGAGCTTGATGAAATCCCGCCCAGTACTCGCGATATACTTGAGGGCATAGCTGCCCAGATTGGGGATGTTATTGTCCGCTTAAAGGCAGAGATCGACCTACTCGAAAGCGAGGAGAAATACCGCAGCCTTTTCCAGAACGCCAACGATGCAATCTTCCTCATGGACAAAGATATTTTCGTGGACTGCAATCAGGCTACCGAGGTGATGTTCGGCCGTTCACGTGAGGATATTGTCGGGCATTCTCCTTATGAGCTGTCCCCTCCTTACCAGCCGGATGGACGGGAGTCCAGGGAGAAAGCACTGGAAAAGATCAACGCAGCGCTTGCCGGCAGTCAGGTATCCTTTGAGTGGACCCACTGCCGGTTGGATGGTACGCCCTTCGATGTGGATGTGAAGCTCAACCGCATGCAGCTCGGCGGGAAGTGGATGCTTTTAGCTATCGCCCGGGATGTTAGTGAGCGCAAGCGTGCGGAGGAGGCACTTCGGGAGAGTGAAGATCGGTTTAGAAGCTTATCGAGTGCCGCCGAAGAAGGGATTGCGATCCATGAGAAGGGGGTTATCATAGAGGCAAATGAAGCCCTGGCCAGGATGTTTGGGTATGAACTATCCGAATTGATAGGTATGTATGCCGAGAGGCTCGCTACAGCGGAATCTTGGAAGCTCATCTTGGAACATAT
>JAUWIL010000052.1 GCA_030605385.1 Methanobacteriota archaeon
CATGCGCGCATCACTCTGGTGGAACCCGACGGAAACATAGAGATTTTTGAACGGGTTACCGACACACCTCCAAAGCAGCCAGTTGAGATAAAACCTCATCCCGCAGGCATAGAACTGGGCGTTCTGCTCCGCATGATCCGTGATACGGGTCACAATAAATTGAGTTCATTCCTTGGAAATGAATTCGTGCGGATCGGGCGCAAGACTTCTGACGAGATATGTATGGTAGCAAACATTGACCCTGACGCCAATCCACATGACCTGACCCGCGACCAGATGCTGAGGCTGCTGGGCGCATTCAAGAATGTGAAAATATCCACACCTCCGGTCGACTGTCTTTCGCCCATCGGGGAGAATCTGATCTCAAGGGGTCTGGAGAAGGAGTATCGGGTTGATTTTATAGCTACTGCAACGCGAAAGCCCTCGGTATACTCGGGCAATCCATTCCTCGTAGAGGTGGGGCTGGCATACGGGGGCAATCTTCCGGTGGACAGCCGCATTGACGTGCTCCGTTTCGCCAACCGGGTGCCTCTGCTGTATCAGCAGGGAGCATGTGCTCTTACACATGCTGTTGAAGAGGTCAACTGGAAAAAATACGGGCTTGCACAGTCCGGAGGTGACGGCATCCCTGCCGGTCCGTCGATTGTAATGGTCCATCTTGCGTCCACGAACATTCCATTTACATCAGAGTCGAAGAATGCAGTGGCAGATTTCCCGGAGATCATCGGGGAGGTTCAGCTGGGATTGATGGAAGTAGGCAGAAAGCTGAAAGAGTATCTGTCAAGGAGCCAGAATCTTGCGAAGAGGCGCGAGAAAGAGGACATAATCCAGAGCATTCTGCCGCAGATCGTCGAGAAGGTGTCATCAATGCTCGGCCGCGAGCAGCCGGACATACATCCCGTGGTTGCAAACATCATGGGCAACGTGCTGGTGCAGAAGCACGTCACATCAGGCAATAACGGTACCCACAAGATCGACATCAGGGTAAGAAACTTCGGCAGCACTGTCAGATCATTCAAACTGCATGACATCGCCTCTGGTGAGATTTCAAATGCCGTGCCCGAGGGCAAGCTCGTGAATCTCGGCGGGCGGTATGACCAGATATGGAAACTGAAGCTTGAAAGCGGGAGCGAGGCAAATCTGACATACACTGTCAGGTCCGGAGATGTACCGGATAAGGACGAACCCATTGTGGAAGGTATAGACATTGAACTCGTGACCGGTGCAGTCGGTATGGGGGGTGCGTAGAATTGAAAAGGGGAATAAAAACAGCTGCCAAAGGCGACAGTGCAACCGTAGACGGTCTTATGGGAATTATTGAAAACTTATACGGGCATATAGAAAATGAAGAAGTCCCCTACATTATCCTCCCAACGCGCACAAAGCAGAATATAGAATATAATGATGACTCCGGTGTGTGGGTGTATGGCGACCGTGAGAGTGTCAGAAGTGCCAAGTCAGTTCTCGGAGCATATCAGCTGCTCAAGACTACTTATGTTATAGAGTTTCTGAAGCACCAGCTCGAT
The DNA here is from genome assembly GCA_030605385.1 of Methanobacteriota archaeon. Classification (GTDB taxonomy): domain Archaea; phylum Halobacteriota; class Syntropharchaeia; order JAUWIL01; family JAUWIL01; genus JAUWIL01. The sequence goes on from JAUWIL010000052.1 coordinate 1,527, forward strand.
ACCAACCGCTCGTCAACGCTGAGGGAGCTCTATTACATATCCGAAGCCTGGGGCGCTGCAAAATTCAATGCCCAGCCCGAGAGCGACGGTCTTATCGAGGATCTGGAGATCGTAAGCAGTCTCCAGAGGGAGAAGTTCCATATACGCCCCGAGGAGGACGGCGCATCCATAATCGGACCCATACGCATCGAAGAAAATACAAGAAGGGGTGTCAAAAAGATACACTGTCAGGATGATGTGGGCGACGGTGGATATCAGATTCCGACAAACGCAGACAACCTCAAGTTTCTGGACCATGATGCCCGCATGATAATTGCGGTGGAGACCGGTGGTATGCGGGATCGTCTGATAGAGAATGGTTTTGATGAAGATTATAATGCGATTGTCGTGCACCTCAAAGGTCAGCCTGCGCGCAGCACCAAGCGCATCATCAAGCGCATGAGTGAAGAGCTCGGCATTCAGGTGGTAGTGTTCACGGACGGCGACCCGTGGAGCTACCGCATATTTGCCTCCGTCGCCTACGGCTCGATAAAGAGCGCCCATCTTTCAGAGTATCTGGCAACACCGGGCGCAGAATTCATCGGCATCCGCCCCAGCGATATCGTGAACTATGAACTGCCCACAGACAAGCTGAATGATCATGATGTGCGCGCACTCAAGTCCGAACTGAGCGACCCCCGTTTTACCAGCGAGTTCTGGCAGGGTGAGATCAACCTGCAGCTTCAACTGAAGAAAAAGAGCGAACAGCAGGCACTCGCAAAGTACGGTCTGGACTATGTCACCAAAACATATCTCCCCGAGCGCCTGAGCGAGATGGGAGTGATATAAGCGGCGCAAAGCTCTGCAAGACATGTCTGGAAGCAGAGCTTCCAGACGGTCGCAAAACCTTGTTTTGCAAACATGTCCGAAAGCAGAGCTTCCAGACGGTTGAAAAACTGCGTTTTTCAAACATTGATGTAAACCAAGATTGTTGTAAACTACAAATGTGGTCAAAATCATAAATTAAAAGTGTCGTAAACTACTTATGTATAAAGATCATATCTGTAGTGCATGGAGGAGATTTTTCCGTTCGGACGCCCGGTCACCGGTGAGCACTTGGTTGGCAGGGAGAGCCTTGTAGAGGAGCTAATCAGCCTTGTTAAGAACAATCAGAGCGCCATGCTTGTTGCACCACGTAGATATGGCAAGACTTCTCTGCTTCTGGAGGTTATGAGAAGGCTCAAGGATGAGGGGTGGTATGTGGGCAATGTTGATTTTTTTGATATACCCACGCTGGACAAACTCGCTGAGAAGATTGTTAAGACCACGATAGAGAACAAGTTCATTTCTGCGGATAAGATTATCAGCGCCGCCAGAAAGGGAATCATGGCTCTCAGGGAGAGCATGGAGATAAAACAGGTAACCCAGAACGGCATGGAGATCATACTCAGCTTTCCTGAGGCAGAGAAGGACATAGATGCGCTTCTGGATGAATGCCTGGATTTTCCCGAGCACTTTGCTGCTAAACAAAAGGCAAGAATGTGCTTCATCTATGATGAGCTGGGCGATATCAGCAAGATGAATGCTGCACTAATAAAAAAGATGCGATCTAAATTTCAGATGCATAAGAAAACGGTTTATCTGTTTTCAGGCAGTCAGGAGAGTGTAATGCGCGATATATTCGTGGATAAAAAAGGAGCTTTTTATGGTTTCTGCAGGGTGTTTGAACTTGGAGCGGTGCCAGCTGAACCTTTTAAGCATTATATCATCAGAACTTTTGACCGCGCGCATATTACAATATCTTCTGACGACGCAGATGGGATCTTGGACCAAACCCAGGGGCATCCATATTACACCCAGTATGTATGCCAAACCATATATCTTAACGTAAAGGAAAAAAGAAACGTGGAAACATGCGACATCAAAGATGGATTTGAACAGGCATTGGTTTCACAGCAAACATATCTGGACAGTCTCCGGGCATCCCTCAAGCATGATTCCATACTTCAACTGAGACTCTGCGCATTTCTTGCGAAAGACGAACAAAGATCCGTTTACTCACAGTTTGATGATAACAGACAAAACATTTACTCAGCCCTTCAAAGTCTGATCAAAAAAGGAATGATAAGAAAAACAGATAACAGATACACGCTGACAGACCCCTTCTTCAAACAGTACCTGCGCAGAATAGAGCTGTAAGGATGAAACACGTTCACTGGGAAGAATTAAGTCATAAAGCATCAAATGATTAACACACGTCAATTTCGGGATAATAATGGAACGAATCAGGATTGACACGGTCTTCGGATTCGACTCTCAGTTTGAGGCGCACAGACTTGTACGGATGCCGTGAAACACGATTCACTCCATGCGCAAACCTGGGAGGCGCGTTGGATATACGTTAGTTATGGAGATGGATTGGATATACATTAATCCTTCCGCGCACCCTGTGGACAATCCCTTATATACAATGCAGGACAACTAATGGTTTACCCTTATAACACATAAAGGGGGGTAGTGAAGCTCATGATAAGGTTCAGCAGGTAGGCATAGTATGAGAGCCAAGATAAGCATAAACAAAACCAACAGAAAACAGGTACCGTATGACTATCAGTATGCTTTAGCAAGCATGCTGTATCACAAGTTGGCTGGCGCAAACATACTGCTGGCAAACGAGATGCACTCCCATACTGGCTTCAAATTCTACACCTTCAGCAACCTTGTGCTTGATGATAAGGAGAGAAGCAACGGCGGGCTTCAATTCAGGAATGCGCACGTGATATTAAGCTCACCTGATGCCAAGTTTATCCGCAGCTTTGCCGAAGGTTTACTCCAGAAACCTGAATTTCATATAGGCGGCGCAGAGATGACGGTCGACAGAATTGAGATGCTTCCTCCATTTGAACTCGGAGACACATGCACAATGAAAACGCTTTCACCCATATATCTGAAGACGATGCGCAAAATCAATGGAACGCTGCAAGCATGGGATCTGTACCCTCAGGATGGAAAATTCTACGAAAACCTGCACAACAACCTGAGCGCACGATACGGGGAATACCACGGCACACCACTAGAAGATGATTACTTCGAAGTCATCAAACTAACCAACTTCAAACCCAAGCGCATAAAAATAGCAGACAGCCACCGCAGATGCAGTCTGGCAACGCTGGAAATAAGCGCAAACCCGAAGCTAATAGAGTTTGCGTATGATGCAGGACTTGGAGAAAAAAATGCGATGGGGTTTGGGTGTGTGGAGGTGGTGAAGTGAGTCAGAGCAATTGTCTGCTAAGGGATATTCGACTGAGCGATAGGACTATAAATAGTGATGGCACAATCTTAGCTATGCAGACAGAACCTTAAGGTGGTGGTATGATTTGAGCGATGAAGGGCTCCTTAAGAGTGAGAAGATAAAGACTTTGAAGCCAGATGAATGTGGACTGCTCTATGATGAGGAGAGAGGTTTGCTCATTGGATTTTGCAATAAGGATGGGGACATAAGTATAACACTCAAGAAGAAGATAGAGGAGATATAAAACCATGTCCATCGTGGTAGGTGAAACACCAGAAATATATATACAGAAGCTGGACTCATTGATATCATATCCTGACCACAGAACTCCTCTGGACAGCATTGTCAAAGACCTTGGACCTCTACGAGATGTTTCAAAAAAGGTCCTGTCAAACCTGTGCAAAGAGCTGACAGAGCTATCCATATCATTTCACATCTCAGATATTTATCTAGAACAGGACGCTGAAATGGAATTATGGACATACGCCTATATTCAGATGGACCTGAGACTGGATGAGGACATGCTCAAACGGCTTAAAGACTCTCTGATAGATCGCGCTTACTCGAATATCGCTCCTGAAGATGCTGTTAAAACATTGCTGGTGTTAGAGCATGTTCAACCCCATTAACTTCCTTGATCTTGCAAAGGAGATCACAAAAGATGCGGTGGATGATGAAGCCAGACGAAGAACAGCTATAGGCAGAGCCTACTATGCATCATTCCTGCTGGCACGAGACATGCTACATCTTACACTGGGAACTCCGCAGGTACATCAGAAGGTTGTAGAGGCACTCCACCAGACAAGTCATGCAACTGCCAACAAGATGCACACGCTGAGAAGAATGAGAAACCAATCAGACTACAACACAAACATCAACATCCATCATGACGATGTGGACGAGGCACTAGAACTCGCCAAAACCATCATAGAATCAGTAACACCAAGTCCAGGACAGGAAACATGAGAACACTAAAAGAAGCAGTGAGAGAAGGAGTGGAGATATGAAGAATGCGATGGGAGTTGGATGTGTTGGGGTGAACAGGGTGATAGTAACAGGCAATCCTTTTGTAGATACTGGACAGGCGGTTATCGCGTATTTGGCAGGAAAAGAATCGTTTACGCAGATGAACTATGATGACATGAAGCAAGTATTTGATTCAGGCAATGATTTGGCGAATTGGAATTCAAGGTTAAAGTCTTTCACAATGGTATTTGGCAATAATGGTCCTTTGTATCAACCGAGAGGGGGAAAATATGAGGGATTTCGTAAAAGAAAATATATTTCAATTTTATCTGGACTATTAGCTCAAATGGAGAACGCAAATCCTGATATAGGGATGTGTGAATGCTGTGGTGAGTTTCCTGCATGTAATCTCAATGCCGCATATGAACAGGTAGATGGCGATAGAGGGAGCGACCACGCCATTGGAAGAGACTTTTTTCCACTCATTGGAACTATTGGCAGCGACGCTCAGGCATTGCCATCGTCTTCGAGAATGTTCAATATCTGTCCAAGATGTCTTTTCGTTGTGAATTACATCCCAATTGGCACCAGACTATTAAATGGCAAACTGATGGTGTTTGAGGGTGCGCATCAGCCGTTCGTTCAGGATCTTATCGCGTCAATCGTTGACGAGAATCGCAGATTACTGTCAGTCAGCGGAGAGAAAGTAGAGACCATCGGTAAAAAGCAACCTGGCGGTGAAACCGTGAAATGGTTGTATAATCGATTTACAGAGATCCAGCGGGCACAAAAGAGAAAAGAACTACCAAAAAATGCAGAACTTGATATATGGCTTTTCAGTAACTCCGGAACCAACCCGAGCTGTGAGATTATGCAGATACCAGATATATCAGTGCGTTTCATCCGGGATGCGGCACAGTACGGACTGGATAGCGAGATTGCGTCACTGGCAAAGGCTGATAAATTCATATATTCAGATTATCAATTGTTGAATTCAATCCGCAATGAAACAGATTATTTAGGACTATATCCAAGAAAGAAATATGATGGTACTTCTGTTAAGATGTTTGCATTCTATCAAACTTATCTTCTCGGTATACCACATAAAACTCTCGCTGCATCACAAAAACTTGCTAAAGGTCTTCTGCCAGATAATGTAAAGGAACAGAAGGCGTGGATTAAATCAGATGTATTCGGAGATGCTAAAAACCCCAACACTAAAAATCGTAACATCCTGAAGGGCAAAATCGTCGAGATGGTAGAAGATGGACGGCTATCGATCGATGATTATCTCTACATTTTTCCGGTGGAATCCTTGTTTCCACTGCGGGTGAGTTTCAAGGGGTTCAATGTGACCATGTATTTCCTTCGTCACTTAGACGATGAAATTCCAAATTATGAATATAAAGAATCTATAGAAGGTGAATCTATGAAAATGAATCCAAAGATACTGGAAGCAGCACATCTATACTTCAACGACTACGTTGAAGATCGTGGATTAAAGCGTTTCAAAAAAGAGATTCTTGATGAATTCAAGAGAGGTACAAAACACGTTGATTGGATTAAAAATGTGATGTGCAACCTGTCCGAACGTCACGAAGGATTCGGACCCGACGATTGGGATAGATTCTGGCATGATTTATGCCATGACGAGTATGGGAATTTTGTTGGATATGAGCTGCTATTTCAGATGAGGTTGGCTCTGGCTGACCTATATCGTAAGAAGATACAGAAGAATATACCGACAAATCCTGAAAATAATCAAACTGGAGGGGATTAAAATGTTAGAAAAGAAACAAACCAAAGAAATAAGTCACATAGTCGGAACATTCCTTGTTTCGGCTAATGGAGCATTCCTGAACGGTGCTGGAATAGATACATCGGGTGAAGATCGAACCAGTGTTATACCCAAGCAGTTCTCCGATGGAAAGTACCGGGTGCCGTATGTATCAGCGCAGGCATGGCGTCACTGGTTGAGGGACACGTTAATCGAAGAAACTGGGTGGCCAAAGAGTACATTGCACGCTATCAAGCAGAGCGAGAAGGGGACTACCAGTAAGATAGCCGGGGAGCTGGATCCGATTAACTATCCTGAGGATGATCTATTTGGTTATATGCGATCTGAAGAAGGACAGGGGCGCACCAAAAAAACAGAAGAAGAACCTGGTGGTGAAGAAACTCAACAAAGGACCAAAGTTAAGGCACTGATCAGAGCATCTCCATTTAGGTCTTCGATCCTTGTGTCACTGCGTAAATTTGGATGGAAAGGAAAGGATAAGGGTTTCGTTCATTTAGAAGAAGGAACGCCTGTTCCATATTCTACGGTCTTCTACAACACCAATCTACAGGCGATATTTGGATTGGATATGACACGTGCTGGAGTTTTTCGTAACGTTGGTGACCGCATAGAATTGCGTGAAGATCTCATTGAGCAGGGGATAGAGTCTGGCAAACTGAAAGAGCGAGAAGAGAATATTTACGAACTCTTAGACAATAACACTACAAAAACTCGTGCAGGAGAGCTACTGTATGCTATTTCAGTTCTAAGAGGCGGTGCCAAACAGGCAGCGTTTGCAACAGACGTATCTCCAAAAGTGCTAATTCTTGCGGGGCTTGATTGCGGCAATCTGATATTCAACAGTATATTCAAGGATAATCCAGATCAAGCATCATCTGACGGACCAACTATAAAAGTAGAACCCCTCAAAGAGATTGCATCGGATTACGCAGATCGATTGGTCACTCCTGTGTATGTCGGAATCAGAAAAGGCTATCTTAATCCCGAAAACGAAAAACTGGTATATGCACTTGATGCAAGCAATTCAAAATTTATTGTTGATACACCGATCAACATAACAAAAGCATTTGTTTCCAAGCATCTTGGGTATAATAGAGGTAAAACTGCATAGTGATGGTAAAACGAATCGATAAAGCGCAATAGAGAGGATTTTTAGATGGATAAACTAATCCATGCTACAATCAGGGGGATTACAGCAACGTTCAGGATTCCCCTTATCGTGAGCGGTAAATCTCTCTGTGCCCCGGTACCACCATACCCTACACTACTTGGATTTATCGGATGTTGTGCAGGAAGAGAAGTTTATCCTGATGAGGTTAGGATAGGCTTCGAGTATCGTTTTGGTGAGGGCGCTCATGGTGCCGGATTGGGTGTGGACATGGAGACGACCCACCGATTTGAACTTAAAAACGATAGGTTACGACCTCACCCAAAAGGAACATCCATACGATTCTATGAATTCCATGTATACCCAGTTTTAGAATTATATCTAGATAATATGGATTTCTTTGACACTCTCGTGCAACCTGCAGGGATTCCAACATTCGGAAGATCACAAGATTTGGCATGGATTGAGATTGTTGAAACGGTAGACGTGGAGCAAAAGCCATCTGGCAAGGTCGGTACAACACTCATGCCATTTCCGCAGGAAGACGTTGGCGGCAGGATGCTCAGACTTCCAGAATTCTTTGATAACAGACAAACAGGATTAACAAGGAATCCTATGAATATTCGGTTATTTCAGGTTGTTTCTGCGGGTTCGATTGTTGAGAATCCGAACTTATACCATATAAAAACCGACGAGGACGACAATCATGTCATCTATCTCCACGAGTGGGCAGGAATTGATGGCAAAGAGTGATGAAAGAACAACACTCTTTGATCATTTACGATTTTGCGCAAAAGTAGCATCTTCAATCGCCGATAGTGCGCCATTCGGCAGAGACTACCGTGAGAAATTGAAGAATGATCTGGTCTTCTGTGCTATCGTGCATGATGTTGGCAAATCAGCGAGTGGCTTTCAGGATGTTATGTACAGACGAGCTAAGAACTGGTCTGGCAGGCGTCATGAGATTCTGTCTACTGCTTTTGCTGCGTCATTCTCTAATGTAAAAGAAGAGCAGTTATTTGCAGTTTTAACCCATCACCGAAGTATTTTACCAGACGCTGTAACAAGTAGAGAAAAAACGTTACCTGAGAACCAGATGCTGTTCGATGGAGATTTAGATGATATCACTCCAGTATATGAAGAAATGCGAAGTGAATGGTATGAACGATCCAAGGACCTTCTGAATGTGTGGAACCGATTATGTCAAGAAACAGGACGGCTGGAGTGGGAGCTGGATGACATTCCTGATATCGCAGATATCGGGCTATCATATGAGTGGTTATCCCGCTCGACAAGAAACGGGCAAACTGCAAACATACCAGTGGATAAACGGAGATATGCTGCACTATTACGGGGTGCACTGATCAGTTCAGATCATCTATCATCTGCTAATGAAACGAGTCTCCCACTACCAGTTACATTAAAGAACTTTCAGGTTTTCAGAAAGGATGAGTCGCCACGTCCGTTTCAGTTAGTTTCCGGAACTGTTTGCGGTGACGCTATTCTGAGAGCACCCACTGGTTCTGGAAAAACAAACGCCGCTCTTTTATGGGCGGCTTGTAATCAAATTGAAAATGGACGTTTATTCTATGTACTGCCATATACAGCAAGCATAAACGCAATGTTTGGTACGTTACGGACCATATACGGTCAAAGAAACGTGGGGCTTCTCCATCATAAAAACGTGGCGTATCTATACAAACTTCAGGAAGACTCATCACAGGATGGTAGCAAGGCAAAGCTTCTGGCAGACCTTGCGCGGGAGATGTATTATCCAATCCGAACATGTACACCGCACCAAATTCTACGCAGTGCATTACGCGGGCGTGGTTGGGAACAATCATTGATAGAATTTCCAGGAGCATGCTTCATCTTTGATGAGATTCACGCTTATGAGCCGAGAATTATAGGACTCATATTTGCGATGATTCACTGGCTAAAACCACTCGGTGCAAAGTTTCTATTTGTATCAGCGACAATGCCAGAGTTTCTTCAAGAACTCATCAAAGAACATTTGCCCACCAATCTGACAATAATCGAACCAGATTCGACGAAAGCCATAGACAATGACATCCTTACCAAAAAGCGACATGTACTTGAGGTATGCCCCGGAAATATTTTAGAACAACTCGATGCTTTTATGGAACGTTTTCCAGACAAAAGATTATTGATTATCTGCAATCATGTTTCAACTGCACAAAATGTTTATGAATACGTTATCAACGGAATCGAAGAAGGAAGATACAATGTTGGGATGCCAGTACTAATCCATTCGCGCTTTACTCAAAGAGACCGAAGCAATCTGGAGGGTACAATCTTAGCTCAACAGCCAAAAATCCTTATTGCGACTCAGGTGGTTGAGGTCAGTTTGAATCTGGATTATAATGTCTGTATGAGTGAGCCAGCCCCGATCGATGCGTTAATTCAGCGGTTCGGGCGCGTGAACCGATATGGTAAACGAGATCCAGAGACTGTAATTGTATTGAGAGAGCAGGTAAATAAAGTAAACATTTATCCAAAATCGATTGTTGAAAAGACTCTCCAGCACATAGAACCGCTACAAGATGCTGTATTGACAGAAGGAGACCTCATCGATGTAGCAGACATGGTTTACGCTGATGGGTATGAGAAAAAGGAAAATGAGGAGTTCGAACGAGCTTTAAACTATCCGGAATTGAAGGATTTCGATGAACATACGATTGCCGGAGTATATCGGAACTGGGTAGAGGATGTTATAGAAGGAACTGACCAGTCAATCGAGGTTTTGCCGAAGGTATGTCATGATGAATATGTACAATTGCGCAACGATAAGCGATGGATTGAAGCTCGTATGCTCCTCGTCCCGCTACGTGTCACACAATTTAGTATGCTTCATTCAAAGGGATATATCGAACCGATTTTAGAGGATGACAATGTATTTACGATAACCGCCCCCTATGATTCAGAAATCGGCCTTAAAACAACCGAACTTTCACAAAAAATGGAATATGACGCTGTTATTTGATATTTTTGATACGGTAAGCCAACTATTTAAGCACCTTTTTTACCCCCTTATCACCCTTATTGTTTCGTATCAACCTATGATATAACGCAAGATATGAAAAACAGACCACGGAAAATGTGAGATAGCCGATCCGATCTTCAAGGAGTGGCTGAGAAGAAACTTTGGGTGATACTATGGATAACCGCATCACTCCGATGACCATCACAGGCGTGAAGGTAAACTACTATTTTATCTGCAAGACTAAGCTCTGGCTCTTCTCGCACAACATCCAGATGGAAAGAGAATCAGAAGATGTCTCCATGGGCAAGTTAATCCATGAATCAAGATATTCAAGAGTAAAGAAAGATATCATAATCGATAACGTGATATCCATCGATTTTCTTAAGAAGGGCGATATCCTAGAGGTGCATGATATAAAGAAGTCGAAGAAGATGGAGGAAGCGCATAGGTGGCAACTTCTGTATTACCTGTATTACCTGCATGAGCGCGGTGTTGAGGCTGTAGGAGTATTAAATTATCCTCTGCTCAACAAGAAAGAAGTAATCGAGCCTTCAGAGGATGATTTCAAGGAGATGGAGCGTATTATGGATGAGATTCCGCGCATTGTTTATGGAAATGTGCCGGCGCCAGTTAAAAGAAGGTTGTGCAGAAAGTGCAGTTATTATGAGTTCTGCTTTGGTGATGAAGGATGAGAACAAACTATTACATAACAAAGGATGGTGTGCTGCGCAGAAAGGAGAATACGGTTTACTTCATAAACAAGGAGGAAAAGAGGGCTCTGCCTATAAACAAAATTTATGCCATCTATGCTTTTGGCAGCCTTTCTTTTACCTCTGGAGTGGTGTCATATCTTGCGAAAAACGGCATACCGATTCATTTCTTCAGCAGGTACGGCTTTTATGAAGGGAGTCTGTACCCAAGGGAGACACTTCTTGCAGGAGATGTAACCATTCATCAATCGGAGCACTATCTGGATGTGGATAAACGCCTTTTTCTGGCCAGGTGCTTCATAGAAGGTGCCACAAAAAACATCCTGAAGAATTTGGAAACTTATTCCTCTAAAAAAGGTGTGGAGAAATACATTGGGAAGATAGGAAGGGAAATTGAGAGAGTGAAGGGTTATGATACGGTTCCCCAGATTATGAGTGTTGAAGGGCACATACGGGATATGTATTATTCGGCGCTGGACTGCATATTTCCTGAAGAGTTTAAGATTGGTGAGAGGGTGAAGCGCCCACCCAATAATAAGACTAACACCCTGATATCCTTTGGAAATTCGCTCATGTACTCCACAGTCCTAACAGAGATATACAACACTCAGCTGAATCCAACTATATCATACCTTCACGAGCCGTTTGAGAGAAGATTCTCACTATCCCTGGACGTTGCAGAGATCTTTAAGCCGATAATCGTTGACAGGTTAATATTCAAACTTGTAAACAAGAATATGCTTAACGACTCGCATTTTGAGGGAGATTTAGGGGATATGCTTTTATCAGACAGCGGAAGGAGACTCTTTCTGCAGGAGTATAACGAGCGCCTATCAAGAACGATCAAGCATAAGAGCCTTGGGAGGAATGTTTCGTATCAGCGTCTGATACGCCTCGAACTCTACAAGTTAGAAAAGCACATACTTGGTGCAAAGAAATATAAACCGCTTGTGATGTGGTGGTAGGCGATGTATGTGATTATTGTCTACGATGTTGGTGTTGAGAGGGTAAATAAGGTCAGAATATTCTTAAAGCAGTACTTGAACTGGGTTCAGAACTCTGTGTTTGAGGGTGAAGTAACAAAAGTGGAGATGAAGATGGTTAAAGATGGAATAAACAACATAATAAACAAGGATTATGACTCTGTGAGAGTTTACATAATGAGGAGTGATAAATATCTGCAAACTATGATTTTAGGTACAAGTAAAGCAGAGATTTCCGAGATTATTTGACGGAACTTGGAACTATTCAGCTAGATAAACAATAAGAACTGTAAACCAAAATAGGCTGGCTAATGCCGACTATTAATACTCATTTTCCAGTTTTCCATCCCGTCTTTCTGGAATCCACCATTTTGCGATCCATATATAAAGAACCATGGAAAAATACCAGTAAACCTTCAAATAGTATTGGATTTTTAATACTGATAAGGGTATATATACCACTATTGGCGAGTGGGTTAAAATCAGACCACAGTGGGATTGAAATATGGTAAATCCCCCTATACCCGAAATACATGCCA
>JAUWIL010000027.1 GCA_030605385.1 Methanobacteriota archaeon
AACATGTCGATCTTGTAGTTGTCTGTGGGATATTCATGACTTAGGCATTTGGAGTCGTCACCGCACGCACAGACGGGGCATGCCATCTTGCATGCATTGCAGTCGATGCAGTTCTTGAATATGTCGATATAATAATTCAGCCTGTCACTGTCAGATAGTTCATCCACGGGCGTGAATAATTTACCATGCCATTTTTCCCCCAGTTTGAGCATTGCTGATTCTATCTTCCCGCGTATCTCGATGCTCTTTTCACTTGCATCTTCCACGCTGAGTGCACCTGCGTCAACCGCGTTATCGAATATCTGCCTGCCCTTCTCGCTCACTACCTCCACGAACGTCTTGCCCTCGGGCGTTCCCCAGTTGCCGCATGCAAGGTCAGCCATCCTCGGTATTTTGGTCATGCAGTACCTGCAGCTCTCTCTCCTGCCGTATCCTGCCTCTTCCACCTCGTCGATCTTGATGCCTTTATGACCTTCCCCCGTGATCATGATGAGTTCGCCCTTCAATATCTCCTCTTTCAGAACTTCATCCGGGTCCAGATCGTACATCGTTCTGATGAGTTCACGGGTGCGCACCGGCGGGAGTGATCCTCCGCAGTTCAGGCCCAGAACGTATATGTCATCGATGTTGACCTGCTCGCGCTTTGCCTGCTCGATTATTGCTCTTGCATCGCACGGCTTTGCAGCCAATGCGGTCCTGCCCTTCAATCCAACCAGATATTTGGCGAGATTTACGGGTGCGCTGTGCAGCGAGCCCGCCGCCTTTCTGACGACTTCAGGATCACTGGTTATGGTGGGAATGCCTTCATATATGTCATCGCCCTTGAGTGTCACCAGCACCTGATCCACCAGACCTTTCTCAAGCGCAGCCACCAGGGAGGCGGTCACAAATCCACCTGATGCTCCGCCTTTCTTTATTTCCTCATCGTTAGCCTGGGCGAAGTAACATTTACCAATTTCAACCATGCTCACTTCACCCCCGGTTTAAGCGGGCTCGGCCCAAGCTTCCTGACGTTTTCTGTGAGCTTCTTAACCGTCTCGGCAAACTTCTCACCCTCGGAGGCACTTATCCACTCAAGCATTATTCGTTCGGGTTCTATCCCGAGTTCGCTCACCATCTCCTCTACGAATGGGTACCTGTTCTTTGTCTTGTAGTTCCCATCGATATAATGGCAGTCGCCGATGTGACAGCCGCTTACCAGCACTCCGTCAGCCCCTTCCATAAATGCCAGTATGGGGTAGGTCGGATCGATGCGCCCGCTGCACATAACCCGTATAATCCGTATTGATGCGGGCTGCTGGAACCGCCCCATGCCTGCTGCATCAGCTCCTCCATAGCTGCACCAGTTGCAACAGAACGCAACTATTTTGGGCACCCACTCATCATTTTTCTTGGTATCATCGTCATTCATTTCACATTACACTCCTAGAGCATCTTCAATTGACATTACGTTCTTAAGCTGTGCCATAATCTGCCTGCTGTTGAAATGCAGCTGGGCCATGGCTCCGGTTGGACATGCCGCCGCGCACGTGCCGCATCCCTTGCATACCGCCCCGGTAACCTGTGCAAAACCGCTTTCGCTGTTTATCCCGATTGCGCCGTATGGACACATATCAACGCAGATGGCACACCCAACACATGCCTCCTCATCCACACTCGCTATTGCTCCGCCAGCCGTCAGCTTATCCTTGGAAAGTATTGCACATGCCCTGCCTGCAGCGGCGGATGCCTGACCAATGCATTCACCCAGCAGCTTTGGCGAGTGCGCAGAACCGCACAGAAATACACCGTCGGTTGCAAAGTCCACAGGTCTGAGCTTTGGGTGAGCTTCCATGAAGAAGCCGTCTGAACCAATTGGAACCTTGAACAGTTTGCCTACATCGTCAGTCCCTGGTGACGAAACCATGGGGCTGCTTAATACCACGAGATCTGCTTCGAGTCTCAGTCTCTCTTTTGATCCCAGGTCCTCCACTACCACCTCACTACCTTCAACTTCCGGTGGGGAATTTTTATCGAACCTGATAAAGATAACACCTTTGGATATCGCCTCGGTATAGAGGTCCTCCCACTCTCCATAGGCTCTCATGTCCCTGTATATGATGGAAACCTGTGCGTCAGGGTCAAATTCCTTCACCCTTATTGCGTTCTTTACCGCCTGTATGCAGCATATTCTCGAGCAGGATATCCTCTCCGGAATTCTCTGTGCAACGCACTGTATCATAACAACGCGTTTTGGGGGCTTTCCTTCACCCAGAATCTTTTCGAGCTCAAGCTGCGTTACTACATTCTTCTGCTCGCCGTACTTATAATGTCCTTCCGGCTTGAGTTCAATACCGCCTGTAGCAAGTATTGCCGTACCAAACTCAAGTTCCTCCTGATCGCCGCCGGCATCCTCGACTACGGCATTGAAGTTGCCCACGTATCCAAAAACACTTTTAAGATTTGCTCCTATGAAGCATTTTATAAGCGGCTCATTCTTGACCCGCTCTATGAGATCATTCTTAAACTCGGCCGGGTCCAGCCCGCCCGAAATGGTACTAATGCTATTGAGAAGCCCTCCAAGTTCCTTTCCTCTCTCGATCAGATATACCTGGAAACCTTGGGCAGCCACGTCCAGAGCGGCAGTCATACCCGAGACACCGCCGCCCAAAACCAGGCCTTTCTTTGTCACCCCCACTTCGTCCGTCTGAAGCGCTTCAAGCAGCCTGGATTTTGCAACGCCCATCCTGATGAGTTCCCTGGCTTTATCAGTGGCTTCCCCCGAATCTCCCCTGTGAATCCACGAGCAGTGCTCCCTGATGTTTACAAACTCGAAGAGGTATGGGTTGAGTCCTGCTTCGCGTATCGTCTCTCTGAATAGCGGCTCATGTGTTCTTGGTGTGCATGCAGCAACGATTATGCGGTTTAGCTTGCGCTCCTTTATAGCCTCCTTCATAACCTTCTGAACATCCTCGGAGCATGCATATGTGCTTCTGGTCGAATAGGCAACGTTCGGGAGCTTTTCTGCATATTCCACCAGTTTTTGCACATCAACAACCGATGCGATGTTGGTTCCACAGTGGCATACGAATACGCCGATCCTGGGCTCCTGGGATGATACGTCAATTTCAGGGTGGGGCTCCTTCTTCTTGAATAGCGTACCCCTGGCATCACTGAGCAGCGCGGCAGCTTTGCCTGCAGCACCAGAAGCCAACGCGACAGATTCGGGAATGTCGTGCGGTGCCTGTGCTGCCCCGCAAACGTATATTCCCGGAACATTTGTCTCCAGCGGGTTCTCAATATGGGTGCTCAGGAATCCGTATTCGTTGATATCCACACCCATTTCCTTTGCGAGTTCGGTCGTTTCCGGGTATGTCTGGAGACCGCCGGATAGAACGACAAGATCGAGTTCCTTTTCCTCCACCTCTCCCTTATCAAGGTTCTCGTATACCACCGTAAGCGTACCATCCCGATTCGGTTTCACTTCAGCCACCCTGGCACGGAGATAATTCAATCCGTAATCGTTCTCTCCACGGTTGGCAAATGCTTCAAACCCCTTGCCGTGCGTTCTGATGTCCATACCGAATATGGATACCTCTGAGTCGGGGTCGTGTTCCCTTATCAGAATGCCTTCCTTTATGGCATACGTGCAGCATACGGATGAACAGATCGGGCGGTTTATATGTACATCCCTGCTGCCCACGCACTGTATAAACCCAATCCTCTTGGGCGTGGCATGGTCCGATGGTCGTATCACATGACCGCCGGTAGGCCCTGAAGCGTTTATCAGCCGCTCCAGCTCCATCGAGGTTACCACATCCGGGTGCCAATAGCTATAGTTGGTCAGTGTTGAAGGGTCATATGGCATTATGCCGGGTGATAAAATTATGCTGCCAACATTGATTGTAATCTCTTCAGGTTTCTGATACAGGTCTATCGCCTCGGGCCCACATGTTGCAGAACAGTTACCGCACTTAACGCAGTGAGATCCGTCGATGGTATACTTCATCGGTACTGCCTGGGGGAACGGCATGTAAGAGTTGCCCCTCAGGATGATTCCCTCATTGAACTCATGCGGCTGTGAAACGTACGGACATGCAGTGGCACAGTCCCCGCAGCCAGTGCATAAATCCTCCTTGATATATCGGGGGTTCCTCAGAACCCTGACGTTGAAGTTTCCGGCTTCTCCCTCAACCCCGGATATTTCAGATAGCGTTAGGAGTTCTATGTTCTCATCCCGGCCTGCCTCAACCATCTTCGGCGATAGTATGCATATCGAGCAATCCATCGTGGGGAATGTCTTGTCAAGCTGCGCCATTCTACCGCCAATAGTTGGTGTTTTCTCAACAAGGTATACTTTAAATCCAGAGTCTGACATGTCCATTGCAGCCTGGATGCCTGTGATGCCGCCGCCTACAACAAGCACCGACCCTATCGGATTCCCCGGCTTCTTTTTTGATTCGTTCCCGGACGCCATATTGGATATACCCCTACCATTCATTCTTTCAGGATGAACTTTTCAGGATGAAAAATACAGGTTAACCGATCTAGCAGCATTCACCCACAACGATGCATGCATACGCCCGCTTTTATGATTGCACGCCCTGGATTGTCTCTGATTGTCTCTAATGGTGTAATTGGCATTGACGATGAGGACTTGGGTGCCTAGAGCTGCATACTTTAGAGTTGCATACTTAAATCCTTGTAATATGTCATAAAGATTATTATTTCCAGCCATACAAAACGATGCCAGTATAAGCATTAACCATTACAGTATGGTATGAGTGGCATACGGTGGCATATAATGCTGCATGATGACTTTCTGAGCCTTCCCGTGGAGAGTGTACTTTCAAAATGTTTATAACAAAATGAGAGATATGCAACCATTAGGGACCATGCTTTCATTAACGCTGATTCTTGTCGCCATAGTCGCATTCTACATGGCTTGGAACATAGGCGCAAACGACCTTGCAAACTCCATGGGGGATGTGGTCGGAAGCGGTGCGCTCCGGCTTAAGCAGGTCATAATCCTGGCAGCCTCGATGGAGCTTCTTGGCGCGATATTCTTCAGCTCCCGCGTCACAAAGACGGTTGCCAAAGGGATCATTCCAATAGAGATTATCGACCCGCATATCGTGACGGTCGGCGCTCTGGCAGCCATGCTGGCAGCAGGCATATGGATTACAATAGCCACCTTCTTCAGAATGCCGGTATCCACATCACATTCGATTGTTGGTGCTATGCTCGGGTTCGGCATCGGGGCTGCGATTGAGGGGGTGATACCCTGGAATGTTATCAACGTTCAGGCCCTTCTGAGGATTTTTGCAAGCTGGCTGCTGTCACCATTTGCTGGACTTATCCTATCATATCTTATATTCATGCTGATACGCAAGTTCATATTCAACATGGTTGAGAGCGTGGACAGGGTCGAGCGTGTGTTCCGGTACCTTGTCATAGCCTCCTCATGCTATATCGCGTTCGCTCACGGTTCAAACGACGTGGCTAATGCCATAGCACCGCTTTCGGCGGCACTCGGTATGATGGGTGATGCGGTTCCTGTCTGGATTCTTGCATATGGAGGTATAGGTATTGCTCTCGGTCTTGCCACGTGGGGGTACAAGGTTGTTGAGACTATAGGCAAGCGCATAACTGATTTGACGCCAACGCGCGGGTTCTCGGCAGACATTGCCACAGCCACCACGGTAATAGCCTGCTCATGGTTCGGAATGCCTGTTTCGACGACTCATACCCTTGTTGGTGCAGTCATTGGCGTGGGACTTGCAGGTGGCCTTTCTGCGGTTGATTTAAGTGTTATAAGGGATATAGTGTATTCCTGGATTGTTACCGTCCCTGTAACAACCGTTATATCTATTGTTCTCTATCTGGGCTTAATGGGAGTTGGTCTGTAGATGGCATACATGCGCATACTAAAGGTATTCAGCACAGAGTCACCCTTCAGGCCGTTATACGCCCATGCCGAGAAGGTGACTGAGACTGTTCATAAACTCAGAGATCTGATCGATGCATATGTTGGCGGCGATGCTGAAAGAGTGAGCGAACTGAGCAACGTAATATCTGATATGGAATTTGAAGCAGATAAGATCAAGCAGACCACAAGGGAGCGGCTCCCATCAAATGTCATGCTTCCGGTGGAGCGCCAGGACTTTCTTGAGTTTCTAAAGCCGCAGGACTCAATAGCTGACTGCGCCCAGGATGTTGCACGGATAGCCACTTTCAGGCCCCCTGAGAGGCTTCCTCAGGATGTTGAGGATGGACTGCGGAAGATGGTAGAGGTGATAATAGAGACGGTTGACAAGTACCTCCAGGTAGTTGAAAGTTTCTCGCAGATTCTCGAGGGTTCTTTCCGCAAGAGAGATGTTAAGATGGTACTTGCAATGATACCCGTGGTTGAGAAGCTCGAGCATGAAGTTGACATGATCCAGCTTGGTTTAACTCAGAGAGCCTATGAGCTTGAGAGTGATGTTGGTGCGCTTGGTGTGACACACCTGCTGCAAATCATAAGAATGCTTGGCGAGGTTGCAGATTCTGCTGCAAGGGCCGGGGACAGGCTTAGGATAATGATATCAAGAAAGTGACGGTATAACGTCCGCAGGCTTTTTTTCCGTTGATATCCAAGCATGCTGCAGCTTATTTTCAAGTAATCAGGTGCCGCCCCAAAGAGTAACGCTTATATAACTATTAACACACGTATTAACACACATCTCAATAGCAGTATCTGTGCACATTTATGCACATTCAATAAGAACTGTGGATAACGCAAGACGTGACCAGAGGTATGGTTCAAAATGGGCAATACCAAGGAGCAAATACTGGAAGTTCTGCGCCAGGAAAGAGAGCCCATGAGTATCGGGGAAATCGGGCAGAAGGTCGGGGTGAGCTGGGCAACAGCCAAAACCAATATACTCGAGCTTTCACAGGAGGGTGAACTCAGAATCAAGAAGTTCGGCAAGAACTGGATTATATGGCTCGATCCGGAAAGTGCCATTAAAGGATCCTGCGCAGAGTACAGAGTTTGAGCGGTTATCAAATGCGTTTGCATCAAAGCAAAAGAGGTATCCGAAAAATAGGAGTGATAAGGATGTCAAGTCATACATCAAGAAAAGGGAACATAAACGACCTCAATACAGAGGTAATATACAAAGGCATATGTATAAACTGTGGGGCATGCGTAGCTTTCTGTCCTGAATATTTAACGTTTGAGGATGGAGAGGTAAAGCAGACAGCACGATGCAACGAATACGTGGGAGAATGCTATGAATTCTGCCCGCGCTCGTTCTGCGCGCCGATGGAGGCTGAGAAACAGCTGTTCGGGGAGAAGAGAGTGGATCCCGCGCTCGGGTACTACAAAGAGATAGTTACAGCCAAAATAAAAGATGCCAAGATTGCATCCCAGGCAGGAGATGACGTCATAACTGCGCTGCTGCTGTTCGCACTCAGCAAAAAGAAGATTGATTCAGCGGTCATAGCCAGAAGTGCAGAGAAGGGTCCGAACATGCCGAAGAAACTCGTGGCAACCACCGCCAAGGAGATAACAGCCAAGGCAGACTCAAAATACATAGGCGGACCGTTCATCACAGGCATCGGAGAGGCGATAAGATCCGGTAAAGAGAAAATAGCTTTCGCCGGGGTTCCCTGTCAGATTCAGGCTATTCGAAATATCCAGACTTCGCCCAACTTCAAAGTCGGAGCCGACAGGGTTGTGCTCGTAATAGGGCAGTTCTGCGCAATGGGCAAGTTCCCTGTGGAAAAGGGAGAGAAGTACGGAAGGCGCGACGGATGCAAGGTATGCTATGACTTTGCGGCAGAGCTGGCAGACATATCGGCTGGCAGCATAGGATCGGAGAAGGGGTGGACGACCCTCATAATGCGCAGTGATGCGGGCAAAGAGCTGGTTGACGAAGCTGTGAAGGCAGGCGCCATAGAGATCAAGAAGCTTGATGATGTGAGTAAGATTATAAAGACCGCAACCAACAAGAAGCAGAAGAACTTTGAGAACATAAACGAAGTGGCAGAGATGCTCAAGGTGCTCAACTTCGTCATGGAGCCGTCCGATCTGAAGTTGTTCCTTGTTTGATGCTGCATCGGGCTCTAATAGTTCCGGGCGCAAACCATGCGCCCACATAACCTTTTTAAAGCAATTTGCGAGAAATGCCTTCACGCCGCTGGGAGTGCCCTGTCGGCTGCCTTTGCCAGTATTATTCCGACTTCGAACAGTAGTACCAAAAAGACTGCCGCGATTATCTGGCCTATCCCTGCTGGGTCAGGACTAAACGATAATGCGATTGATATCAGCAGAATATAGATTATCAGGCGCCATGATTCGAGTGCGCTGAGAGTTACGACCTTCATGCGCACTGACAGCAGTATGATTGGAGGTACTTCCAGTGCAAGTCCCATACCCGCCACCAGCACCATGACCATCCAGAGCGTCTGCTGCGCAGAGAAGGCTGCTGCTGCAGTACCTGATGAGTATGCCACCAGAAAGGCAATGACGTGCGGTACAACAAAAAAGTATGCAACTGCTGCCCCAAGAAGGGGCAAAAGCAGCAAAAGAGGTACGACATATACGAATTTTCTCTCATGCGTGTATAAACCCGGCAGTATGAATGCAAGTCCCTCGTAGATTGTCAAAGGCATGCTGATCAGGATGCTGCAAAAAATTGAGAATGTCACTCTCAGTACCAACCATTCCAGTGGCCCATAGGTTACCATCGTAATATTGTCCGCCATCAGATCATTCCAGATTACTGCAATCAATGTAGCTGAGAAGGGGAATATTATGACTGCCAACAAAAGCACCGCCGACAAAACTATTATCACCCTGCTTCTAAGTTCTGCAAGATGTTCGGTAACGGGCAGCCTGATGTCGTCCATGTGGTTTTGCGCCTCCTTCAATAGAATGTGTATAGGGGTTTTGCGTTTGTGGTGTCTCGTGGGATAAAATCCCGGGTGGTGCGGATTACCTCAAACGCCATGTTGTACCAAGTCGCACATTACTACTTCTCCTTAAGAAAACTATATGTTCTTTTGCCCTTTCCCGATAGTGCAAACAATTTGCTATTTGTTACCCTGGATACTATCTCATCCTCCCTCATATGATGGTCGCTGACCGATAGAATCCCATCTGCTTTCAGCACCCCGTGTAACTCTTCCAGTACTTCACCCAGATTGTCCAGATAATGAAGGATATCGTATAACAGAACGGCATCTATGCTGCTATCCGACAGTCCTGTTTTGCAGTCAGAATGAATTGTTTCCACGTTCGTCAGCTGGTTTTTTGAGGCAATGTTCTGAACCGTCTGAACTGCAAGCGGATGTGTGTCCAGCGCATAAACCTTCCCTGATTCTCCCACCAGCTCCGAGGCAGCAGTTACATAACTCCCTGGCCCGCAGCCGTAATCAAGAATGTGGAATCCCGGTTTTATTCCCACCTCTTTCAGGATGTTTATGCGCGGTAAGAAAAAATCGCGAAATCTGAAAGCAAGGGACATGAGTTTGAAGTCAAGATTGGATTGCGGCTGGTTCATGGTACTATGCTGGCTCATGGTAGTTTCCTTCCTATTCTTCTTAAAGAAGGTAATTGAATGGTGGCTATTAAGGTATTGAACGTGCCTGTTCCTATCAGGTCTGTTCCTATCAGAATATAAATTTATAAGTTCATACATAAATCCGTCTGGCGGTGTATAGTATACCAAGAGGTGTATTCTTATTATACTTTATTTAGCTGGTACATCATACCCTGTAACATATATGAGGTGATAACAGAATAGTGGTGAGCTGTACTTAGTGGTGAGCTGTACTTGATGAGTATCTGGCGAAAGTTACACTTTCGCTGTCTCGCGGATTACATCCGCAAGATTTGCAAGATGTAATGGGTTGCTACTCTCTATATCTACCGATCCACAACCTGCTCCCTGAGCCAAATAAAGGCTGGTGTCCTCACCTATGGAACTTGAAGACCTGCAACTGATCGTCAACGGAATGAAATCAAAAATAATAACCCTTACCGCAGTATTTGTAGTAGTTATGACGCTGTCTTTTCCGTTGATTGGCGCTGTCATAACGCGCATTGGACTTGACCTGCTCCCACGGGGCGTCTCGCTGATATATCTGACACCAATGGAAGTGCTCCTGCTGAAGATTAAACTGTCTGTGATGTGCGGTCTGATTGCTGCGCTTCCTCTACTCTTGTATTATGCCTACAAGGTGCTCGCCGCCAATGACATGCTGCTTGACAGTACAAAACTTACCAGATCCTATGTTGTCTTGCTTTCGATGATCATGGTCATGCTGTTTCTCATAGGCGCTTCATACGCATATTTCCTGATGATGCCGCTGCTGATGAACTATCTCTATTACGATGCTGTCAGCTCCGGAGTGGTCGCAACGTACTCTGTGTATGAGTTTACATACTTCGTTGTGCTTACAGTGCTGGTATTCGGATTCGTGTTCGAGATGCCGGTCGTAATGACGCTCGTTGTAAGGGCTGGTATTGTAGATGCGCGCTCGCTCAGGTACTACAGAAGACATTCCTATATCGGTCTGCTGATACTTGCAGGTCTGGTAACCGGTCCTGACGTATTCAGCCTGATAATACTTGCCCTGCCGTTGATAGCTTTCTATGAAGTTAGCCTGCTGGTCCTCAGGTTCACAGCACCGGATGGGGGAGAGGTGAAGACCCGTGCAGGCTGAAAGAAGAGGTTCGGCAGTCGTGCTCGCTGGCGGTAAGAGTTCGAGATTTGACTTTGAGGATAAATCGCTGTGCATCCTGCACGGCAAGCCGCTGATACGGCACGTCATAGATCGGGTCTCAAAAATCTCGGATGACGTGGTGGTGGCGCTCAGAAATGAGATGCAGGCAGAAAAGTACGGCAGCCTTCTAAATGATGTGACAGTCGGTTTCGATTCAGTAAAGGATTTTGGGCCTGCAGCAGGCATAATGGCGGGGGTGCAGCTCGCAAAGTATGAATATGTGCTGGTGGTTGGATGCGATATGCCGTACATAAACCTGGATGTGTTTTCAATGCTCTTTGATGAGGCTATAGGATACGACGCGGCAGTACCTCTGTGGGAGAACGGATATGTCGAATCACTGCATGCTGTCTATGATAGGGGTGCAATGATGAAGGCAGTGTCCAGAGCGTTGGCAGATGAGCAGAGAAAGATGCGGTTTATTATAGACTCAATGAAAAACGTCAGATACGTGCCTGTTGAAGTCATAAGAAAAATAGATCCCGAACTCAGAACACTCTACAACATAAACATGCCGTATGAGTTCGACAAAGTGCAAAAGTAAGTGCGTTGATTATGCGGCATGAGCGGTTGTAATCGGGCGTCATATTCCGCAAGTAAGCAGTTATAAGCAATCAATCCATAAGCAGTATAATATAAAGCACATTGATATCTTTCAAAGTGTATTGATATCTTTCTTGCGAAAGCTTTGCCTTCATAGATGTGCACTTTCAGGCTCCAGCACTAATCGGGAGTGCTCAAAATATGCCGAAAAGGAAAAAGAAAAGTGATGAAGTAGAAGAGAGAAAGAGCGACCGTTCGCTGTTCGACCAGAAGTGCCCGACCTGCGGTTCGTGGATGGAAGAGGTTATTAAAAAGTCAAAGAAGAATAAGAGTGTTGAAGTAGTCACATATTCCTGCTCTGAGTGCGGGCTGTCATATACGATACAGCGATGATGTTTATGGAACACAGTTCCATAACCGTATGGAAGCGGAGCTTCCATACATGTTTGCGGCACAGTTATGGTATTGCGGGATTGCGGCTGAAGTGTTAAGCTTCCATATGCGGCGGTATGCTGCATCTTGTTTTTGTTCGTGTGTTTTTGTCCTGCTCTCTATCACGCTTCAAATGAAAAACTTAAATACATATGTAATACTAATTTTGAGATGCATCTCATAATTGAGATTATATTACAGGATGATACATGATGAGTGGCTCTGAATCACTGCGCAAGCTGGCGCTAATGGGCGGAATTGACAGAACCGTGAAACTCACCTCCACCGAACTTGCCGGGAAAATAGGTGCGAGCGCCCAGACAGCAGCCAGAAGACTGCAGACTTTAGAGCAGGGGGGATTAATATCCCGCAGCATGGCAGCCGACGGACAGCTGGTAACAATCACCAAGAAAGGAGTTGAATCACTCAGGGAGGAATATAAGGAGTACCAGCAGATATTCGCGGTGGGACCAGGGAACAAGGTGCAGCTCGTTGGAAAGGTCTTCACCGGACTGGGAGAGGGGCAGTACTACATCACACAGGACGGGTACATGAAACAGTTCGAGGGGCGGCTGAACATGACTCCATTTCCGGGCACATTGAACATACGACTGAACGGGCAGAGTATCGGCCTGCGGAGAAAAATGGAGAACGTCGGAGGTATCAAAATCGACGGATTCGAGGCAGATGATCGTACCTTCGGCGGAGGTAATGCCTTCAAATCAAAGATAGATGGCACGAAGTGCGCCGTGATAATACCCGAGAGAACGCACTATCCTGCTGACGTACTTGAGGTGCTGTCAAACGTTAACCTGCGCAAGAGGCTGAAACTGAGCGATGGCGATGAAGTGATGGTGGAGGTATCATTTTGAGCTGTGATGCTATTGAATGTGCGCTTAAAGCGCTGCAAGAGGGGAAGATGGTACTGCTCTATGATGCCGATGACCGCGAGGGGGAGACAGACATAGTCATACCAGCACGCAGCATCACTCCAAGAGATGTTGCCCTGCTCCGCAATGATGCAGGCGGACTCATATGTGTTGCAATACATCCACAAGCATCAGAGAAGCTGGGACTTCCTTTCATGTCAGACCTGATAATAAACGCATACAGCCGTGAATCTGATAAATACGGCAAGATCATAAACGTCGTTGAGAAAGAGGGCGACCTGAAATACGATAATAAATCAGCGTTCTCGATCTGGGTCAACCACCGCGATACCTTCACAGGCATACCGGATAATGACCGCGCACTAACGATAAACAAGCTCGATTCCATAGTAAAAAGAGCCATGAACGGCGGGGCTGTAGACTTTGGCTCCGAGTTTCGCGCTCCCGGTCATGTTGCACTTCTCCGCGCAGCAGACCGGTTGGTCGACGAGCGCTGCGGGCAGACCGAGCTGTCTATAGTCGCCGCCGAAATGGCGGGCATCACGCCTGCCATGGTCATGTGTGAGATGCTGGACGATGAGACCGGGGGGGCTCTCAGCAAGGAGAATGCGCGCAAATATGCATCACGGCACGGCATTCCGTTTATCGAAGGTGTAGATGTCATAGATGCGTATAAAAATGGATGGGAGACTGGGGAGAAAAAGAGTTAAAACAATATAAGCCCTATACCTCCTAATTGAATTCCTGTTCTAAAAGGCTCCCTTTTATATCATGGGTTTACCATTTATTCCAGCAGAATGGTTTGACTGTATATTTTTTGGTGCGCAAAAATGTTCCGAAATAGCAGTGCAGTGACAACCATACCCACTAAGTTGATAGTTTACGTAATCATTACCGCCATCATCATTGCCTTAGCCGCAGTCGGATGGCAGAACGTCAGCATCAGCATAACAGAATCCCAGCTTGAAAAGGAGCTTGGGACGCTGAAGGTCGAATTGGAGCTGCTCCAGCACGGCACGCCCCGCGACCTTGGCAGCAGTATCGCGCCAGAAGGCAGCAAGAAGGTTTTTCACCTGGGCGTACCGTCAAACGTGGATTACATATCATTCGGGGCTGACCCTGATCCCGATGGAAACAACGCGCTTTTGGATACTCCGCAGAGTATGATGACGGATGCCGAGGATAATGTGATATTCTATAGGGTGCAGGGCGGGTCCAAGCGCCGCATAATAATGGATGCTGGTGTGAACATGCGCGAGGGGGCGTATGATGGTGCCGCTTGGGTGCCTTCGGAGAAGGTGCAAGGAGTTCTCGTTAATGGGGCATCTGATGTAGACCTTGAGTTTGAGCTCGCAGCAGACTATGATGCGGGCATGGTTTGCACGCTGGCGCATTATGACGATGGCGTAGAGATGCGGATGGAGCCTGATGGTGCCAATATCTCGCTTGAAAGTGCGATCATAGGTGGCGGCTACCAGACCGTTGTGCTCAAGCATATGGAGGGCGCTTCACTCAAACTTGAAGATATACGCATCGAAACACTGGTTAACGGGCAGGCACTCCCGATGCAGCTTAACACCCTTCCAGCAAGCGGAGCTGAAGGCTACCACTGGGTTGGGGGTGTGCTGCACTCATGGTCAAAGCCTGATTGGGACTCTGGAGAAACAGCAAAATACAGCATCGGGAAGAATAATGCCGTTCTTCAGCCGGGAGATTATGCGACCGTGCGCGTAATATATAAGCACAGCGGTTATGTTATAAGCACATCCAGCGGGGTGGTCGAAGGCGAATAACAGAGTTGTGGTTGCCTGTCCAGTTGTGGTTGCCTGTCCAATAAAGCACTGACTCAGAGCCAATAGATTTAACCATCCACACATACACTTATTTCCAGACCATCGAAACACATCTCTAAACACAGAGTGTCATAGATGGCTTGCAAATGCCCCATAAAAACTTTGTCTTCACAAGATTGGAAGGAATAGATGCCTATGAGAATATTGCTGGTTCAGCCTGCACCTCCAAAAGCCAATGTCGGTCTTAGCGATCCTAACATGAGCAGAACAGAGCCTTTGGCACTGGAGACCGTGGCAGCTCAACTAAGCTCCAAACACGAGATTAACCTTCTGGACCTGCGCCTTGAAAGAGATGATGCCTTGGAGAGAACGATGAAGAGCTTTCATCCAGATGTAGTTGCCACAACAGGTTTTATCATGGATGTTAATAATGCCAACAGGATCATGCACGCATCGAAAAAATACAACCCCAGCGTGCTGACGGTGGTGGGGGGGATGCATGCCGCCGTCTGTCCTCAGGATTTCAATCATGAGTATGTTGATGCTATTGTAATTGGTGAAGGGGAGGAAACCTTTTCAGAGCTTATAGACGTGCATGAGCAGGGCGCTGATCTACGGCGGGTAGGAGGGCTTGCGGTGCCCAATGGCAGCAATTTGCTTATAACACCCGAACGGGAACTTATACGCGACCTGGACAGCACATCACCGCCCAACAGAGAGCTGAGCGCCAAATACAGAGCCCAGAGGAAGTATCATTTCGTGTTCATGCGCCCCTGTGCATCCATTGAGACTGCCAGAGGATGTCCTCATCACTGCAAGTTCTGCTCGGTGTGGAAAGTTCACCGCGGTATCTACAGAATGAAAACACCTGAGCGTGTTCTGGAGGAAATCCAGAGAATCGATGAACCCTGCATCATTTTTGTGGATGATAATTTTTTGGCGGATGCAGAGCGCGCTGCTAGAATATGTGAGCTAATCAAAGATGCTGGGGTTAGCAAGAGGTTTGGTTTTCAGGCTCGTTCTGATGATATTGCCCGCCACCCTGATTTGATTGAGCAGTGGGCTGATGTCGGGCTGACAATGGTTCTCGTTGGTTTTGAGAGCTTTCGTCAAGAAGAGATTGATATGCTAGATAAGAAGATGGATGTGGAGGATAACCACAGAGCCATAGAAATTCTGCATGATAACAATGTATGGATATGGGGTGCGTTCGTCATAAGTCCTGATTACACCCGGAGGGATTTTGAGCAACTCCATGATTACATATACCGTATGAAGGTGGAGTTCCCGCAGTTAACAGTGCTCACACCTCTCCCTGGGACAGATTACTTTCAGGAGAAATACGATGAGCTGATAACACTGAACTACGATTACTATGATTATCTACATCCCGTGCTGCCTACAAAACTTCCGGAGAAAGTGTTCTGCAGAAGCATGGCCAGATTATACCGCCGAGTGTGCATTTCACCTTTAGTATTCAAACGGGTATGGGGGCAAGCCCGTAGAATTAGCGTGTTTGAACAGCTGCCGCGGGACAAGATGTATAAATGGCCGTTGCCTTTCTTCAGACTATCCATGGCCAGATCCTACATGATACCGGATAAAGATAAGAGGAAAAAGTCTGTGGAGGGTAGTAACATACCCAAGCCTAATGATGGGTTATCTCAATAAACAGTTATAAACATGATATGAAGATGCAATCTGTGTGGAGTTCATCAACATGCTGAGTTCAAAAAAAGTACTGCTGACAACAGCCTTCAGTAAGGGAACTTATTATGACTATGTCGGCAGCAACAGCCCATCCATATTCATACGAGCTTCATACCCGAGGATAATCTCATATGGGCTGCGCTTCCTCAAGCAGAACATCCCCTCGATCGAAATACTGGAGTACCCTACATGGAGAGAGTATACGAAGAAACTTGATGAGGGCTGGGATATAGTGGGATTCTCCTTCTACATCGATGAGGTGCCTGACATTCTCCGTATGGTGAATGAAGCGCGCAAGAGAGGTATTAGCGAGATTTGGGGCGGCAACTACGGCACGCTGACTTACGGTGTGGAGAGTCATTTTGATAAGCTCTTCATAGGATACAGCGAGGGTGATATTGCCAGAGAGCTCGGAACTGAGATTGGTGGGGTTATTCATCCGCCTCTGGTAACGTATCTGGGTAACGCCGGAGGGCTTAAAAACAATATGCTTGGCATCATCTTCACCACAAGAGGGTGTGCAGGCGGATGTCATTTCTGCCAGACACCTGCATTCTGCAACAAGCCCCATAAGATATCATTGGAGAGTATTGACAGAGTACTCAGATACTACAGGGATGTGGGTGTTAATGATGTGATTGCGCTGGATGAAAACTTCGGAGCGTTTCGAAAACACACCGACGAAGTGGTGGACCTGCTGGATGAATATGGATTCCAGTGGGGCTGTATGATAAGAGGGGACATACTGAGTCGGAAGCTCTCGGAATGGTCTGAAAGAGGTCTTAGAAGGGTGCTATTGGGTATTGAGAACCTTAATCAGGAGAACCTTGATGCGGTAGACAAGAAGGAGAACACTAAGGATATACTTGATACTATGATAAGGGCAAAAAAATTGGGCTTACAGATAATTGGCTACTATATGATTGGATTCGAGCGCGAGGCTGTAAATTCAATCAAAGATGATGTGGCTGAACTGTCGAAGCTGAAACTGGATGTGATGCAACTATGCGTTCTCACCCCTCTGCCCAGAACACCGCTGTGGGATTACATAGATAAAAAATTCGGGATTGAAAGGGATTGGAGCAAATTCGATACCAAGCACCTGGTCTGGAAACATCCAAACATAACTCCAAGCGATATGGAAGAACTGCTAAAATGGTGTTTCAGAAAACTAAATCCTGGAAGAAGAAGCGCAAGAAGCTACTACAGAAAGTACAGGCACTACAAATCAGACTACGGAGCGCTGGGGGGATTTATACAGACATACAGAGATGTGTATTTAGCCAACTCGTTCAACTACAGAGATGTACGAATATTTCAATCTCCAGAAAAAGATGCGTCTAGCTAGAAAAAGCGCAAGAAGGAGAGGCGCTTCGTTCAGATAGAGTGTGCACAACCACCAGAGCCTTCACTTTATAATTATCGTTTTGTGTGTGGTCTCAAGTCCAATAACATTCCTCAACATTGATTTGATACCACTTATAGCGAAAAGGAGAGGCGATAAGACCAATAAGAGCGATATGAAGAGGCCTGTCAGTGATGTTATTCCAGCAGTATAAATCTGGTCGGCAAAACTAACCTGCTTAATACATCCTAAATCATCCTCAACACCAATGGCAAGAATGGTGATAAACATGGATAGGGATAAAGCCAGTAAGAAGATAAAAAACGGGATATAGCTGATGCCGGTAGATAGTACGAAGGCTAATGCAGCCAAGAATGCCAACACCAGAAAAACATAAGATGATACATATCCTATCCGGGAGATTAACCAAAGAAATTTCATGCGAGATTTGTTCCGGGCATCGTCCATAATACTACACATCCATATCTTAACCAAAACGCCTCTACACTTAAGGTATATTAATTATTCCTAATCAAAAAAAGTTACCGAAAACAATATGGCAATGAGCTTGGAGTTGCATCATAATTGCAAGAGAAAAAGAGAAGGCTGGTGAAAAAGGGAAAGCATGTTCAAGATTCTGTTGAGACTATTGTAGCTGATGGCAGCAAGCTGCTGATCAAAGCAGAGGATACCACAAATCCCGAATATGGAACGATACCAAGAAGAAGAGTGATCAGGGATTATATCGAGCACGGCATTGTCTGCCTTGACAAGCCGCCAGGCCCGACATCTCACGAGGTCGTGGCGTGGACCAAGAAAATACTGGAGATCGATAAGGCAGGACATGGCGGTACGCTGGACCCGGGAGTCAGCGGCGTGCTTCCAATCATGCTGGGTAATGCTACCAAGGCAGTAGGCGCGCTTCTTCAGGGCGGAAAGGAATATGTGTGCCTTGCAAAATTACATAGTAAAGCCAGCGAAGAAGATATCAGGAGAACCTGCGAAGAGTTTACCGGGAAAATATACCAGCGCCCTCCAATGAAATC
>JAUWIL010000110.1 GCA_030605385.1 Methanobacteriota archaeon
CATCCGATATAATAATAGCCGGTGAAGATGAAACAGATATAAAATAATACGTGCTGTGCACCACTCTTGAATCCGCTGCACATGTATCCAACCTTATTCACCTGATTTACTTATTTATATTACGGGAGTGTACATTTGCCCTCGAAAAAAAAGACTGGAAGAAGATCATTTCTGACTAAACAGCAAATTAATGTGCTAAGACTGCGGAGAAAAGGGCTTACGCAGGAGGCTATAGCGAAGAAGCTTGGTACCAGCAGGGCTAACATTACGATACTCGAGAAGAGGGGCATGGAGAATATCAGTAAGGCCCACGAAACACTTCGCATATGGCATGATATCGAGGCACCCATATCGATCCATATAAGGCGCGGTACCGATGTGTTCAAAATTCCGGATATGCTGTTCGAGACAGCTGATATATCGGGCATAAAGGTCAATATAGGCTCTGTGGAACTTGTTGCGAAGATCAGCGAAGAGAAACACGTTGTTAACCGCAGGCTCCAATCGGATATGGATATATTTGTCAGCGAAGAAGGAGATATAGATATTCAATAGAATCCTGTTGAAATATTCTCAAAAGTTCACTGACATTCACCTGTAACATAAAATAGATAATAGATATTACTGTAATGATTTCGTGTCATGACAATCAATGTCTTGCCGCATGAGCGTGATGGTTCTGAAACTGATAGAGCGCACATCATATTTCCGGTTTTTGTTCTGACCGGATTCGCGTCCATGCTTGCACAGCTAATGCTCGTTCGCGAGCTCTTTGTTGTCTTCAATGGTAATGAACTCAGCATCGGAGTGATGCTCGCCTGCTGGATGCTGCTGATTGCCATTGGCAGCCTTACATCGGGACGGATGCACTTCAAAAAGGGTGCTTTGATTGACTGCTATTTCTTTGTCCAGCTTACTGCATGCGCAGTGCTCGTGTTCAGCATATTTCTGGCGCGCTCGTCCAGGCTTATTGTAGGCATTTCCGCGGGCGAGATCATGGGCATACAAGCCGTAATTCTTATATCTATGTTTGTACTTGCCCCGGCCGCACTGCTATTTGGGGCGCAGTTTCCGCTGGCTTGCAGAATAATAAATACTTACTGCGGAATGCGCATTGGGAATAGTTCTGCACGTGTTTACCTGTATGAATGCATCGGGTCTGCACTGGGTGGCGTGCTGTTTACCTATGCGCTGGTCAGTCTTGCACCACATTTGTTCATCGCTGTGTTTGTGTGCATGCTCAATATGGGGGTCTGGGTTCTGTTGGTCACCACCGGCAGAGTACCCGTATTTCGGCGTGCTGCTATCATGTCCTGCTGCATCGTGTTCATAGTGCTTGGCACCCTTCTGCTCGTGACGCCCCTGCTGGACAGTGCTCATGATGCGTCGCTGCGTTTCGAGTGGAGTGAGTACAACCTTCTTGAATCTGTCAATAGTCCCTACGGCAATATTGCCGTAACCCTTCAGGCAGAAGAGCTGACGTTCTACGAAAACGGAATCCCTGCTTTCAGTACAGATGATGTCATGCGGCTGGAGATGGCGGCACATATTCCTTTACTCGAGTGCATGCATCCCGGAAGGGTGCTCGTCATTGGTGGAGGTCCAGGTATACTGATGGAGGTTGTCAAACATCCCGTAGATGTGGTGGACTATGTGGAGCTTGACTCCAGGCTGACAGAACTAACGCTGCGCTACGCCCCCTCTAACTACACCGATATACTGTCGAACCCGAATGTTCATATCCATCATTCCGATGCAAGATTGTTCGTTAAGCAGGCAGAGCCGAATTACGATCTTGTCATGGTTAACATGCCAAGTCCCCAGACTGCCCAGTTGAATCGCTATTATACGGTCGAATTCTTTAAAGAGGTTGAAGGGATTTTGAGTGACGGCGGCGCAATATCTATGAGCCTGCCGTACTCAGACGAATACATAAGCGCGCAGCTGAGAGTGCTCAACACCGGAGTATATGAAACCGCTAAAACTGTATTCCCGAATGCTGTGCTGATGCCTGCTGGCAAACTAATACTGATCGCCTCATCGGATGGCAATGCAAATTTAACCACCAACCTCAGTGCAATAATCCAGCGCTCAACTGCACTCGGACTCGATGATGTCACGGCGTATATCAATGCAGAGCATTTATCCTACGTGCTGTCTGAGGAGCGCCTGTCATTCGCTGAATCTTCCGTTGGCGGGACTAATGTGAGATTGAACGAAGACTTCCATCCAATAACATACTATCATGGTCTGCTGCTGTGGAGCTCAATGACCGATCCGGCAGGTATGAAATTCATTGAGGTTGTTCAGTACAATTCGATGCTGTTGGTTGTGTCGATTACCATAATACTGGTCATCATGCTGCTGATTCTGCTGAGACAAAGTGATTATGCGCGGGGTCAACGAATCTGTATGCTTACGACTATCATGAGCACTGGGTATAGCGGTATGACTGTAGAAATAGTAATACTGATGGCATTCCAGGCATTATGCGGCTACCTGTATGCCCATATTGGAGTTATCATAGCAGGGTTTATGTTCGGGCTTGCAGTGGGCGCGGTTCTAACCGGCAGGCATATGTGCGCTTGGGCAGAGGTGAAGGATGACATCAAGAAGATCATGCTAATTGAAACTGCACTTCTAGCTCTCAGCATTGGAGTAGTAATACTCCTTGCAGGCATAAAATCCCAATCAATAGCCGTTTACCTCCCGCACCATACATACTACAACTACATGGGAACGGCATTGTTCCCTGTTTTGACGTTCATAACGGGTGTTCTCGTAGGCGGCGAGTTTCCACTGGCAAACAAGATATATCTCAACAGCAATATTGGTGAGGGTGCCGGCATAGGCAGCATATATGGAGCGGATCTGGTGGGGGCATGTGCAGGTGCATTACTCGTAGCCGCACTAATAATACCCTTGTTGGGTTTGATAGGCGCCGCCTTGACAGTGTCTGCAGTCAAGCTCCTCAGCCTGACGATTTTGATATCACGGGTATTACTGCATGGAGGTTGAATTAAGAGAGTATCGTGAGACTTATTGACTTATAGGGTGCTCGCAGAATCGGAGATTCTGCAAGACATGTCTGGAAGCTTTGCTTCCAGAGATATCTAAAAAACGATCTCATCGAGAATCAATACCCTTCAGCATCAACTGGAGTCTTCCTTCTCCTTCGTCTCGACGTTTCGCAAACGCCACCCATCAATAGTTTCAAACTCTTTGAAAAGTTGACCCATCTTCAGGTTGCTGCCGCTCCAGAGTATATGGCACGTCTGGTCATCGGTCTTCAGGCGATCTATGATAGTGTCAGCAAAATGCATCAGAGCGTTCTGCTTTGAGAACGGAACGCTGAAAGTCACACGGTATTTACCATTCTCGGCACGGGCATAGAATACCAATACGAAGCCGCTGTTCTCGTGCTGCTGTATGGAATTAAAATCACACACAATATCAAACTCATGCGTTATGCATGAATCAACTGCAGATACGCCCATCAGGATGCGCTTTATGGTATCGGATGTAGCCTTGCGCCCCATCCACAGCGCTATCTTGCCGTGGGTGCATGTAAGCGTGGCCACATCATTACCCATTTCTATCGATTGGGCATTCTCGAGATTTGGGGAAATACCCCCATTCATGGGCATAGCTATTTATTATATGTTCAAAATCATATAACCCTTTTTGTCATAAGGGCCAGCTTTTGTCATAAGGGTCTGCACGTCTAAAACGCTTCGCGTTTTATACTGTTGCAGAACTCTGTTCTGCAAACATTGGAAACTGCTGACAGAGATTGTGCTGGCAGATATTGGAAGAGTTGCGTCAAACGCGGGTTTCAATCCAGCATATTGATGCCAACTACCACAGTCAGAAAACTGGTGGAATCCCGAGTTTGAATATCTCGTGTGCAAAATGGTGTGCAAAATAATGAAAGGTCAGAGAGCTGCGGCATCAGGCACAGCAAAAGAATAGAAATATATTTTACCAATCAGCATGGATGAAACCATATATATAAACGGCATGTAGATTGTGAGGGCCTGTAGCTTAGCCAGGTTAGAGCGCCCGGCTCATAACCGCCATTTCATCTCGCTGGAGTTGCGAACGCCGGCTTGGAATCGGTGGAGAGATACCGGGCGGTCATGCGTTCGAATCGCATCGGGCCCATGGTAGCTTATGGTGAACATGCCTGAAGTTCATCCAGAGAGATGTGCTTGAAAAAGGTTTAATGCCATTGAAGATATGCTGTTAGGTATCCAGAGGCTCTGGTAGCTCAGTCTGGGAGAGCGCTGCCCTGAAGAGGCAGTTGTCCCCGGTTCAAATCCGGGTCAGGGCATGCAGGCTCGATCACCCTGAGTTGCAGCAAAATAAAATGCGCCGGTAGTGTAGTGGTTATCACCGGGGCTTGCCAACATACAAGCTTTTAATGTATTTCTGAAATGCCCTGCGTTTCAGATATCTTGCGAATACGAAGTATTCGCGAAACAGATGGCTTAGGCAAAAAGCCCCAGACCCGGGTTCGATTCCCGGTCGGCGCATACAAACCTTTTGTGTCCCTAAAATGTTGCCGCTCAAACTTTTTAAACTGGGGTAGTAGGGTAGCATGGTCAATCCTCGAGCGTTTGGGACGCTTGGACCGCAGTTCAAATCTGCGCTACCCCATTCAAATACTCGATGCTGCAGGCTTTCCGCGGTAACTGGTGATTTCTTGCAAAATAATTCCATCATTTCACTCTTTCAGTATCGCTACCAGACTGCCCTGCTGCACACCTGCACTTTTTGACACGGATGCGCATTTGGCACGGAATATATATATCAGCCTGCCTAGCAGCTTATCATCAAATTCAGTTATCGTCTCGTAGTGTCCCATACCTTTTGCAATAATCAGGTACTCAGGGTTCCACAGAAGATCAAGAAATTCCTGTGATGCCTCCTCGAGTGATATGCCCACATAATCGCTTGTTTCCACAATATCTTCGGGTTTTTCGCCCAGACTCAGCACGTCATCAACCGTGGCATCGTTTATTATCGGTCCGCTCTTGGGGGATACTATGACTTTTTTTCCCGTCTCCCGGAGCTTGCGCACCGCGAAAACATCAAAAACGATTTCCCCGCAGTTATCGGTCAGGTACAGTATGCTGTCATGGTCCCTGATCTTCTCCTCGATTCCGCGCATGTCTCCGATGAGTTTCTCGTTCAGAATGCTGCGGAAAGTGTCAGGGAAGCTTTCGTGATCATACTCATGCCCTTTGACGCCGTACTCCATCGAATTGCCTGCTGCGATGATCCTGATAACCGCCTCTATCTTATCCTCCGCCCCGTTGTAGAATTCTTCTGCTGCGGGAAGTATTTTGAGAGCCATCTCATTGCTCATACGCTTCAGCTCGGCGTAGGGGTCATCCTTGCCGCTGTGCCTCTTGATGATGCGTTCCCGTTCGGTTCCGATGAATGCGGTCACCGGGCTTTTTGAAAAATGATTTGCTACAAAGCTCAGTATTTCCTGCAGTGCCGCACGCTTCTCTTCACTGCTCATGCCTGCAAGGTCGCACTCAAAACTGGCTCTTTCAAACAAACAGGATATGCACTCAGGTTGAACTCTCATGGCGTAACTCTCACCGCTCCTTGTCAGCTTCCCCCTTCTCATGTTTCTCTCTAACAGCCTGCCCGCCGCATACAAAGCTGTCCTGTGCCCTGTTTATGCAGTCCGTGCTGCCGCACACAATGCGCCCGAACCACACGCTCGCTGCGGGCTCGCCGCAGAATTCGCATTTTTTGTCCTTCAG
>JAUWIL010000120.1 GCA_030605385.1 Methanobacteriota archaeon
AATAACAACCGAAGGTTGTTCAAACGCGCTTTATATCTCGGGGTTGATTCTGTCGACATAGAATCCCTGATGTCTCGTGTTTCCAAAAAGGGAGATCGACAAAGAATTGAACGCGAGATTGCGGAATCCGCAGATATTGATGAAGAATATGTCATTCTGGATGTTCCTGACGATAGCGGTATTAGTGAAATGCGTGCCTGTGTGATGTTTGGGGACCGCATTAAGCCGCTTGATGAGGTTTCCAAACTTGTGCGCATCCTGGAGTCTTCGGCCCGGGATGCCTGGCGCATAGGCGTTTACACGCCCCGTGAGAACAGGGATGCAGTAAGAAACGCAGCTCGTTCCGTTCTGGGAATTGGACGAGAACTCAAACAGGATATCCTACCGCTTTGATTGTATATGGACCTGAACCTGTATGAACCCGGAGGTTTGGTGTTTGTCTGCCTTTGGTCGCAGTATTCTAATAATCACCTTTATCGCATCCGTTATATTATCTATTGTGCTGTGCGTACCGTTCAACTCTCTTTTTATCTTTCTGTTCCTCCTGTTCATACCGTTTTTCCTGCGGGAATGTATAAGTGCCCCTTCCAGCCCGACATCTTGCGAAATCTTCGATTTCGTTAAGTCTTGCGAAGCAGAGCTTCGCGGGACAACCGAATACGAAGTATTCGTTAAGTCTTGCGAACCAAAAGTTCGCGAGACAGACGGACTACCGTCCGTCAAGTCTTGCAAAACATAGTTTTGCGGGACAACCGAAGGCTATGCCTTCGTTAAGTGTTCAGAGGTGTGCCCGGCTTGCGGCTGGCGCACCAATAACCCAAATTCATATTACTGGCCCAATACTGTCCCAAAGACGGTGCAATGCTGATTGGAAGGTAATCCCAACGCTGACCACCTGCGGATGTGGTTTGGTGCCTGATTAAGGTGCCTGATTGGGTAATGTATTTAATAGTTCGGCTGCACAAATCTCTTTGACTATGATACCTTATATACCCATAATCGGTCCTGTCTTCTTCAATCTGGTCGTTGCTCTGCTGATAATCATGGTAGTAATTATCGGTATCTGGACCTGGCGAGCATCGGACGATCTTTCCTACATAATAGATGTTATCGAGGAAGAAGGGGTTGAAGCAATAAAATATGAACCTATCCATGAGCCAATCAAGGACTACGAAGAGGATGATACCTCATATGAAATTTCCAAGCCCAGACTTGACAGTCATGATGCAGTCAGGTCGAGGCGCCGTATTGAAGCCACAATGGATGCGTACAGGCGGCAGTATGAAGCTGGCTTGATGTCTGAAAATACTTACAACGAAATGAAGGCAAAAGCCGAGAAGGAGCTGATGGAGCTGATGCTAAAAAGGTGAGTCCGGGTGGCACATATAAATGGCAGTACGCATACGAAACTTCCAGCCTGCTGATTTTGAGCAGATAATGAAGATAGAGAGAGATTCATTCGTCACAAGAAACCCTGAACTCTATGTCAGGTTGTACGAGATGAATCCTAACGGCTTCATCGTGGCTGATGATGATGGGGTTATAGCAGGCTATATAATGATTGTGTTAGCGGAAGATATGTCAGGAAGGCTGTTTTCCATAGCTGTTAAAAATGGGTACAGACAAAGGGGTATCGCAGCGAGACTGGTTGAAAGTTCATACAATCTGTTAAGGGCTAACAATATTGAAGTGCTTAAACTCGAAGTAAGGGAGAGTAACAAAGCCGCGATTAACCTTTACAAGAAACTTGGATTCCGTACAACCGGAATAGGTCTAGGATACTATGAAAACGGTGAGAATGCAGTAAGAATGGTGAAAAACATAGCAAAATCCTGAGCGCAGTTGTAAAACTACTACAAACTAAAGTTTGTAGCGTTTACAAAATTGCTTGATGATGTGCTGCATTCATCCCCGTCTTTAAAGGCGGAGCGTTCTGCAAGCAATTTTGTAAAATATAGAGTTTTAAAGATAGATGTTTAACCTGATATTTCCGCTTCTATCGTCGTGAAAACAGGGCCCCTTACATCTATCTTCCTATTCTTGCCTGTTATATAACGGTTCGCAACCGGGTCAACATATATGTTTATGTCACCAGGTCCCCTCACAATCTTAAAGCGCGTCTGATGGATATTTCCCCCTGCTCTGGCTGCCGTTTCAATCTCGTATGCTGCCTGTGCTGCCAGCGATTGGAGAAAGCTTATTCCCGTAACAAACCCTTCCCTGAACTGCTTTTCCCATTTTTCGTTTCGCGGTACCGCCATTACGTCGCCGTTGTATATCACGAGTTCATTGTTGTATGCCGGACCGCACAGCCTCGTGTTTTCCTCTGGCTCAACGACAGACACTACTACATGCTTGTCGTTCAGCTCACCCTCCCACGCCTTTAACCTGCATGGACTCGGCTCGCTGGCATGCTCTATACATACCTTTACCACAGCATCCATAATTTCGATGCCTGCTGAAGTTTCAGGCTTCTTATCGATACTGATCATCTTACCGAGTTCTTCGTCACTTAGAATCCACTCAGAATAGAACTGTGGGTATGCAAGCTCCCTCAAGTCTGTTACGTCATGGACGATCATCGTCACCCGTTCTACACCCATACCAAGGTTCATAACGTCATAAGGTATGTTGTAGTTATCAAGCGCAGCGCGGCTGTACATCCCGAAGTCTGCAACTTCCACCCAGCCGTCCCCGCTTTTTTTCTCCACAGCCTCATTATAAATGAAAACCTCGTACTCGTTGGCGTAGTATCTGGATGGTACCTCCTTCTTTCTGAACTCCAGATCCTCATAGCCAAGGTACTTCAGCAGTCCGCGGGCAATCTCATGCCCTGCATCCTCTGAAAGTCCTTCGCCCATCACCACGCATGAGGCTGAGTGATGACTTCTTAGATGGCTCGGGTCCTCACGCTGCTCTCTTCTGAACACCCGGTCAATCGAGAACAGTTTAAGTGGTAGTTGGGTGCGCTTTTTCATCGCGCTCAGGGTGATGAACCATCCTGCCGTCATATGCGAGCGCAGAGTCAGATTGGTTGCCTCTGGCTTCAGATCCCTTACCTCAGGGAATACCTGATCAATTATCTGGGTTGCTCTACCCCCTCCGATGTTCAGTGCGGCACTGATGTCATGAATCAAGTCATCCCCCTCAACTGTACCCTTTTTGTATTCGCGCAATATCTTTTGAAGTTTCTGCTGGATTTTACTATCAAGCTCAACGCCCAGTTCCTGCATTTGCTGTATCTTATCCTTACCAAGCCCGATGTCGGGTCTCGGCAGTCCTGCCAGATAGTAGCAGCGGTCCAGTATAAGCGGTGCCTCCGGCCCGAACTGCTTGTAAACATCGACATCTTCTATGAAAAGCGGGTTTATAAGTTCAGTAAAGCCCAGGCTCAAGTATGCCTGCCTCAGTTTCTCACGCATTTCGAATATTTTATGGGGTTCACCTGTCACGAAAGTTTCACCGCCTCTTTTACAATCTGTATGCCCCGGCCGGGATTCGAACCCGAGTTTTGGACTCTCTGCCAACACCCTTAGTCCCTAACAAAGCATAAAAAGGTTGGCCGCAGGCCCAAAGGATATCCACTACCCTACCAGGGCTCTCACGATAGTTCCTATCACCATGGGTGCTTTTTGCTTTTATTGTTTTACTATCGACATTTAAAGTTAGATTATTGGTATCTGACTACCTTTGCAGGTTCTTTCTCATGCGCCTTATGAGTGATTTTGCTGCTATTTCAGGCTGCTGCCTCTCCCATATGTACCTTGATTTGATGCTGCATATCAGGGGCAGTATCATGTTCATTCTTTCCTGCGAAATCCTTATCAGCCTGGGATCGACTTCTGGTGGCTTGTAGTCTTCAACCTCCACTTTGCCCAAATCCTCTCCAACCATTGGTATTGCCCTGCTCGTCACGGGCCTCTTTCTTTCGCCGGTTATGATGCTTCTTATGGCCCCGTTCCAGCTCTCTGTCCAGGGCATCCCCTCTTTTACGGGTGTATGAAGTACACTTTCCCTCTTAACTCTGATGGCATCCTTTGGACATGCGTTCCCGCATGCTCCGCAGTATATGCAGGCATCGGTCTCCACGTCAATCTTGTGATCCGGTGGTATGTACCAGGCATCCGTCGGACATATGTCAAAGCATGCTTTACACCCCTGTGGATCGCATTGCTGCATGCAGAACTCGATGGTTCTAATCTTACCCTCAAATGACTTTTCAACTTCAACTGCATCGTATGGACATATCATCTTGCACCGTCCGCAGTTGATGCACAGCTTTTCGTCAATAAGTACCTCACCTTTTATCTCCGGTGCATCTGCGTCAACATGCTCCCCCTCTATTGTAATAGCATCTTCAGGGCACATGTCCTCACACAACTTGCAGTAGTCGCATTTATCAATATCTATGAGCACATCCTCAAAGGGCGGAAGGTTATCCCTGTCTTTTTCGTGCTCAAGCATGGTGAATGCATCGCAGAATTTCGCGCATACTCCACAGAAGTTGCATTTGTCCATGTCAATCTTTATGCTGCCCTCTTTATTTTCCTGATAGGGTGATATGGTTTCCTTATTCGGTATATCGAATTTGACCGTTATCGCGCCTGTTGGACACGTTTTCTCGCACAGCAGGCATGGAAGGCATTTTTCATCGTTTATGTTGGTGTGACCATCAAGGTGGGGATACTCGTCAGCATCCTGTATTGGCGCATCCTGATATTCATCATCTGTAACCCTGAGTTCTATCGCACCCACAGGGCAGAATGATGCACACATGCCGCAGAATGAGCATTCGTCCTGATTTATTATGATTGGCGGCGCATCCAAACCGGTAGCTATTTCCTTTACCGGTCCGAGTTCTATCGCCTGCTTCGGGCAGATATCTACACAGATACCGCATCCGTTGCATTTCTTATAGTTGTATACGAGATTTCTCTGCCTGTTTTCGGTTCTCTGGCTGTATCTGAACTCGTCATCTTCTATTTCCATGCTGACATTAACATCAATTGCCATATTTCTCCCTTCACATGTTTGGAAGCGTAGCTTTCATACGGTTGCAGAATCTCGGATTTTGCAAACATGTATGGAAGCAGAGCTTCCATACGGTTACAGAGCTCCGCTCTGTAAACATGTATAAAACACTGCGTGTTTTATACGGTTG
>JAUWIL010000030.1 GCA_030605385.1 Methanobacteriota archaeon
ATTTCATGACAATTTGAGTGAATTTGTTGGGACTGTCAAATAGGATTTCCTGA
The DNA here is from genome assembly GCA_030605385.1 of Methanobacteriota archaeon. Classification (GTDB taxonomy): domain Archaea; phylum Halobacteriota; class Syntropharchaeia; order JAUWIL01; family JAUWIL01; genus JAUWIL01. Next base: position 54 of record JAUWIL010000030.1, read on the forward strand.
CAAAAAATGAAAAATTTGGGGTTGAAGAGAAGACATTCTCTTCATATGGGAGTGAAAACTGTCAAACTTGGGATAAATGTTTGCTGGGCTGGAAGGTACCTAGTCTACCCCATAAAGACGATTTTTTAAATGATTTAAGAAAAACCGGTTTTAAAAATATAAAATTTTATGATAAAACCGATGAAATTATACCTTCCAGTAAGAGAATTGTTTTGTATGGATATTTATTGTTCCCATTTAGTCTCATCTTAAGTAAATCAAAGATAATACCAAAAAATCTTCATGAAAATTCTGTTTGTATGATAAATCAAAAGAAAACATTTCAAAATTTTACTATGTACGGCGTATTTGCTGCTGAAAAATAAAATTCCGCCTGATAGCGGTTCATAACGATACTACTGTTCGTTTGATATAACGTCCCTAAAAATTACTCTTCGCCAATTTTTACTTCGCAAAAACTTCATATATGCTGAAACGTCATCCAAAGCCACAATAAAAACAATGCCCCCCAATAAAAGCCAACCCCCAAGGGGCGCACACACTACTTTTTTATATACGGTGCCTTGAAGCCATAGCTCCACCCCATTTTTACCCCGCGCCGCAGTTTCCGAATCCCATTATCAATCTTAATATGTGTTCAGCCTTAATATCTATCCCGGAGATTGAGGTGTAGTGACTCGTATGAGTGGTTCCGGGCGCATTATTGCGATTGCCGATGTGCATGAAGGCATCAACTTTGGCATCCACGTGGACCCTGAATCAGGTTTGGATGCGCGTGCGCTGGATATTCACCACAACTTAGTCCTTGCGGCCAAAAACGCAATAAAATCAGGGGCAGACCTGTTTATAGTGCTTGGTGACCTGTTCGAGCGCGTGCACGTAAGTCCCACGGTGCGGGAATACATCAGGCAGGATGTGATCGAACCCCTGGAGAGCGCCGGCATTCCTGTATGGATTCTTGCAGGCAACCATGACCAGCCTTCTAACTTCTCGCGCGGCACGTCAATCGATGACTTCCGCGGCTATCCAAACGTTACCGTATACCGCCGCCCCACCGTGGAGACGGTGGACATGGGCGGGAAGTGTGTTGGCTTCATCATCCTTCCGTATCTGCATCCGCGCCAGATTGCCGGAATGATATACGAAACCATGGGCAGGGAAGTGCCGCAGGAGCAAATACTGCATGTGGGTCAGGAGATGCTCGGTGAATGGATCAGGCGCCGCGCGGAAGAACTTCGGACAGATTGTAAGATACTTCTCGGACATTATTACGTCGAGGGTGCGAAACTGCGTAAAACGTCATATCCCGAAGTATTACCCGGGGAATTCTCGCTGCGCCGTGATGTAATCCCTGACAACATAGATCTCGTTCTGTTGGGACATATCCACCTGCATCAGCGCATGGAAAGCACAGGTGGAGTTGAAATCGTATATCCAGGAGCCGTCGAGAGGATAGACTGGGGAGAGCGCGGCGACGCAAAAGGCTTCCTTGAGGTTACACCCTCGGATGACCCTGTCTGGAGGTTTGTAGAGCTGCCCACGAGAGATATGATATCTCTGGATGCTGACGTTAGTGGCGTGGAAGATGCCACCGACAGGATACTCAATGGCATACCCGATAATGTGGACGGGAAGATGATACGCCTGAATATAAAATTGGGAGAATCCACACGCTCGGGCATAGATGAGGCGCGCATAGCAGAACGGCTGAAAGGTGCATTCCATTACAGCGTTCGGTGGACCGAGCAAGTCGAAGATAAGATTCTGAGCGGGAGCTTTACCATGAATCCGTATGACCTACTTGAAGATTTTATTAACACAAATTACAATGAACACCCCCGGAGGGAGGATCTGCTTGAGATGAGCAGGCAAATTCTCAGGGAGGCGCTTCAATAGATATGACCGGGAACGATGACATGCATCAGAATAAGCTTGATCTCATGACTGGCGGGGAAGGTACGTCACATCCGCAGGCAGGATCAATCACAATGGACATATCTGCCGCCAACCTCACGGGTGCGGACCACTCACGGGGATTCGTCATAGAGGAGCTTGAACTGAAAGAGTTCATGCGCTATGCTGACACGACAAGGATAACCTTCCCTGCACAGTTCATAGTCATCACCGGACGTACGGGTGCAGGCAAGACATCTCTTTTGGATGCGATCACATTCGCATTGTACCGCCGCACCACCCGAACCGAGCTTCCAGGTGTGAAACAGGAGGATATATGCCGTAAAGGAGGTTATACCCGGGTATTTTTCACTCAAGGCGGCCACAGATATGATGTGAAGCGTGGGATAACGGCATCGGGTCAGTCATATGTTACTCTGCGGACGGCAGGCAGGCAGTTCACAGGGAGTATCAGGGAGACGGATGCCCGCATTGAGGAGATAATAGGGCTGGATTGTACCGGTTTCCTCAACTCAACCTTTATCCGGCAGGATGAGATGAAACACCTCGGCTCAGAGAAAGGGTCGGACAGGCTTCAGGTTTTCAGGAAACTTTTCAGATTGGACACATTCGACAGAGCACATGAAATTGCCCATACTATGCTTGGTGCCCTTAAAGATGAGTTGAACCGATGTGAGGGTGAGCTTAAAACGCTGAATGTGCAGGTGGACAAAATACCCGAGATACGGGAACAGTTGGGTGCGTTGGTTTCCGAGATCAAGGACTCGGAAAAGTCTCTGGAAGCCATTGATCGGGAGATTAGAGAGGTGAGCGATGCGCTTGATGTACTTGGAGACCGCCACGAAGAATATGTCAGGTTCGATGAAAGATACATTTCGTTGAGCAATCAGAAAGAAGAAATCGGGAAGCGCCTCAAGGACGTTAAGAAAAAGGGGGAGGATGCTGAAACCATTAAAGAGCGGATAGGAGAACTTGAGAATCTCACATCTGATTATGATAAGATGGTCGAGATTGAGCGCACCCTACTTGATAAAAAGAAGACGTATGACAGTTTAATGGAGCAGCATGCCATATACGGAAGGCAGACCAAAAGCCTCTCGGAAACGCACCAGCGTGAACTTAATAAATTATCGAATCGTCTGACTGAGCAGGAGAGGCGTATTAAGAACCTCTCCACAGATATAGGCAGATATGAAGCATTCGAGCTGCTGAGGCGCGAAGGAACACTCACCGAAAGAATTGCCCGAATTGATTTGGAGTTGGACTGGCTGTCATCAAATAGGGAGTTGGTAAAGAGGCTTGGGCAGGAGCGCGCTTCAGCACTTGCAGAGCTTGAGAAAGTTACACTCAGGACTGGCAGGATTAACGCGGATTCATTCATAATAGATGAGATAAAGGATAATATCGAGCAAATACGACATGATATGGGGTTCATTGGCGGCGAATATAACGGGCGCATTGAAGAAATCAGGGGTGAGGTGCTGAAGGTATCTGAAGCGCTTGAAGCGCTGGATTTTGGGGAGGAAGATGCTGAACGCCTGAATGAAGTCAAATACCAGTTAGAAGACAAGCGGTTGAAGAGAGATGAGCTTGAAGTTTTAAGGGGCAGACTTCGCGAGATCGGAGATACGGAAAAACTCAGTTCCGAGTTAAACTCCAGATTGGGTGAGCTTGAAGAGGAGGGTTTGCGTTTGAGGGAAGAGCTTCTGAATCTGCAGCAGGCCGAGGACGAGTACAGGACTACCAGCGGTGAATCCGAAGAGCTTAAAGCAAGGCACGGGAAAGTTGGACGTGAAATCTCTGCCAGAAATGGTGAAATCAAGCAAATCAGAAACCAGCTGCACTCCCTTGAAGAGATTGAAAGAGATACGTCAAAGCTCAGAGCTGAAGTTAAGCAGATGCGCGGCAGATCAGAAATACTGACACTTATTCACGGTCGTGTATTTAATGATAAGGGTATAACAATGCCTGCCGTCAACTACCTCCTTCCGATGCTGGCGCGCGAAGCATCGATGAATCTGGCAGACATGACCGATAACCGCCTGAATAAGGTGCGTTTAGAGGTGTATGAAGATAAGAACCGCTATGGTGTGCGCATTCTGGTGGAAGGTGCAGATGGGCTTTTCCATGACGTACAGGAGTTTTCGGGCGGGGAGAAGACCCAGATCAACGCAGCGCTCCGCTTTGCAATAGCCAGAGAACTGGCAGGACTGCCGCAGGTTGGCAGAACATACGGGCGTATGGAGACGCTGTTCATAGATGAAGGGGACCTAGGCTCGCTGGATAACGATGCCAGCAGGTCGCTGTTCATCAAGAAACTTTTCCAGATGGGCAGTTATTTCAGCAGGGTAATCCTTATAACCCACCTCAGTGATGTAGCAGAGAAGTTTCCATATCGCATCAGTGTGAGTATGACACCTGATAAACATTCGATCGTTGATGTTGGTGGTATGGGGCATGTTTGAAAGCATGTTCGAAAAGCTGCGCTTTTCGTACGGTTGCGGAACTTCGTTCCGCAAATATGGCTAAACTGCGTCTTCGCCTGTCCCGCAAACAGGAGTGAGTACATTTGGATAATAATGAATCGAGTGCGCATGACAAATCTGGTAAGAACTCATATGCCCGGGAATATCCAGACCTTGCGGATGTGCTTGATACACTGACGACATACAATGCAGTCGCATCCAGACAGGTTAGAAGCATACTGGAGGAACTGGAGCTCGAGTCGATACGGGCATTGGACGCCCCCCCACCCCGCATGCTGGCTGTTGACGGCTCTCACACATTCCTGCTTAACATCTCGGGCATATGGCTGGCAGTTCTTAGAGCTGTCGCGGTGCTGTATGAATTTGTTGAAGGGGATGATAGAATCGGCTTCAAGCTGCTCGACTCCACCGTGAAGGAGCGAGTTATGCTGATATCTACACTTGACGACTTCGTGCAGAACCAGGATGGAAGCTATAAGGAGATATTCAAGCATTTATCTAAATCTGAAACATCACCACACATTTATCTTGCGAACGAACTCCGCAGAATCATGGAGTGGACGCTTGCGGCAGAGCTGGCAGGCGAGTTAAGTGATACCATTATTGCATTGGATGGCGCACTTGTAGCACCGACAATTGAGCCGTATGAGAACTTGATGCAGCAACTTATAGTTGTGTGCCGTAATAATGACAACACATTGCTGGGAATATCCAAGGACTCAAATACCCATGCCTTCAGTGCATATTATTCTGATGAAGATCTGCTTGCGAAGTCTGATATGAGGGGTGCCTGTTATGCCCGCGCACCCGAGGCAATCCGCCCAAAGCAGCGTTTGAATCTGTACGGCGATGTGTTTTTTGCAAGGCTGCACAGGAACGCCAGCAAGTGGTTCCGTGTGGACGTTATTCCGCGTGATGGCGAAAGCGCAGATGATGTTTTAGCGCAGCTTGCACATCACTCGCGCTCTGAGTTATGTCCTGGATACCCATACCCCCTGCTGGAAGCGCACCGTATGGCTGTACAGGTGCGCCACCTTCGCGAACTCTACCAGCAAATACTCCTGGATGAAGTGCACTCTCATAGCTTGCAGATCGGAGAAGTACTCTCAGGATTAACGAATATAGACGGTGTAAGGCGTGATACCTTCCACAAATTCCTCGATGAAGTTTCGCGGCGGGCCAGATAGCCATTCAGACGTTTTCATCCATACATTTGCTGCGGAAGTGCAGTCTCTGCAGGTTTGGCCTGTGCCCTGAGCTTCCTTAGATACTTCTCAATTCCTTCCGCCTCTTTGTATAGGGGTGCTGCGTCAATATCCACCAGCGGTATGAACTTATTTATGGCCTCTATGATCTTGGCTGCTGCCCTGGCATCAGGTATGTTCGGTCTCACACCAACAAGGAGGCTTATAATATCGAAATTAAACCGGCGACCTTCATTTAAGAGTATGGCTGAGACGCCCGTTATTATTCCGGTATCTAATGGCTCAATATCTTTACCCTCCACATCGGCTCTTGCACGGTCGCTGCTGCAGACAGCGCGTACCTCTGGCTCTGAATCATTTTCTATGCCCAAACTATCATCATGTGGTAGGGCAAGCCCTTCAGGAGATATTATCCTTGAGCACTTGTTCTCTATCGCCCATGAAAGGATTGCATTGGCTATGGGCCTTGCCAGCGATGCCGTTGGGGTAAATTCTGAAAGGAAAACCACCACCTTGGCGTCGTCGTCTGCATATATACGAGCCGGAAACTTTGGCTTGCATGCATATATCATTGACACGGGAGGAAATAGATCAGAATCCATCGCACATATCTGGTCAAGTTTGAGTACACCAATAAGGAAGTTTGCCGCAATGGTGCTTACCAGACCAACTGTTGGAAACCCATCAATGATAGTTGCGCCTTCGAGGTTCATATCTGCAAAACGTTCGAATTTATGAATTTGAATGGATGTCAACGTATTTCACCATTTCCGCGCTTACACATTGGATTATCTCATTAGGGTCATCCCATTAGGGTTATCCCATTAATCAGTATATTAATTTTATTTCTGTTTTTAGTCTTACCAGCCGCATTTTCAGCGCATGACCCAGGGATATGATGATGACCCAGGGATATGATGATGACCCAGAGATATGATGCATAACAAGGTTTATAATATAAAGCATTTATTCATCATTTTGTGATATCACAATGATGAAAAACATGATAAAAGATATAAAACTCGCATCCGGGGGTGCCGAGAGAATCGAGTGGGCTCGGCGCTTTATGCCTGTGCTTGGTTTGATACGTGAGGAGTACGAAAAAGAGAAGCCGCTGAAGGGCATCAATATTGCTGCATGCCTGCATGTGACCGTGGAGACGGCTAACCTGATCAAGACCCTCAAGGCGGGGGGCGCACGAATAGCCCTGACAGGTTCAAACCCACTGAGCACACAGGACGGCGTTGCAGCAGCTCTCTCAAAGGAAGGCATACATGTCTATGCGTTCAGGGGTCAAGACGAAAAGGAGTACTATGAATGCATCAGGGCGGCACTTGAAATAAAGCCGAATGTGGTACTGGATGACGGTGCCGATACCATAGCTACCATACATTCGCGTTATTCCGGGCTTATACCTGATATCATGGGCGCCTGCGAAGAGACGACCACCGGCGTCATAAGGCTGCGGGCGATGGCGAATGATGGCGCCCTCATGTTCCCGTTGATTGCGGTTAACGATGCCGAGACCAAGATGATGTTCGACAACAGATATGGTACAGGGCAGTCAACCCTGCACGGCGTATTAAATGCAACCAACATGCTGTTCGCGGGCAAGATTGTAGTGGTTATTGGATATGGGTGGTGTGGTAGGGGCATCGCGATGCGTGCCAGGGGTGCAGGATCCAACGTGATAGTAGTTGAGGCACACCCGCGCAAGGCACTTGAGGCAGTTATGGACGGCTATCGCGTGATGCCCATGCGCGACGCAGCTCGTGTCGGCGACCTGTTTATAACCGCAACTGGTGATTTCAAGGTCATCCGTGAGGAGCACTTCAAGCTGATGAATGATCAGGCAATAATGTGCAATTCAGGTCATTTCAATGTGGAGATAGACATTCCGGCATTGAAGAAAGCTTCCAGGAAAGTTTCAACGATTAGAGAGGACGTTGAAGAATATCTGATGAAGGACGGGCGCCGCCTGTACCTGCTTGCGGAGGGGCGTCTGGTCAACCTTGCCGCCGCGTTCGGGCATCCGCCAGAGGTCATGGACATGAGCTTTGCAAACCAGGCGCTATGTGTGCGTCATATTGTGGAGGATTCATCCAGAATGGACAATATAGTGTACACAGTCCCACCAGAGATCGATGACCGGGTTGCAAGGCTGAAGCTCAAGTCTATGGGCGTGCGCATCGAGAAGCTCACCAAGGAACAGAAGAAATATTTGAACTCGTGGGATATGGGAACCTGAGAACTATTCTTGGGTTTTTTACCCCCACATTCGTTTTCTTTCATTTTCACAAGCGTATTGAGCATTCTGATAATGTTCAATGCCGCGCCGCTTAAGTATCGATAAGTATATCATATTTTTCGGTTCGATTCTGGTTGACAACCTATATATATCAATGGTGACGTATGACGGTGAAAAGGGTGGTTGATTGCAAAAAAGCAAGGGAGTTCTATTGGAGGTTTTAATTAAATGGCTGACAGGACCGTTGAGATACCGTCTCTTGAAAGTATGACCATTGAAAGTTTCATAGACTGCTTTCATGATATATTGGAGTGGAAAAGGTCAAGAGGATGGAGTGGATATCATGATAACCCCACCCTGGACAGGCTGAAGGAACAGGCGGAATTTTATGGGGAGCGGTATGCAAATGGAAGTTACGGTTGGGGCTGCAACATATGGAGCCGCAGTAAAGACAACACAGATGTTGTTGAGGACAGCAGCGAGCTGAAGCCCGAGCATAAACTTCTCATGCGCAGTGCTCTTGAATATGTTCTTGCACCCAACACTTTAATAAGGACTGATGGAGTTTATGGTCAGCACGATTCTGTTAAGTTTCACTGCCGCATATGGACCGACGCCCATTACCCGGATGTCGCCCTGAGGTGGCGCGAGTTGACATTCCCTCCACCTGAAGGCAGCAAGCCAAATGCCGAGGCACTGATGCTTCCGGGTCTGTGGACCCCGGCAACGATGCCTGGAAGTGACGGTAAGCGCCCCATATTCATGATCAGGTTCCCTGAGCATTGGTTCACACTCGGCAGCGTGTCGAGTTATCAGGGCGAATGGAAAAAGATGGCACTTACACACTGGATATACCACGCATATCTTCAGGGCGGCACTGGCGTGCATGCAGGCAGCAGGCAGTTCACCGTAAAGGATAGAAACGGCAGCTGGAAAGATATAGGGATGGTTGTATGGGGATTGACAGGCAGCGGAAAGAGTACCCACGGCATGTATGTGTTTGACGAAGGCAACGCCAGATACTATAAAGAGCGTGGTCTTGATGTGCTTGGTATAGTCAAGGATCAGTACGTAAAAAACGATGATGTAGTCGGTCTTTTTGTAGACAGTGTGCGGGGCAGTGAAAATGGGGCATGGACCAAGACGGAGGACGTGGATGAGAGTCAGACAGTCATATATAAAGCAGGCATGAGCCCGAGGGCATTCCACGAGAACACCACTATTGGTGATGACGGAAATCCGGACTTTTTGGATGAATCCCTTCAGTATAGAGGAAGACCTAACAAGAATGCGCGTACCGTGATGTATCTTTCGGACATGAAGCCCAATTTTGACGGGTCGATAGATATCGACTTTCCACCGAACATGGCGGTATTCATATCACCTGGCTACCTTACAGATTATGCCTGGGTCAAGCTGGCAGACCCCGAGTTTGCCTCCGCAGTATACGCAGCGGGACGTACGGTGGGGCACCCGGCCCAGAGTGCAGAAGGTATAGGTGAAGAGAAATATTCGCCACTTTATAATCCATTCATAATCGGCAAAAAGGCCCGCAATGCAGACCATGTACACAGGTTCAACGACATTTTGCATAAGCGTATTGAACTTGCAGAAAGCGGTGAAGCTGACAGTATGGATTGCTATTTGATCAATACTACAGGTCGTGTTGGAACTGAATATAAAATGGACGGCGGTGACCCCAAACCGATATTTGAAGATGTGAAGGGAAAGCGCAAGCCTGTGGGCGGCACGGGACCAAAAATCGAGGAGACAGAACTCTTCCTGATTCAGGCTGCCCGGGATCTGGTGGAATACGGGCCGCACCCAATATGGGGTGATAAAGTGCTCGTTCCGCTGAAAGTGCCATGTCTTGATGAATCGACCCTGAGTAAGTTCGATCCATTTGCCTACAGGGACATGGATGAAATGTTAATGATGCTTACGGGTCAGGTCAACAAGATCAGAAAGGTCTTTGACACCCAGGTGCAAGGTCTTAGAAAGGAAATCTATACTGCTATGGACTTCTAGCACTTTCTATCACTTGTAGATCTGGTACTTGCAACCAATGAATTGATGTATCTACCTGTGAAACCGTAGCCGGTGTACCCTTTGGCTTTTGCGAGTTTTTCCATGCTCCGTTTGATGCCCGTGCCGTATTGAATTGATTTTTTATCACTCCATGCTGTACCGGACGGCAGCACGCCGTCGGCAGCAGCTCTCAGTAGATATTTTCCAACATACCTCTCGCCCACTTCTCCAATCTTGAGGCTTAAAGGCACGCTTCTTGATAGACTTACGATTTCATCATACAAATACGGCATGACCGGGGTCAGACCGCACTCTTTTATTACTGGTATATCTCTGCCCTGAACTATTCCGTTCACTTCTCCGGTATCCTTCTCTATCAGTTCCATGGCTGCAGAACTGCCGTGCTCATGAATAACCTTCACATACCTTCTGTAACCTCCAAAAATTTCATCTGCACCCTGACCAGATATAAGTACTTTAATACCATCGCATGATGCGGCATCTGCAACGAAGTGCTGTGCAAGCGCCAGATTTACATTCATCGGTGTAACCATATCAATCATCTTAGCTACATGAGGTATTTTTTCCTCAATCATTCTCACGTTTATTATCAGTTTTCTGTGCCATTTTCTTCGCCCCATGAGTGCCGCCGTACGCTCTGCTTGAATCAGGTCATAAGAGTCTTTCATTCCAATTGTGTACAGTGGTGTATCAAGCTTGGTCATTGCTGCGAGCAGTGTACTGTCAACCCCGCCGGAAAATGCAACTGCAGTATCAGAATCATCAAACTTTGATACGATATCTTTAAGACTGCACAACAACTGATCTCGGATATCATTATCTGCTTTCTCCCATCTCATATCAGACACGCTGCCCTACTTTTCTTTGCTTATGGACTGCTCCAGATGCATCCTGATTTCCCTGAGCCTTTTCACTCTATGCAGGTGCACGAAAATAACAGCCAATATGACGGTAAAGGTGGTCACCATCAGCAGAAGAATCCTCGCAGGTGTTGACTCATGATAGTAGCCAACCCTTATATGGTCCTCCCCACCCCATATCAGCATTATCCTACCATTCTCATCATACATTATATCGTCCGGCTCGGGAGAAGCAATTCCCAGCAGCATATTGCCGGTGGTGTGGTTATACGGCAGTATTACTACAGCAGTATCAGTAAAATCAGGATGTGTCACTTCAAGCTGGTTCAATGTAGGGTCTTTCTTCATGGTGTAGGCAATCATACCTCGCGTTGCATTATCAAGTTCGATTTTAAATCCCTGCTGCCAGCTCACAACAGTGTAGTTAACTGATTCATTATTTTCATCGAGAACAAGTATATCGGTAACAAATTCAGGTCCAGTACTCATCTGAAGAAATCCCGATCTGTAAATAGGCACCGAACTCACTCCGTCGCCTCTGCGTATGTGGTTGATGACACTATACGTATCTTCGGCAGTCAGGTAATATATTGTGGTATTTCCCGTGGCATTGTATGGGGCAGTCATGTTCAGCTCATACTTACCTGTCAATAGGGATGTATTGGCAGGCTTCTTATCTGGCGGCTGGTATGCACCAAAATAAAGCAGAACGAGCAACAAGACAGCAATCAAGACAATAAAAATAAGCGGCTTTAACTGCTTCTGTGTCATCTCAAACCCGACTCCAGCTTCACTATCGGCAGTCCGTCTCTGTATACGCGGATAGTGCCGCCAGTCTCAGATACGGTTACAACAACAGCCTGCGTGTCGCGGGTAATAGCTGCAGCGGCAATGTGTCTGCCGCCAAGTCCTTTCTGGGTTTTGACGTGCTTTGCATCGACATCGATATACCTTCCAGCAGTAATTACCATACCCCTGTCATCGATCACAAAGATACCATCGAGCTGGGAGAATTCTCTCAAGGTCTCCCAATTCTCAAGATCCGTAATATAGCGGCGACTCTCGGGATGGCCTGCAAAAGGGTTCAATATCAGTTGGTGGGAGCGCTTGAGCACTTCTTCTGAATCTCCTATGATAAAGGCAGTACCGATACTCCTCCCCTCATATCCTTTTTTTCCAATATCCAGAGCCAGCTGCAGGGTCGAACGGAGTACATTCATGCTAACGCGTTCAGCACAGTCTTTGAGCCTTGAGACGGTTTCGACTTCAGATAAGTCCAATATGACGATGGAATCTACTCTGTTAAAATCGGTAACGCCCACGATCAGGTTGCCCTTGATTTCACCGTCCATGAATGCACCCACTGCCGCGTTGCGCACCTGTTCTATGCGGTTCATGGTCATACATGCAACATCGGATGACAGATCTGAACCCATCATATAGTCCACTATTGGTGAGAACTCCTTTGAGACGTAGAGCACAGGTATTTCGGTTCTGAGTCTGCGCTTTTGTTTCTTACTGGTTAGTATTATGATGGCATCAGCTCCAATCTCCTCAGCCAGATATGCCGCTGCCTTGAGTATTATACCATCGTTCTTCTTCGCCAACATTTCACCGCCAGCCAAACTGATAACCAGGGGGAACCAAAATGACCTCTATCGGAGTGTTTTAGTTGAATACATATATATCTCAAACGACATGCTTATAACTGTATTTAGGTTAAAGGTTAGATAAATACGTATTGGTAAAGGGGAAAAGGAGGCGCTATCATGAATTCTGACGGCATGACGATGGCAGAAAAAATACTTGGAAGAAGCAGCGGCAGGGATGTCAGTGCAGGGGCTCTCATAATAACTCCTGTCAGCTTTGTTTTTTCACATGACGGTACTATGCCTCTTGCAATAGAGCAGATGGAAAATGCTCTGGGGACGCGAAAGGTGTTTGACCGCGGCCGTGTTGCAGGTATATGCGACCATGCCTCACCATCACCCAGCGAGGACGTTTCGAACGTCCACAGCTTCATGCGCACATTCGCACGTGAGAACGGGATCGACTTCTACGAGAACGGCGATGGAGTGTGCCACCAGATCGTGGTGGAGAGGTACGCTGCTCCATGGAAGGTGGTGGTGGGGGCAGACTCTCACACATGCACGCACGGCGGGCTTGGAGCCTTTGCAACAGGTATGGGCAGCACAGATACTGCGGCTGTCATGGTGTACGGCAAGACATGGATGAAGGTACCCGAAACATTCAGAGTAAACATTGACGGCAGACTGCCTGACATGGTGCCTTCGAAGGATGTGGTACTGCACGTGATAGGAGAGATAGGTGCCGACGGCGCACCCTATATGAGCATGGAATTTGTGGGCAGTACGGTGGATAATATGAGCGTCGAATCGCGGCTGACCATGACCAATATGGCGATAGAAGCTGGCGCCAAAACAGGCATATGCGCTGCCGATGAAAAGGCAAGATTATTTCTCGAAAAGTACGGGCGCGCCGGTGAGTATGAAGAGATAAAGTCCGATGGGAATGCAGTTTATGCAGACGAGATTAATGTGGATGCGGCCGCGGTTGAGCCGATGATCGCCTGCCCGCACAGGGTGGATAATGTTAAGCCTGTTAGCGAGCTCGAGGGACTGGAGGTAGATCAGGTGTGCATAGGTTCGTGCACCAACGGCAGGCTGGAAGACCTTAGAACCGCAGCCATGATACTTAAGAATAAAAGGGTTAGCAAGGACATCAGATTAATCGTATATCCGGCGAGTAGAAGCGTTTTAATAGAAGCCACAAAGGAGGGCATCATCGAAACACTTCTCAAGGCGGGTGCGGCAGTATGCGCACCTGGATGCGGGTTCTGCATCGGCAGAACGGTAGCCCTTGGTGATGGTGAAAAGGCACTTTCCACACAGAACCGCAACTTCAAGGGGCGCATGGGCAACAACAAGGCAGAGATATATCTTTGCAGTCCCGCGACCGCGGCAGCGAGCGCGGTAGAGGGAAAAGTTACAGACCCGCGGACAGCTAAACAGTAATGCACGCGCACAGTCTTTTTATTTTAGCCCCGAAGAGTTGTAGTGGGTGAGTAGGAACGGACTGTATCCACAATTTATTTACCTCAGACATTTTTACCTCGTTCAAATGCCAATTCTCCAAAAATGGCGTATAACGGTTGGGGGATATCTGAAGTTCCCCGAAGGGGAATTTGGGCCGAGCGAGTGCAACGAAGCGAGCCAGATAGCCGCGTGTTAAAGGACCCGACCGAAGGGAGGAGAATGCAATGTGGTCGAGGATTTTTTGCGTAGCAAAAAAACCGGAGAAGTTGAGTTCTTGCATATCAATTCTGTGAAATAGACTAAGATTCGTTAGGGAAGGGGGCGTCCGTTTTTTTGCCAGCAACTAACTACTGTTAAAAAAATAAAATAAAATAAAAAATCAAAAAGCTTACTTGTAACTTACCAGCTCCATGAACATCGATTCTTCGCCACCATACGAAACTTTCAATGGCAAAGGCACATTATCAGCTATCCAGTAGTATACACCATCTGATTCATATTTCTTTGCGCTGAATGTTCCTGCAGGCACTGTCACAGATTCCTTGCCCACATAGTTCACTACAGCATCAGCAGTTGTAGAATCTGAGTTTGCCCCTTCTGTTGGGCACTGACCTTCCTGCTGTATTGTCTGGCCAGCCACATTCACTACAGTTAATGTTTTTAAGCATGCAAGTGAATTCTTATCCAGCCACATCTTTACTGTTGCTGTGCTTCCTTGCAAATCCATGTCAGACTGCTGAAGCCATGCTGCTTTTCCATTCGCTGTGTCTGAGCTGATCTTATACTTCATATTAATGGTATTCTGCTGTCCGCCAGCGCTTGAAGTTATCTTATATTCATATTCTTTTATCAGACCATAGTTGTAGAGCATATTGAAACTAAATTTTGAAGACTCCTCTGGTTGTGTCCTTGTAGGTGTTTCCTGTGAAGCCTGTGTTTGTTGCTGAGTCTGCTGCTGATCTGGAGCCTGCTGCACGCAACCTGTTAAAAGCATCAGCACAACTAACAATACCATCAAAGAAATAATTTTTTTCATATTGTACACCTCTGAACTTTGTTTTTATTAACTTTAATCTTTTTAATCTTATGATTTAGATACTTTAATCTTATGATTTAGATTACTGGCAAGATGTAGTCTTATTGTCTACTGCTAAGGGAGAGATTTCATTATCATTATAGATCTTGACGCTGTATTTCCTGTTATTGTTGAAACCATACTTGGTAGGACAGTCATTGCCTCCTGTGTCAACGGTCCAGTTCATCGTATCTGGATCTCCCTCTCTCCTTGAACAAGTGTGACCTACTGCTATCAAAGCTCCTGTACTATGCTTCCATACACCGCAGTCAAATAGGTCATCTGACTAGGAAAGAAGAGGGAGTTCAACTCGCGCACCAACAGGCCCTTGAGCTGTTCCTTTTGAGATGATGCGTACGCAGTCATTCTTGTTTCCGTATTGGTCTGTCTTAACGGTCCAAGCACAGGTAAAAGAGCTGATCTTGACATCGAATACTTCTGGCGTGATTATCTCATCTATAACATCAGTATCGTTTACCAATGGCGGCTGGTCAGTGATATTCTCACCTGCATTTTGTGATACACAACCACTGATAAGAAGAACGCCAGCCAATAGACTTAGAAACAAAAGATAATTCACATTCTTTTTTTATGAATAGTACTTTCATAATAGTACCTTCATGTTTTTACTATAAGATATAACCTTAAGTAGACAAATCTTATTTTTTGACTTTTATCATTTAGAGTTAACCTGCCAATCATTTAATTTCTTGCAAAGCTGTCCGTAGGATGCCGCCCCCTTCCCTTTTTTGTAATTAGCGAGAACTCAATTGCATTTAACGTATCGCGTGTTTGCGAAGTGCCGAACGCATTTGGGTGAGCAAAGCGAGCCGCAAACACGCTGTTAGGCGACCCGAAGTGCGTAGCGCTTTGCTTGGTTGCTTCCATCTACTTATCTCATCAGCTCTTTGAACCTTTCAAAGATTCCCCCTTTATCTGCTGTTAGGCAAGTGCGGTAGCACCGAGCGAGCGAAGCGACGGAGAGTCGCGAAGGGCGGGCTTCAATCTTCATCATTTATGTCCCTCTACATAAATACTGACCACATACCTCCCAAGAGATTCATTCTTTCCTAAGCCATCTAAAATAGCTCTGCCTATCGGGTCTTTTGTATTAGGATCGATGCAAGCAGATGTACCTTTGACCGTAACTTTTACATCCTTCAGCCCCGATGCTTCAACAATCTTTTTATACTCGTCAATAAGCATTGCCCCTCCAACACAACCCACGTAAGCTTCAATGCTCTCCTGAATTTTCTTAGGAAGTTCCTTAAGGATGGCAATATCAGAAATCGCTATTCTGCCACCTGGCTTTAGAACTCTATAAACCTCTTGAAAAACCATTGGCTTATCAGCCGATAAGTTGATAACACAGTTGCTTATGACAACATCAACTGAGTTGTCTTCCATAGGTAAATTTTCAATCTCGCCAAGTCTAAACTCAACATTTTCAACGCCATTCTTTTTTGCATTGTCTCTTGCTTTTTCAACCATTTCAGGTGTCATATCCACGCCAATAATTTTACCATTTAGGCCGACTTTTGTTGCAGCCAGAAAACAATCAAATCCGGCACCTGAACCAAGGTCAAGCACCACCTCGCCCTCCTTAAGACTGGCTAAGGCTGTTGGATTTCCGCAACTGAGAGCCAAGTTGGCCTCATCTGGGACAGCTTTCAGTTCTTCTTCTGAATAGCCAACGGATTTAGCAAATTCTTTGGTGTCTGGCCCACAAGTGCCACATCCACAACCTTCTTGCCCTTGAGCAATCTTGCCGTAGGCTTCCTTCACAACTTTTTTTGTCTTCTTCTTGTCCATTTTATTTCCTCCTTAATCATTGGTTACATCAATAGATACAAAACTTTCTAAAAGCCCGCCCGAAGCGATTTCACCTAACGTATGCGATTTAACGAAGTCCGCCGAAGGCGGATTTGGGGTTAGCGAGGTGCAACCGAGCGAAACCGTTAAATCGCTGTTAGTTGCCCCCGAATACTTGGAGGGATTGGATTTTAGTACAACGTTCGGCGAAGCCGAAAAATTCAAAGTTGGCGAGCGAGTGTAGCAAAGAAGTCCCAAGAGCACTTATTTTTTAATGAGGTTATTAATAATATTTACTGCCTCTTTGTATTCTTTATCTTTTATCCTGCAGAACTTTTTGAGTATTTGTATTTTATTTGCTGTGAAGATCATGTTTGCACGGATATAACTATCTATTCTAAGGGTTCCACCAATAGTTTCATTTTTTTCGATTTCAACACAATATTTATCTTTCCGAATTTTTTGAGAGGTGATTTGACATAAAAGGGGCTTTGTAGAAAACCTTTGCCTGTTTGATTTGCCCCACCTCTTGTAGCCGATTATTTTAAGTTGTAGCCCCCCAATAGTGTTCTCAAACAATCACAGAAAACAC
>JAUWIL010000130.1 GCA_030605385.1 Methanobacteriota archaeon
AACCGTGCTTGACAAACTAACCTATGCCGGGCGCACCGAGAATCTTCAGAACGTCATGGACAGGATAACATTCATAAAAGGGGATGTGTGCAACCGGGACGATGTCGAGAAGGCTGTAGATGGATGTGGCGTTATATTCAACTTTGCAGCCGAGACGCATGTGGACAGATCTATAATAGAGGGCGGTGTGTTTGTCAGGACAGACATTCTTGGGACATATAACCTCTTAGAAGCATCCAGGAAACATGGTATAGAGCGCTACATCCAGATAAGTACGGACGAGGTTTATGGAAGTGTTGAGGAAGGTTCGTTCAGGGAGGGAGACGCTCTGGATCCTTCTTCGACTTACTCTGCAAGCAAGGCGGGTGCCGACCTGCTTGTGAATGCATTTCACAGGACGTATGGGCTGCCTGTGCTTATAACACGCAGCTCTAATAACTTTGGACCCTATCAATACCCCGAGAAGCTAATACCATTTTTCATAATAAGAGCCATCAATGACATGAGCCTGCCGTTATATGGCGATGGGCTGAACGTGAGAGACTGGATTTATGTCGTCGATAACTGCTCAGCCATTGATTTTGTTTACGAAAAAGGCAGCATTGGGGAAATTTATAATATTGGCTCTGGCAATGAGAGGACCAACCTTGAGATAACTCACATTATTCTGGATGAACTCGGCAAACCGGAATCTCTTATGGAATATGTGCCTGACCGCCAGGGTCACGATAGGCGTTATTCACTGGATGTGTCAAAGATGTCTGAGATGGGCTGGAAGCCCGAGCACGGATTTGACCATGCTATAAGGGGTACAATAAGGTGGTACATTGAAAATCAGTGGTGGTGGAAGCCGTTAACAGCAATCATGAAGTAGCAGATAAGACTAACAAAAAGTATTTCTCGGACTATAATTACGCTGATCCGGCAATTTCAATATCGAGAACTGATAGACCGGAGTATGCGCATATTGTAAACTGGGTTGAGGAAAAATCAAAGGTACTTGACCTTGCATGCGGTGACGGCTCGCTTGGAGAGAGACTGATAAAGGAAAAGGGTTGCGAGGTATGGGGAATTAAGGTAGATAAAAATGGTGTAGACCAAGCAGAATTAAAAGGCATTCATGCCGTGCATGGCGATATAGATATGGGGCTCAATTTCCCTGACAAATCGTTCAACTACGTTATTATAAATGTGACACTTCAGATGGTCTACAGACCTGACTTCGTTCTTGGAGAAGCCGTAAGAGTCGGAAGAAAGGTCATAGTCAGCTTTCCAAATTTTGCACACATCATAGCCAGGGGAGAGATGATGCTTATTGGCAGGATGCCGAGATCAACCCTGTACGGCAGAAACTGGTATGATACAAGGCATATTCACATGTTTTCATACAAGGATTTTAAAAGATATGCATGTCCGAAAAAGCAACGCTTTTTCGGACTGTTGCGGAACTGCGTTCCGCAAACATCAGAAATTGGTTTGACCATAGAGAGAAGCACATTCTTGGGATTGGACAGCATCAGAGAGAGCGCTCTTGCAGCGATGATGCCGAATCTGTTCAGTGGAACATGCATATTGATGGTGAGTGGAAATGACGAGAACGCATGAAGAAACGTTCGGCGGTAAAAGAGTACTGATAACTGGCGGGCTCGGATTCATAGGCAGCAATCTTGCTATACGGCTCGTCGAATTGGGTGCTGAGGTTACGATACTTGATGCACTTCTTCCGAATATGGGCGGCAATCATTACAACATAGATGATGTTAAAGATCAGATCATCGTGGAGGTCGGCGATATCAGGGATGAAGATATGGTTGGTAAGCTGGTTGTTGATAAGGATTATATATTCAATCTTGCAGCGCAGCTCAGCCACGTTGACAGCATGACAAATCCACTTACAGACCTTGATATCAACTGCAGGGGACACATCATACTTCTTGAGGCTTGCAGAGAGCATAACGATAATGTAAAGATCGTGTATACCGGGACAAGAAGCCAGTACGGCAGAGCCCAGCATCTGCCGGTCGATGAGAAACATCCGATAGACCCGACAGATACAAACGGCATAACCAAGCATGCCTGCGAACAGTACCATCTTCTATATCACAGAGCGTACGGCATGAGAACCACATCTCTGCGGCTTACAAACACGTACGGTCCAAGACACCAGATGCGCCACCCGCGACAGGGATTTATAGGCTGGTTTATCAGAAAGGCAATGGACGATGAGACGATACAACTATTCGGCGATGGGTCACAGCTCAGGGATATCAACTATGTTGATGATGTTGTTGAAGCAATACTTCTCTCGGCTGCCAGCAAGAGCTCTGAAGGCGAGGCATTCAACCTTGGGGGACAGAGCATAAGGATAACAGATCTGGTTAAAATCATAATGCAAGCTGCCGGAAAAGGGAGATATGAATTGTATCCTATGCCAGAAGAGAGGAGAAAAATTGATATCGGAGACTACGTTGCAGACATCAGTAAGATAAACGGCGCTTTAGGCTGGAAGCCGACCGTCAGCATAGAGGACGGAATCAGGAAGACGATAGAGTTCTACGAGGTGAACAGATCTGAATACTGGTAAACATGTTGTCAATATGGCAGATCTTAAGGGACAATATGATGGCATAAAATCAGATATACGGGAGGCGATAGACAGAGTACTCGAGAAAGGCATCTTCATACTTGGAGAGGAAGTTCAGGCGTTTGAGAAGGAGTTTGCAGAATACTGTGGGGTAAAATTTGCGGTTGGAGTAGCATCTGGCACCGATGCGCTACAGTTAGCACTTAGATCATGTGGGATCAAGCCGGGCGATGAAGTCATAACCGTTGCCAATACGGCATTCCCTACTGTGGCGGCAATATCCTATTCGGGCGCAAAGCCGGTATTCGTGGATGTAGATGAAACCTATGACATAAATGTCAACGGGATAGAAGCCAAAATAACTGACAGAACGAAATGCATACTACCAGTGCACCTATACGGATATCCGGCAGATATGAAGCCGATAATGGAGATAGCTGATAGGCACGGCCTGGTTGTGGTAGAGGATGCATGCCAGGCGCATGGAGCTGAATATGATTCAATGAAAGTTGGCTCGATCGGAAATGCAGGCTGCTTCAGCTTTTATCCAACGAAGAATCTGGGTGCATATGGCGACGGTGGGATGATTACCGCAAACGACGAAGGTATTGCAGGGAAGCTGCAACTGCTGAGGGATTACGGTCAGACTCAGAGGTACAGGCATATAATTAAAGGCTATAACAGCAGGCTGGATGAGATTCAGGCATCCATACTTCGGGTCAAGCTAAAAAGACTTGACGAATGGAATGAACAGCGCAGGAAGAACGCATCAGTTTATAATAAACTTCTCGGCGGGCTGGAGGATATTGCAACACCTGCCCTGAGGAATGATAATTCTAAGCACGTATATCATCAATATGTTATTAGAGTCGGAAACGGGCGCAGAGAATCTCTAAGAGCATGGCTTAGAGATAACGGCGTTGCTACGGATATTCACTATCCAATACCTCTGCATCTGCAGGAGGCGTATGCAGATCTTGGTCTGGGTAAAGGCGCGCTACCCATTACTGAGCGCAACGCGAGTGAAATATTATCTATTCCAGTGCATCAGGGTTTACATGAAGCTGATATTCGCATGATTGCGGATTCAATCGCCAGCTTTTTGGCTGACTAGATGCCGTATTTATTCATCTTTATATCTATCTTTGTAATTTGAACGTATTGCTCACTCAATTTTGTTATATGCACATTTCGAAAGGGTCAGGGAATAAAATGAGAATCTGCTTGACAACAACGTATTTTAAGAAATCTGGAGGCATCTCGAGATATGTAGCCGAGCTGGCCGAGCACTTTGTGAAGGAGCACGAGGTTCATTTGGTAACCTCATTTTATGATTATGAAGTCTCTGGATTGAAGGTTCATGAATCACCTGTAATCACAAATCCGCCATCATTGCGGATATTCTCAAATGCGATTAAGAATGAACTCATTTTAGGCAAACTTGACAAAAAATATGATTTTGATGTGGTTAATATTCAGAGCGCGGAAGCATTATCCCAAGACGTTGTGACAGCTCAGAGCTGTCATAGTGCATGGGTGAAGCAGTACAATATGGAGAGGAATAGACCCTTCACTCCGAGACCTGCGGATTGGGTTGTTTTGGCTATTGAGGGGCACAACTATAGGCAGGGTAATTGCAAGAAGGTAATTGCCATATCAAACATCGTCAAGCAGGAGCTGATGGAACAGCATGGTTTGGATGTGGAGAACATCTGCGTAATACACAGCGGCGTGAATCTGGAAGAGTTTGATCCGAATGCGAGGCAGGAGTTTCGTCAGACTGTTTGCAGTGAGTATGGCATTCCCAGGGATTCCACGATTCTAAGCTTTGTTGGGTGGGAGTTTGATAGAAAGGGTCTGCGCCACATAATAGAAGCTATTTCGACACTTAAGGACAGCAGTCTGTACTTGCTTGTGGTTGGTGGAGATAATCCGAAGCCATACGCTGAGATTGCAGGTAAGCTTGGTATCAGAGACAGGATAATTTTTGTATGGCCAAGTAACGATGCCAGGAAATATTATGCTGCATCAGACATATTCGTTTTTCCAACGAGATACGAACCATTCGGACTCGTAATAACCGA
>JAUWIL010000108.1 GCA_030605385.1 Methanobacteriota archaeon
CTTGCATGATGCCAGTTCTTCACGACTGGTATTTGCAAGGTCACCAGGATGCGGCAGCAGGCGGTATGACTCGCCCTCAAAATTAACGCTGCTGCCGTAGGCCTGCGCCAGATTGTCAAGCATGCGCTTTATATTGGGTATATTCGAGTTCGCCGAGCATAAATACGATAAAAGGCATTCCCATGGCTGCTGGCGTATGATGCGTAAACCGTAGTATTTCTTCACAGCCTTCCGTATCAAACTGTCTTTACGTATGCTTTCGAGTATGAGTGGCAGGTCATCATCCAGCCTAAAAAAGTACTTCACAAATTCATGGGGATTACCCTCGATATTGGTCTTGAATAGCAATCTTGAACCTTTCTGCCGAATCTTCAGGATCGTACCGCTTGTGATAATATGATACCAGTTTCCTGAGATTGTCCAGCGGAATATCTGTCCGCACTCGAGTGTATGTTTGAGATTGAAGTATTCTGCATTAATCTGGTTGTATCCGCTCAATTTTGCCATTTCATTATAGGTGTTCGTATCTTAAACTCAAAGGGTGTTTCGATTGTCCTCTGAAAATATCCGGCTACTTGCGTATAGTCAGTTCATCCGTGGAAGCCATCTATTCAAGAGGATTGTCTATTTAAGAGGAGTTAGAGAGAGGACATTTCGGCGACTGCACATACTGTGCTGGCAAACTCAGTATTCAGGGAGGCATTCACCTATCGGTTCCCCTCTCCATTTCGATGGGAGATTTTCCATGCTATAACGCAGTTATATGTCATGTTGTTATTCGGTTTTATGGAAGAACTGCACCTCTAATGTAGCATGGCAAAACATCCAAACATCGTATTGTAACTAATAGTAATAAGTTTTTCTATTTTAGTAGCACGTAATCTTACTTTTTATATGTAAAGTATGAACAAGAGATAGAAATAAACTGGTGTGTATTAATTTTGCCCCCTTACTACCTATTGATTTTACATTATGCCAACGCTCTATCTCTGCTTGCGTGTGTAAACTAGGGGGGATATGTCACCCCCTTGCTTACCAGTGTAGAGGATACCTTCTAATTTAAGAGCTTTGATCAGTTTTGTGTAGCAGTCTTCATCGATCTGACCAGAGTATCTTGCTTCGAGATATGTGGCGGAACTACGTTCCGCAAACACCCTAGTCATATAGTGGGTTTTGAAATGCGTTCATACAAGAAAATCAAAGATTTTTCTTGTTTTTGGATACACTACTGTTTTTCGGAGGGTTTAAATAGCCAGTATTACAATTTTGTAGAATAGTGTTACTAAATTAGGATGTGAAAAAATATGGAAATAAACAGATATGTAATTGTAATAGTAATAATGGGAATGCTATTGCTCGGCACGGGAATGGCAAGTGCACATTTCACCATGGTCTACCCTGGTGGAGACATGGATGTAACGCCTGAGGATTACATCGCAGAGCTTGGCGAGACAAAGACTGTCTGGATAGTATGGGGGCATCCTTATGAGCACATCTTGTTCGACATGACATCTGTGCCAGAGGTGAGCGCAGTGGACCCAGACGGGACGGCAACAACATTAACACCAACTCAGATAACGGTGGGAGGTAAGGTAGCGTACCAGGTTTCATTCACCGTTACGAAGATGGGTGACTGGATAATAACAACGAAATACGAAGACGAAGGTGAGGCGCTGATAGATTACGTGAAGGCAGTCGTTCACTGCGGTGAGGAGATGTGGACCGGATGGGACGGTGTAATCGGGCAGAACGCTGAGGCAGTGCCCTACACACGACCTTACGGACTTGAGGAGGGTTTTGTGTTCACCGGAAAGGCGCTCTACAAGGGAAGCGCAATGCAGAACGCAGATGTTGAAGTTGAAGTGTATCACACAGAGGATGTCGCAGATGGCATTGTAACAAAAGCTGAGGAGATGTATCCGTATGACCCACCCATGATGTTCACGCGGGTGACGAAAACCAACGCAAACGGAGAGTTTGCATACACTCTGGATGAGCCTGGAATCTGGTTTATTGGTGCATATGGGCCAGAGGAAAATGGGCTAACGCAGAGGGGGATTATCATAGTCCCCGTGCTAAATGCATTTCCACCAGTAACGACATCGACTACAACAAGTACAACAACTGCAACAACGGCAGCGGCAACACCCGCACCATCACAACCTGGTTTTGAAGTAGTGTTTGCCATTACTGGCCTACTTGCAGTAGCATGCATAGTGCTGCTGAAACGCAGAACGTAATCACAATAACGGAGACCAAATTTTGGTCCATATATCGGACGGAGTTCTGGCTCCAGAGGTCTGGATCGCTGGATATATGGTCACAGGAGTGCTGTTAGCTTGGACTCTCAGAAAAATGAGGGCTTATGATATTCCAAGGCTATCAATCATCACAGCGGCTGTCTTCGTTGCCTCATTGATACACATACCGATTGGTCCGACTTCCGCCCATTTTGTACTCAATGGCTTCGCAGGTGTGATGCTCGGGATATTCTCATATCCATCCATATTCATCGCACTGACTCTACAGGCGCTCCTTTTCCAGCACGGGGGCATAACCACCATCGGGATCAACACGGTTAACATGGGCGTACCTGCGCTGGTAGCACATGGCATATTTAAGCTTGGAAGTACAACAAAAATTCAGAGAAAAGAGGAGTTATTCGGTGCATTTGCCGGAGGGGCTGCAGTTTTTCTTGCCGTGGTCTTGCTCTCGGTAGCGCTGCTTACAACTGGCAGGGAGTTCGAAAAAGTGGTAATGCTCATTGCAGCAGCCCATGTCCCTATAATTTTAATCGAGGCGATCGCTGTTGGCTCCATCATTGCATTTCTCAAGAAGGTGAAACCAGAAATTATAGGGGTGAAAGCATGAGAAGACTTATTATTGCGGCATTATTGCTGCTGCTCGTATCCGGAGTTGCATGCGCTCACAGAGTGCACATACAACCCGAGGTCGGGAGAATAGACATCAAGGTGTACTTTGGTGGTGGAGATCCTGCACAGAATTTTGATGTTAAAGTCTATCGAAATGTGTCGGGAGTGGAGAGCCTGTATGCGGAAGGAAAAACCAACGAAACAGGCTGGTTCAGCTTCGAGCCAACACCTGGTGGTACATGGAGAGTGGTCGCAGAAGGATTAGGAGGTCATCGAGCAGAAACCGTTATTGATGGAACAGTTATGGGTGGAGCCGGAAGCATAACTGGGGAGGTGCCATTGTATCTCCGTGTAATCGCAGGCATCGGGTATCTGGTCGGGTTAGCAGGAGCTGCAACCGGATACATGGGCTGGAAAGCCCGGAAAGGAGTGGAAAATGATTCAGTACCCTGAGATTGACAGATATTCCGCGCTGAGCTCACCTATACATGATTGGGACCCCAGAGTAAAGCTTGTTTCAATCCTCATTCTGATCTTTTCCATCGTCCTGCTATATGACCTTAAGCTGGCATTCATCGGTCTAATCGTCGCAGTCATTATGCTTTTCATCTCGAAGATTCCGCTGCGATTTGTTGGCGTTTATCTAAAATGGGTTTCTTTTTTCATACTGCCATTTTTTTTAATCATGCCGTTTACCGTGCAGGGAACCGAGCTATATAGGTTCCATGTCCTCAGTGTAACCTATGAAGGGGTAACATACGCCTTGCTGATATGTGTCAGGGCATTCTCGGCTGCGCTGCTAATATTTCCTATGATCGGCACGATGAAATTCGGCACTACAATCAAAGCACTTGAATCCCTAAAGGTTCCGAACAAACTTGTGCAGATGGTGATGTTTACATACAGATACATCTTTGTCCTTACCAGCGAACTTCAATCTATGCTGAGGTCTATGAACTCAAGAGGCTTCGCGATGAGGTTAAGCATGCAAACACCCCGTACACTTGGAAAAGCAATTGGAATGCTTTTTGTCAGAAGCTATGAGCGATCTGAGCGAGTATATAATGCGATGGTTTCAAGAGGGTATGTTGGAAATATCAGAACGTCACATCCATTTAAATTACGTGATAAAGACTGGCTTAAGGCATTTCCGGTTATCGGAATAGCAATTGGGCTGCATTGCTTTGCAGGGATAGTATGAAAAAAGCAGTATGTATCAAAAATCTAAGTTTCAGATATCAGGATATGACCCTGGCACTGGAGGATGTCTCGCTTGACGTCTTTGAGGGCGAGTCTGTTGTCCTCCTAGGACCAAATGGCGCAGGAAAGTCTACGCTTTTACTACACCTGAACGGAATTCTGAGAAGCGAAAAAGGCAGCATCGAGATATTCGAAGAGGGTATGGATGATGGAGATATAAGGAGTATAAGAAAAAAAGTCGGAATCGTTTTTCAAGATCCAGATGACCAGATGTTCATGCCAACCGTGTTCGACGATGTTGCATTCGGACCAATCAACCTCGGGCTCTCGGAAGAAGATGTGGGTAAGAGGGTTGCCAGTGCACTTTCAATGGTCGGTCTGACCGGCTATGGGAATAAATGCCCGCACAACCTCAGCTTCGGAGAGAAGAAAAGAGTCGCACTCGCTACCATCCTGTCCATGGAACCGGAGATACTGGTTTTTGATGAGCCCACTTCCAACATGGACCCAAAAAGCAGGACTGAACTAATAAGGACAATAAAAGAGCTGAACAGTGAGGGTAAAACGATAATAACCGCAACTCACGACGTGAACGCAGTTCCCGAGATTGCCAAAAGGGCGTATGTCCTTAACAAAACAATACTTGCGTATGGAACTGTCAAAGAGATATTTGAAAATGCAGACTTGCTGAGAGAAGTGAACCTTGAAGTGCCAGAAGTTGTGAAGTTGTTTGAGATTTTGAGGTGCTTTGGATACAATTGTGAAGAACTCCCTCTGTCAGTAGAGGAATCTATTGAACACTTAACAAGGACAATAGAAGGCAAAGACGGGCATGTCCACCTCCACATACATGAGCATACGCATGAACAGCTCAACAGCGTGATTGACAGGCATTTTCATCCGCATAAACATCATAATTTTGACAAAATCTGAAATACCGTTAACAGATTTGATTAATGGATAAAAACTAATCAATAGATAAAAACATCAAAAGCTTGATGGGCGCTGTTAATATTTTTACCTGTTGAGTTTCAATCCATATGATTCATATTTAGGTCTATAGCACCATACCCCTGCACCATACCCCTGCACCATACCCCTGCACTATACCCTTATTCCTTCTTCTCTCACCCTTATCCTGGTTTGGATATAAGCTGATTCGAAGTTTTTGGTTTTAATACGATATTACAGTTACATTCTGATTTTGTCTGAAAATTATTTTTATAATTAGCATTTAGTGTTACTTAACATAGAAAAAGTTAATACTACCTTACTCCAATACTACCTTGCTCTAATCATCCAGACTGAAAACGTAAAATACTGAAACCTGCAGGGAGGCTTATTTAGAATGACCAAAAAGAACGTAAGATGCATTGTGACCATGCTGCTGCCTATTGTTATTCTGCTGATGCTGAGCGGCGCTGCATCCGCATCAGGGGTGACGAGAGACCTTTTTCCGTCCACACTATGTATTGGCTATGAAGCATGCGTAACACTGAGCATCTCAGACATCGAGATTGGAGCTGTTGTTGAGTACCTTCCTGCTGGCGTTTCTTATGTCAGTGATAGTACTGTATTCAAATACAAAAACGGCACTGAAGTGCAGCTCTCGGATGACGACCCTGCAGTCTACAACTCTAGCCAGAAGCTACTCTTTGCACTGCTGAATGTCACGAGTGTTGGATACACCATTAATGTAAGTGAAGATTACTCTGGAAACGATATTACGGGCACATGGGAAGACCTGCTGAACCAGAATAATGGCACGGTTCAGGTGCAGCAACAGGCATCATATTCTGACAGCAGTGGAGGGGACACCAACAAAGCAGCCCAGAGGTGGACAAAGATAACGCCGGATACGCCTGCCAGGATGCCCATATATAAGGCGAACATACCGCTAAAGGAGATAATGATCAACACGACCGGCACAA
The DNA here is from genome assembly GCA_030605385.1 of Methanobacteriota archaeon. Classification (GTDB taxonomy): domain Archaea; phylum Halobacteriota; class Syntropharchaeia; order JAUWIL01; family JAUWIL01; genus JAUWIL01. Next base: position 6,005 of record JAUWIL010000108.1, read on the forward strand.
TAACGGGAGCAGAGGTAAGCGTGGA
>JAUWIL010000054.1 GCA_030605385.1 Methanobacteriota archaeon
CAGCCCCCTTCAGGGGTCGAGGACTGCCCCTGAATCCGCCAGTTCCGCCGAACCCGCTGCCCATACTTCTGCCGAACATACTCTCAAAGAAATCACTGAAGCCGCCCATGCCCCCAAGGTCTTCGAAGTTTACATACTGGAACTGTGCCCCCCCGAATCCGGGCGGTGGAGTGAAGTTCATACCATGTTTCCAGTTGCTTCCAAGAGCATCATACCTCTTGCGCTTCTCGGAATCTTTGAGAACCTCGTAAGCTTCATTAATTTCCTTGAACTTCTCTTCAGCTTCCTTCTTCTCGCTGCCTGTGGCAAGGTCGGGATGGTACTTCCGCGCCAGCTTTTTGTATGCCGACTTAATCTCCTTCTCTGCGGCGTTTCTGCTGACATCCAATATCTCATAGTAATCCTTGTACTTGACCGCCATTTTTCAGATTACCTCATTGTTATCTCATTAGCGTCATGGACGTAGATCACTCATCATCCATCTCCTTACATACCTGCACCCTTGATGGACGGAGTACGTAATCCTTTGTGCGGTAACCGCGCCGAACCTCGGAAATAATCGTTCCGGGGAAATGTTCGTTGCTATCAACGCATGAGACAACTTCGTGGATTTCAGGATTGAAATTCTCACCGAGACATTCGTAGGAGGTTACGCCCTGAGATTCAAGCAGACGGTTAAGCTGGTTGTAGATGCTGCGAACACCTGCCACGAAACCGTCATCATGCATATCCTCGGGTATTGAGGATAGGGCAAAGTCAAAGTTATCCAGGACCTCAATAAGCTTCATGAGGATGCCCTTTTTGCCTTCCATGATATCGCGCTCACGGTCGCGCTCCACTCTCTTGCGGTAGTTCTCTAAATCAGCCATCGCACGCAAGCGCAGGTCATGTTCTTTGGCTAGCTCATCTTCCAGAGACTCTGTGATTTTTAAGGGCTTCTCGATATCAACCTCTCCACTCACCTTCTCTGGTTCAGCATCTGTCTCACCAACTTCTCTATTTACCTTCTCTGGTTCAGCATCTGTTTCATTATCCTCAAAGTTTTTTCCAGACTCTTTTACACTCAGTGTGAATCCCCCCGGCATCTTGTGAAGGCGTATCGCCCCCCTATCTTGCGGAACACAGTTCCGCGAGACTTGGCGGAGCAAATCTCCGCCTGTCTTGCGAACTGAAGGTTCGCGAGACAGACGAAAGCTACGCTTTCGACATGTCCTGCAGAATCTTTGATTCTGCAAGACAGATGAACTACCGTTCATCAAGTCTTGCGAAATCGAAGATTTCGCGAGGTAACCGAAGGCTCTGCCTTCGTTACGTCCTGCAGAATATCTATTTCTCTTCAAACTCTGCATCGACTACATCTTCATCGCTTTCAGGGCCCCCTTCTGACTCATCTCCACCTGCTGACGCTCCACCGCCGCCTGTCGTATCCTGAGCCGCCTCTTCAGCCTGCTGTTTGTATGCAGCCTCTGATATTGAATATGCCAGCTGCTGGAGGTCGCTTGTGAGTGATTTTATACGCTCAATCGACTCATTCTCTTTCAGAGCTTTTCGTATATCTTCTATCAACTGCTCTGCCCTTGCCTTCTCATGGGTTGGTACATTGGATCCTAACTGCTGCAGCTGTCTTTCTACCTGATATGCCAGACTGTCTGCGTTGTTCCTAGCCTCGGCGTCTTCTTTCTGTTTCTTGTCTTCTGCGGCGTGAGCTTCGCCCTCCGTGATCATCCCGTCTATATCATCTTTCGACAGATTTGATGAGCCGCTTATGGTTATGTTCTGCTCTTTTCCGGTTGCTTTATCCTTGGCGGCGACGTTGAGTATCCCGTTCGCGTCTATGTCGAACGTGACTTCTACCTGTGGAATACCTCTGGGTGCAGGCGGTATACCGTCAAGTCTAAACCTCCCAAGCGTGCGGTTATCACGTGCCATATCTCTCTCACCCTGCAGCACGTGTATGTCTACTGCAGTCTGGTTATCCTCTGCTGTAGAGAATATCTCATTCTTTCTCACCGGTATCGTGGTATTTCTGTCGATGAGTCGGGTCATAACTCCGCCGAGGGTTTCAATTCCCAGCGAAAGGGGCGTTACATCCAGCAGTACCACATCTTTAACCTCTCCTGCAAGGACTCCTGCCTGTATGGCTGCCCCAACAGCAACAACTTCATCAGGATTCACACCCTGGTTTGGCTCTTTGCCGCCCATCATTCTTTTAACGAGTGCCTGAACAGCCGGTATCCGGGTCGAACCACCCACCAATATGACTTCGTCAATATTGTTCTCGGTAAGCCCGGCATCCGACAGTGCCTGTTTTATTGGCCCAACACACCGCTCAACAAGGTCTGCTGTAAGGCTTTCAAACTTCGCTCTTGTCAGGTTAGCTTCCAGATGCTTGGGTCCGCTTGCATCTGCTGTTATAAAAGGCAGACTTATGTGCGTCTCCATAGTGGTTGACAGTTCACACTTTGCTTTTTCGGCCGCTTCTGTAAGTCTCTGCAGTGCCTGTGGGTCTTGCAGCAGGTCTATGCCGTGGTCCCTTTTAAATTCCTCTGCAAGCCAGTCAACTATACGCTTGTCAAAATCATCCCCTCCAAGGTGAGTATCACCACTTGTAGACTTAACCTCGAAGACGCCTTCCCCTACCTCCAATGTCGATACATCAAAGGTACCGCCCCCCAGGTCGAACACAAGTATGGTTTCACTCTCCTTTTTGTCAATCCCATATGCTAGCGATGCCGCTGTAGGCTCGTTTATGATTCTCAGTACGTTGAGACCTGCTATTTTGCCTGCATCTTTTGTCGCCTGCCTTTGAGAGTCGTTGAAGTACGCTGGCACCGTTATAACGGCATCTGTCACCTTCTCGCCGAGGTATTTTGACGCATCATCGACCATCTTTCTCAGGACCATTGCCGAGATCGCCTCTGGTGCATACTCGCTGTCCTTCATCTTTACACGCACGTTGTTATCGGGTCCGTTCAGGACTTTGTACGGCACAAGCTGCATCTCTGACTGCACTTCTGGATACTTTCTTCCAATAAACCGCTTTATTGAGTACACTGTATTATCCGGGTTCATCACTGCCTGCCTTTTGGCTACCTGCCCCACAAGCCTCTCACCGGTTTTTGTTAATGCAACTACCGAAGGTGTGGTTCTGCTACCCTCGCTGTTGATTATAACTGTTGGTTTACCACCCTCTATTACTGCGATCGCTGAATTGGTCGTTCCTAGATCAATACCTACTGTTTTTGCCATTTTTCTACCACCTTAATTGCATTTTTCATATAATTGATGTTTATATATTTGAGTACCAGTTACCAGTTCTCAACTAAAATTTGTTAACCTAAAGTTGTAAACTATTTGATTAAACTATTGTATTGCAACTATATAAATATTTCGGGTGTTATTTTGGGTGTTGAACCTGCCGAAAACAAAATAATATTGCGTGACCGAGGTTAGAAAGTTCATATGCCCAACTATATTTATACGCCCAACCACACATTCAACTATAAAAGTGAGAGATAATAGTTAAGGCTTTTTAACCATAACTACAAATTAATTGCAATTTACTCCATCTATAACATAAGTGAGGCTTGATACGGGAGAATCTGAATTAAATCAGAGAAAGCAGAGCGATATAATGAATCTGAATCTCAACGAAATTGCAGCAACTCTCAGAAATTATGAAGGCATTACACGCAAGAGAGCCGTAGAACCATTCATAAGGGCGTTTCAGGCAGGTGGGGAGCATGAATTCGAAATAATAGCCTCTTTTGGGGAAGATGCTGCAGTCATAGGTTACAACGATGATGAAGTGCTGCTGATTGCATCGGACGGAATCTGGCACAAACTTATGCAGGTGGACCCGCAGTGGGCAGGATATTGTGCAGTCCTGGTGAACCTGCATGATATTGCTGCGATGGGTGGAAAACCCATAGCAATGGTTGATGTATTTTCAATAAGCTCCCGCCAGACATGCACCAAAGTATCACAAGGAATGGCCGAGGCAAGTAGAAAATTTGGGGTACCGGTAATAGGCGGACACACGCACCCGGACATGCTTTACGACGTAATAGATGTGGCAATCCTCGGTACCGCAAAGAGAGACTCGGTAATATACAGCAGCACTGCAAGACCCGGCGACAACCTTCTTGTAGCATACGATCGGGATGGGAGGGTGCATCCTTCGTCAGATGTAAACTGGGACTCCACCTCACACAAGGCGCCCAGCATAGTGAGGAAACAGATGGAATCCATGCGCGAGTTGGGTGAGAAACACCTTGTGACGGCTGGAAAGGACATAAGCAATCCGGGTATTATCGGTACCATTGGCATGATGCTGGAGGTAAGCAACGCAGGCGCAAGGGTTGACCTGAACGGCATACCCGTCCCGGATGGTGTGGAACTATTGAAATGGCTCAAGATGTATCCAGGAATGGGATTTATAGTCACATGCAGACCCGGGGATACTGATGACGTAATAAGGACATTCAGGGAAAACTACCTGACCTCTGCTAAAATAGGGGAGATAGTAGGCGGATCAAAGCTTGTAATAGCGGATAAAGAGCAGGAAGAAGTCTTATTTGACTTCTCAAAGGACAATATTACAGGGATACGGATTCCAGCTAGAAAGTCATCGACTAAATGAGAATCTGCCAAGGCACCATCAATACAGCACAAATATAATACTCGCTCGCAATGAAACCACACTGTAAACCAAATCGGTAGTTATGCCATGGGCTTTTGTTTATCCACGCCGACGGACTTGCTAGCAGTATCGGAGATTAAGGTCTAATTCGCTGTTGCAATTCAGACTCTAAGGTTCTACATATTGAGTTCCTTCATGAGCCCGTAGATCATCAGGAAGATGAATGATACTGATGAAGCAAGTGCACCTGTGAATGCAACATCACGAGTCGCTGTCAAAGCCACGGCAAGCGAGGCAAGCATGATCATCACCGCTATTGAAGGTATGGCGATCATTTCCATGTTGAGTTGAAGACCAAAACCGGGGCGTTTTGCAGCAGGTTTCTTCAGAGTTTGTGTTTTGGGTGCCCCCTTGGTCATGGTGGTTGAAGCCACCGGACTGCGTGTGGAACGCTCATCCGAGTCAGATATCCCAAAATCACCAACCTTCAATATGAAGCTGCTTTTTTGGGCACCATAGCCAGTTGTTATGAATATACTACCCTTACGGTAAGGTTGGCCATCTTTTGGGAGTCTGACGATAATTGGCGTACGCTCTTCATATCGAATGTAAGGGTTTTCTTGAGTAAAACTCACTATGTTGCGCAGCTCCTCACTGGCTGATATGTGAACATGCATTGGGGTGCCGTAGTTGGTTATCAGTAACTCGAAAGTAGTTTCTCCGCCAGGAGCTAGTGGGATGGTAACATCCGCTGCATCGATCTCTATCGAATTGATACCTTTCCGGTTTATGTGTATTCTCTGCTGGATAGTTATCACCAAACGGACGGTTTAGTCTCTCATATCCGGAGGGAGCAGGTTAGGTATGCCGTCTTCGATCGGATAGTGTTCGTCGCATTTAGCACAATATAATGTGCCTGTGACTATTTCTTCCTCATTCTCATCTGTTACGTCAAGACTGAGATCTGACTTGCACATTGGACAGCACAGAATGTCCATAAGTTCTCGTTTCATAGTATACCCATTTAGTATTGTAGTATTATATATATGCTTTTTCATAACCTAATTTACTACCTGATTTAATTAAAATACAGATAATTAAATTATGATGACCAATCTCAAAGATAAAAGCGGTTATGATGATTTAAATTGGGGCACGGGCAATATTAGTCTCAAGGTTAAGGTAGTAGGTTAGCACCTATTTGCCAGCCCCGTCAGCCCAATGGCGGCAGAACACCATAGTATAAAATAGAATTTGACTTATAATGGATAGAGATGCTTCATTAAGTGACGGCATAGTGATGACATATGACCAAAGAAAAAATAAGTTCGCGCACGAAGGACATAATGAAAAAAGATGCAGAACGCATCATTCAGACGTATACCAGACAGCCCATAGCATTGAATCGGGGAGAGGGTGCACTGGTTTGGGATGTAGATGGAAAGGAATACATCGACTGTGTTGCAGGTATAGCTGTTAACAATCTGGGCCACTCACACCCTGCCGTAGTCAAGGCAATCTGCGAACAGGCATCCAATCTGATGCATGTGTCTAACCTGTATTATATAGAAAAACAGACTCTTCTGGCAGAAGAGCTGTCGAAGCTAACTGGTATGGACCGCCTTTTCTTCTGCAATTCGGGTACAGAGGCGGTTGAGGCTGCACTAAAACTCGCCAGAAAAGTAACAGGCAGAAAAGGCCTCATTGCAGCCACCGGAAGTTTCCACGGACGCACGATGGGCGCCCTCAGCACAACATACAAGGAGCAGTACCGTGCCCCATATGAACCGCTAATAGGCGGCGTAACGTTCGTGCAGTACAACGATGCTGAAGCTCTGAAAAAGGCGATAACAAAAGATACTGCTGCATTCATAGTGGAGCCAATACAGGGTGAAGGCGGAGTGAATGTGCCAGATGATGAATATCTTCCAGAGGTGCGCGAGATATGTGATATGAATGACATATTATTGATATTTGACGAGGTGCAGACAGGATTCGGGCGGACGGGAGAATGGTTTGGTAAGGATCATACAGGAGTAAAGCCAGACATCATGACAATGGCAAAGTCAATAGCAGGAGGCTTTCCAATGGGTGCCATGGCGGCGATAGAGAGCGCAGCATCCAGATTCGAGCGCGGGGACCATGCAGCCACTTTCGGAGGTAATCCGCTTGCATGTGCAGCTGCGCTAGCATCGATCGGAGTTATCAAGGGTGAAAAGCTCGTTGAACGTTCCAGAGAAATGGGTGCATATTTTATGGAGAGGCTCGGCGGCGCATTCGATCCATCTGAGCTGGTAGAGGTGCGTGGAAAAGGGCTTATGATAGGAGTTGAGCTTAAAACGGATGGGAACGCATATGTTGAAAAGATGCGCGGGAAAGGAGTGCTGATAAATTGTATTGGCGCCAGCATCCTCAGGTTTGTGCCCCCGCTTGTAATAACCAGGGAACAGATAGATAGGGTGATATCGCTATTAGGTTAAGAAGCGTACTTAAAGAGATGCCAAAGTATGTTCCAGGCAAGTTCGCAGAGGAGATCGCGAGAGAATACGGCATCGAAGAGTCTGACATAATTAAGCTCGGATCCAACGAGAACCCGCTCGGCGTCAGTCCGCTGGTATCAAAGGCAATATGTAAAAATCTGGATACGCTAAACATATATCCGCCTATTGATGCTGCTGACCTGCGCAAAGCAATCGCAGAATACATAGGCGTACCGTTCAGGCATATACTGGTTGGCAACGGAGTGGATGGCGTACTCGATACGCTTGCGCGTCTGTTCATAAATGAGGGTGATGAGGCTGTAATTCCCACACCCACATTCTCATTCTACCAGCTTTCGGCATCAATACTTGGAGGTAAACCAGTTTTCCTGCCCAGGGATGCGAATTTCGATGTTCAGGTGGACAAACTGCTGGAGACCATAAGCGAACGCACGAAGATGATATACCTATGCACCCCGAACAATCCTACGGGAAATATGATGAGGGAGGAGGACATAGGACGCATAGCAGAGAGCACCGATGCCATGGTGATTGTTGATGAAGCATACGTCGAATTTGCGGATAAGAATGTTGCACATCTGGCTACGAAATACGATAATGTTGTGGTAACAAGGACGTTCTCAAAGGCTTTTGGACTTGCAGGTCTGAGAGTCGGATACTGCATAGCACCTGAATGGATGTATAGTGAGTATATGAAAGTCTATCAGCCGTTCAGCGTGAACCGCCTCGGTGTCATAGCCGGCATGGCTGCACTGCGGGATAAAGAGCACCTCGAAAGAACGCTGAAGGTTGTGAGAGAGGGTCGTACGTATCTGATCGAGAACCTGCCATTCAGGACATACCCCTCGCAGGCAAACTTCGTGATGATCAATGTGGAACCCTATACATCCGGCGAGGTTACAGAGTACCTGCTGCGCAGGGGAATCATAGTGAGAGACTGCGCCAGCTTCACAGGTGAGGGTACCGACAGGCTCATCAGAATCACGGTGGGAACGATGGGGCAGAATAGGGTAGTTGTTGAAGCGCTCAAGGCTTTTCTGGAAGAACATTAGAACGCCAGCCATTTTTTATCCATGGATTATCAAAATATCGGGACTCAATATGCAGGCAAAAACCGGCGGCAAACATAACTCAAGCCAATCAGAAATAGTGTATGTGGTTGATACGTCTTATTTTATACTTGGTTGCAGGATAGGAGACGGCAGGATAGTAACCGTACAGGATGTGGTAGAAGAACTTGGAAAGTTTGATGAATTAAATGCCGCGGTGCACGTAGATGTAGAGGCTCCATCAAGTGAAGCGGTTGAAGGGGTGCGCACGGCGGCAAGGAAAACAGGCGATTATCACAAACTCTCGGATACGGATACCGGGCTGCTTGCGCTGGCGCTGGACTACAAGAATGCCGGTGAGAGTGCCCCCATTATAACTGATGATTATGCCGTGCAGAATGTGGCTGTGGGGCTGGGTATAGAGATCGCCCCGATAAAAGAGGCGCCTATAAAAGAAGTGGTCGAATGGGTGATGGTGTGCAGAGGGTGCAAGAAGGCGTATAGAGAGGAGGAACTTGGGGAGATGGTGTGCCCTGTGTGCGGGTCAGAGGTGAGGAGGAAACGGGCAGGGGGACACATATTAAACGGCGGCTTATAGCAAGTTGTTTTGGGCATGAGATTTTTAAGAATCTCCCTCATCCGTCGATGGCAATAAACAAGTTGATTCTATACTTATATGTTTAGCGTGTGGTGTGAAAGTTCAATCCATCCTACTATCCAGTCCAGCCCACCACGCATCTCACCAATGAGTGCACTAGGACATCTGGCTTACATGGCATGCATTCCGCACACATAATAAATTGCTGGCTGACATCTGACATATAGCCGTGGTTATGGATGCGGGTAAACCACACCACAATCAGTTGGTGAGCTATCCAAATCGTGTAGCAACATAATCAATAATCGGTCCATAGATGATTCCAGCGAAGAAGCCTGGAAAGTCTCTGAATCCGGTAGACAGGAAGAAGGCTGAACTGACGACAAATCCTAGAAGTAGCCCTCGAATGTAGACATTTCCCTGGCGGTCAACGATCTTTAGGTTTGCGGCGAGCCCGATAATGAGCCCCATTAAAAAGCGGTTGTACCACATCGAGAACAGGAACAACTCATTTCCAGCAAAGCCGCCAAATCTCGTGCTTGCACCAATTATACAGAGAATCCCGAGTATTGATCCTGTCAGGACGGCAATTCCAATTCTTTTAAATTCGACCATGTTGATTCAGGGTTATCTGTTTGCATTTAAATGTTTTTGCCCTTTTTGCCAATTGCGTTTAGAAGATGTTCGATCTTGCCAAAAACTGCCGGCTAAAGCCAAAGCTTTTTGTAATGCTCCAATTCTGTATGCATAGAATCATTAAATTGGCTAAGGTATATTTGGGCATACTTGGACATATTTAGGTATATTTAGATACACTTAGGTAATATCTGGTGGCATCTAACATAGGTACTCAATATACCTTGCTTACAGCTTTACAGCTTTAATTACAACGTTTGATAACGACGTTAACCGGATTATGTAATGGAAGGTAGAACTGCTTGAATCCAGATAAAAAGAATGGGGGCCGATATAATCCAGATGAAATCGAGCCAAAGTGGCAGAAGTGCTGGAAAGAGAAGGAGATATCCCGCGCTGATGTCAGACCTGACAAGCCGAAGTATTATCTTAATGTGGCGTATCCATACCCTTCTGGCGCCATGCACGTGGGTCACGGCAGAACGTATACCGTACCTGATGTGATTGCGCGCTTCAAGCGCATGCAGGGTTTCAATGTGCTTTTTCCGATGGCGTTTCACGTAACGGGCTCGCCAGTCCTTGGAGTTTCAAATCGCATCGCGCGCGGTGATAGGAGTGCCATAGACCTGTACAGAGATGTTTACGGCGTGCCGGAAGACATTCTCGCGAAATTTACGGATCCTCACGAGATAGTGCGGTACTTCAGTGAGGAGTATATGCGTATAATGAATGCGATTGGCTATACAATAGATTGGAGGCGGCGCTTTTTTACCATTGACCCCCAGTACAGCAAGTTCATCACCTGGCAGTACAACAAGCTGAAGGAGCGCGGTCTTGTGGTCAAGGGCAAACACCCTGTGAAATACTGTCCGATGTGTGACAACCCTGTCGGAGATCATGACCTTCTGGATGGGGAGGATGCAACAATACTTAAATTTCTTGTCATAAAGTTCAGGCTGTTAGAGGACGGACAGCAGTCCGAATATTACGTTCCTGTTGCGACGCTTCGCCCCGAGACAATTTTCGGCGTTACCAATATGTGGGTAAATACAGAGGGCGACTATGTTCATGCAGTCGTTAATGGTGAGAAGTGGATAATAAGCCGGGATGCCGCAGATAAGATGCCCAGCCAGGGCTTTGAAGTTAAAGTCATAGATGAATTCAAAGGCGAGAAACTCGCAGGAAAAAAGGTCGTCAATCCGATGACTGGCAATGAAGTTGAGTTTCTGCCGGCGCCATTTGTTAGAACCGATATGGCAACAGGGCTGGTTATGAGCGTTCCGGCGCATGCACCCTTTGATTACGTCGCGCTGGTGGACTTTGAGCGAGAGCATCCAGAACGAGAGCACATAGAGCCGATACCTGTAATCAAGGTCGAGGGCTACGGTGAGATTCCTGCGAAGACTATTTCAGAGAACATGGGAATCAAGAATCAGAATGATCCTCTGCTGAGAAAAGCTACCGAGCAGATATACGGCGCGGAGCAGAACAAGGGGATTATGGTAGTACAGGGCTATGAAGATATGTCCGTCAAGGATGCCATAGTCCGCGTGGAACGGGAGATGCTGGCAGACAACCGTGGAACATCAATGTATGAGTTCAGCGATCGTCCGGTGGTATGCCGCTGCAATACCCCTGTATATGTGAGGATACTGGAGGACCAGTGGTTCCTTGACTACTCCAACGAGGACTGGAAGCATATTGTAAAGGACTGCCTTGAAGGCGTTGAGATCACTCCCGGAGATATCACGGCGGAGTTTTACCGAACCGTGGACTGGCTGCGTGAATGGGCATGCACCAGAAGGGTGGGTCTCGGAACGAAACTGCCTTGGGACCAGAAATGGATAATAGAGCCGCTGAGCGACTCAACAATCTATATGGCATATTATACAATAGCACACCATTTGAAGTCAGATAGGGTGGACCCAGAGAAGCTTGATGACCGTGTATTTGACTATGTTTTTCTCGGGACAGGAAAACCAAAAATCATAGAGAGTGAGTGCGGCGTACCGGCGGACCTGCTGGAAGAAATGAAGAATGAATTCAATTACTGGTACCCATATGACCAGAGGTTTTCTGCCAAGGACCTGATATCGAATCACCTTACATTCCAGTTATTCCATCACACAGCCGTGTTCCCGGGCACCATGTGGCCAAAGGGTATGGTGGTGTTTGGCATGGGACTTCTTGAAGGAGGTAAGATGAGCAGCTCGAAGGGCAACGTAGTTCTGCTTGACGATGCAATGAAAGAATATGGAGCTGACACCACCCGCCTGTTCCTCATGGGGTCGGCCGAGCCCTGGCAGGACTTTGACTGGCGTTCGGACCAGATAAATGCGACAAGGCGTCAGCTGGAGCGCTTCTGGAATAACTGCATTGAAATAGTGAGAATGCCTGACGGGACCAATGAAAATCTCGAGGAGATCGACCGCTGGATTCTTCACAGGATGCAGCGCCGCATAAAAGAGGTGACAGAGGCACTTGAGGCATTCCAGACGCGTCAGGCACTCCAGAGTGCATACTACGGTCTGGGTGCTGATGTAAGGTGGTACAAGCGGAGAGCGAACCTAGATAGGGATGCGGCCAGGTGGACGCTTAAGCATGTGCTTGACTGCTGGCTGCGCATGTTGACCCCATTCATACCGCACGTTTGCGAGGAATTGTGGGGCATGCTATCATTCGAGACGTTGGTCTCCACTTCAGAATACCCGACCGTGGATGAATCGATGGTTGACGAGGTCACTGAACTGTATGAGGCCCTGTTGAGGAACACCCATAATGACATTGCAGAGATAATAAGAGTCACCAAAATTCAGCCGAACAGCATAACACTTTACACGGCACCCGAGTGGAAGGTGCGCACCACCAAAATTGCACTTAAACTGAGAGAAGAGAACAATCTTGATATGAAAACACTGATGCCGCAGGCAACGGCAGACCATGAGATAAAAAAGCATGCAAAGGAGCTTTCAAAGATAGCACCGAAGATAATCCATGATGTCCGTGGGATGTCTCCAGAGGAGGCGTCCCTGCAGATGTCATCGGACATCGATGAACTTCGGGCACTTGAAAATGCGGTGGAATTCTTCAGTAAGGAGTTCGACGCGGAGGTCAGAGTGATGAGATCAAGTGAGGCGGACGAGGCTCATGCGAGGAAAGTTGGTGATAGCCGTCCGATGAGACCTGCTATATATGTAGAATAAATTCAGCTGACCACTCGCTTCTGGGTGATATCTTTTACATTACTACAGACTTTTTACATTACTACGGACTGATGAGATTATTGCAAAGTCATCTGACGGCGGCTATTTAACTCCATTTTTCGCTCCATTGTACAGTTTATCACTCAGGGAGCCTGGGGAGAGTTCGAATTCACAGTGTGGATCACCATTTGCTATGCACTTTGTCTCTATGCATGAATACTCCGTTCCTGCACATGCTTCCGCAATCCCTGCTATTGCCCCTGCAAGATAGTAGCAGACTGGTTTATCAAAACCCTCATCTTTTAGTTCCTCTGCTATGAAGGAGTTCTGCATTTTAACCAGGAGACTCTTGTTTTCAGCATCTATGACAACCTCCCCGGTGCCATAGCCGTAGGTTGACAGATAGAATGGGAGATTGGACAGATTATCCAGAAGTTTTTCTTCCGTGAATGTAGTGCCATGTAACCTGATAAGGTTGCTCTGCAAATCGCATATATACTCCTTTGAAGAATCATAGAAAAATCTCCCAGCCATCCCCGGACCGATCGTGCGAATCAAGTGGGCAAAAAGGTCTGCAGCCATTCCATTACCTATCAAAGAGTGTGGCATGCCGCCCACCAGAATGTGCCTGGTGTCCGTATTTCGAGTAACAAAATCTGGCAGCTCAAGTTTTTTCACCTTCGTGTTGCCCCCCATTTCCCCCTTTTCCAACTTTATCCCTCAGTTTATTAAATCTTATCGATTTGAACATGCTTAAAAAAAACCCAGAACACACACTGCTCACACACTGCTATTTGTTAATAAGCTGGTTATATTATATATAGGTTATAGAAGACCATATCATGCAGGGCTGCTGGAGGCATGTCTGAAATGCGAAGCATGTTCGAAAACCTTTGGTTTTCGTACTGCTGCAAAACTACGTTTTGCAAACATTTCATACGGTTACAGAATCTTGGATTCCGCAAACATCTCTAAAATGCAAGGCATTTTATAGGGTTGCAAAATCTTTGATTTTGCAAACATGTCTGGAAGCGAAGCTTCCATACGGTCGCAAAACTACGTTTTGCAAACATTTCATACGGTTGTGAAATCTCCGATTTCACAAACATGTTTAAAAATCTTTGATTTTTAAACGGTTGCAAAATCTTTGATTTTGCAAA
>JAUWIL010000031.1 GCA_030605385.1 Methanobacteriota archaeon
GAAACCATTAACTGGTACAAACTTTCCGATGAGGTCACACTTCCAACAAACTTTTTCCGATTTACCGGCAGCAGACTTGAAAGATAATACGCCCGAAGAGCCAGAAATCATTGGGAAAACTGTACTACCAATTTCACTCAAAGAATGAGATGTCTCTCCGCACATGAAACATTCACCTTTTGAGTTTTCCCGTTTTACACTTATATTTACTTTTGGTTGGATTGCATTGGGGCCATCTATAAGCATGCTTGACGATCCGATTTTTATACCCGTCTCAGAAAGAAAAATATCGAAGCGTTCTTGTAAAAAGGCATAATCGTCAGGGAGAATTTTCTTTTTAATCTTTTTTCCCGATTCGATAAGTTCTATTTTCTGATATTTCACTTCGCCTTTGGTAGGTCTCGGGGCCTTATTAAAGATTAAACCTGCAATCCCCGTAGATTTTACTTTTGGAAAACGAACAAATTTATCCTCTTTTGAATCATAATAAAATCCGGCATTTCCCTGTTTTTGTTTCTGTGTCGAAGTACTGTAGTACTGAGATAAGAGAGAATTATACGCCTTTGTGAAAAATTTATCTAAATTGGTCTCTGATCCATTGAATGAAACTCCATCAACTCTAAATTTTATTTCAATTCCCATTTCTTCGGGATGTTCTTGTTTGGATATTCTGTACAATCCCAGCAGTCCTGAATCCATCCAGAAATGGTTAAGTTTAGGAAAATTAATTTCTATCAAAGCTTCATTCGATTGCATCATGATCAACTCCGTTGCAAACGCTTTTTCCTCTTTCCCTAAGAACATACTCACAAATATTTCTTATCGCCTCTATCATCTTCCAGTCCACCAATCATGATATTGTGGTATTTCTATCGTTACCGTCATCTTTCTATTCACCAATCATTGTATTGCGCAGCATGTCTGAAACGCTCTGCGTTTTATACAGTTGCGGAACTGCGTTCCGCAAACATCCAAATTATTGTAATTTTGCGCATCCTCCTGCATCATTTACAATCCTGTACAGCGCCCATAAAATCCAGATAGGTAATACTTCAAATTATAATCCGCACACCCATATAACTCTTATCATGAAATACTCTTTCTGCGCTGTTCAGTCCCACTCAGAAATACTTTCCAATTTGTCCTTAACTTCATTATCATATGCGCATTACATGCGCATTACATACGAGTCCAAGCACCCTTATTGCGCGCTCTATTGAAGGATAAACAGGTATGCCGTGCGGTTCGACGTTTGCGGCTATCTTCATGATTGATTCTCTGTCTCCGAACATTACCAGAATGAGCGGTTTGTCATTCCTCAGGGCAGCCCCCAGTTGTTCCCGCAGTTTGTTCTCATCGACGAGGGGAAATGTCCTTACGGCGCCCGTGATCACGACTCCCGCATCTACGTTAGGGTCGTTCATCATGATTCCGACAGACTCCTTGAAGCCGTGGAAACCCGTGGAATCCATGATCGGCCAGAGATCTATTGGGTGCGCAGGTTTGTGCCACTCGGGAGAAACCGCCTCAAGTCCACCCAGACTTTCATCTGTAAGGGTCGCCACCTCCAGACCTTCGTCAGTGCAATAGTCAGACCCCATTACACACCCTGCTCCCGTAACACTTGCAATTGCTATGCGCTTCCCACCCGCTCGGGGCGCGAGTGCGAGCAGCTTTGTAACGTCTATCAATTCTTCAAAGCCGCGCACGCGTATAATGCCCGCCTGACGGCATGCAGCATCAAAAATTTCATCCCTGCCTGTGAGCGATGCAGTATGTGAGAGAGCCACTCTGGCGCCAAGTTCCGACCTGCCCGACTTCAGTACGACAATTGATTTGTGTTTGCTCACTTCTTTTGCCATTTCGAAGAACCTGCGCCCATCCTTCAATCCCTCGATATACATAGCTATTACTTCGGTTTCATCATCCTGCGCAAGATATTCCAGCGCGTCGGCGTCATCAACATCGCATTTGTTGCCGAGACCGAATACTTTGCTTATGCCAAAGTGCTGGGTAGTGAGTACCGTTTCAAGCATAGCCCCTGCAAAGACGCCTGTCTGCACCACAAATGCCACATTCCCTCTACGCACGTCTTCGAATGATACAAAGGTACTCGTTACATTGTTTTCGGTGTTCATGATGCCGGTTGTATTGGGGCCCACAATACGCATACCTGCAGCCTTTGCCTTTGCAACTATCTCATCCTGAAGGTCTCCGTAGCCCTCCTCTGCAAATCCTGAAGATACTATGACTATTGCCCTGACGCCGTTGCGGGCGCAGCTTTCCACTATTGGAAGAACGTGCCTGGACGGGGTTGTTATTACAACCAGTTCGGGCTTCTCTGGCAGACTGTCAATGTCAGGATATGACTTGAGCCCAAGTATCTCGTCTGCATTCGGATTGACGAGGTAAGAGCCGCCGGATATGTCAGCCTTCTTCAGATTCTGCGCAACCGTGTAACCTGTCTTGCCCGGTGTTCTGGAGGCACCCACGAGTGCGATGCTGTGCGGCTCAAAAAAGTATTTCATTTCGTCTACAGTCATTTCCCATATACCCTCTGTTTATGGAGTAACGAACGAATGTGATAATCGAATTAGAGTTATCACTTAGATTGTTGATTTGGTTAATTAAAGTCTTGCATTTTAACAAGAATTTTCGCGCGGAAAATCATATGCCAGTGCCGCAAAGGGTAGAAGTATTCCAGTCAATCAGAGATTCTCACCGAAAGCTCCGCAAGGAGCTCACAGGACAGTACGAAAGGGTAGAAGTATTCCAGTCAACCAGAGATTCTCACAAGGCGCGACCCGACCCGAGTATGCGCAGTGCAAGCAGTGCCGCATTGACACCATTATCAATGCCCACGACTGCAACCGGAACGCCTGACGGCATCTGTACCATCGACAAAAGTGCATCCACACCCATGAGTTTCCCGCTGACAGGTACGCCTATTACAGGTTTATCCGTCTTTGAGGCTACCACACCAGGCAGTGCGGCAGACATACCTGCAATTGCGATTATCACATCCGCACCACAGCTTCTGACATATCTGTCCAGTTCGTCAGGGTTGCGGTGCGCGGAGAGTATCTGCAGGTCGTAGGATATTCCATTCTCTTCCAGCACCTCTACGGCCTTTTCAGCTACCTCCATGTCCGACTTCGAGCCGAGTATCAGCGAAATTTTACCTTTGCCTTCAGCCAAATTCAATCACAACCCACATTTTAACATAAACATAACTCACATTTTACCATAACTGGTTGATTTGATATATATTTACCTTTGTATGGCAGACTTCCGCAGACTTTCGCAGACTTCCGCGGTCAACAGCCATTACTGATACGGGCATCCAATACGGGCATTCAATACGGGCATTCAATACGGGCATTCAATACGGGCATCTTTATACGAACGCCTCATTCGGTCACCAACCTCTATGCAGTTTCAAGCGCAATACAGTCTCAAGCGCAATATAGTCTCAAGCACAATACAGTGTCAAGCACAATATAATGTCATTCATAATGTTCAATTTAGTATGCTATAAATACGTGGTAATGCTACCTATTAATACTCAATTTAGTATGCTATAAATACGTGGTGCATGTATTTCTCAGGGCAGTTTGGACAAAACTAAATATGAGGTAGGTACAAGCTTATCCCATATATGTCCTATATACTCCAGAAACTGCACACACGTCACATGTTATAATGGCTTGTTATAATGGCTTGCAGTGTGTAATGCATTGCAGTGTGCGAATGGTATGGATGTGATGTAAATGGTCAACGAGAACATGCTTTTGATGATACCAGGGCCGGTACCTCTACCGCCGCAAGTGCTGAGAGCCATGTCCAGACCCATGCTGGGTCACCGCAGCGACGACTTCTACGGAATGTATGCCAGCATACGTGAGATGTTGAACAAGGTATTCCAGACAGATGACGAGATCATCATAATAAGCGGATCAGGAACATGTGCACTTGAGGGTGCGATAGGAAGCCTGATTGGTGAAGGGGACAAAATTGTAGCACTCGAAAACGGCAAGTTCGGAGAGAGGCTGAAAGAGCTTGGAAATCTATACGGGACATCTGTACCTGTTGAGGTGGAGTGGGGGCATTCGTTCCCGCTGGACAAGGTCGAGGCTGCGCTGTCCGAAGGTGCCAAGGCAATTGCCATGGTGCACAACGAGACTTCTGCCGGAATCCTGAATCCTGCACCCGAGGTCGGAAAACTTGCAAAGAAGTACGATGCACTCTTTATAATGGACTGCATCACATCGATTGGCGGAGACTACGTCAAGCTCCACGAGTGGGGTGTTGATCTAGCCATAGCAGGCTCGCAGAAGTGCCTCATAACACCGCCGGGGCTCGGCTTCATCTCGGTTAGCAAGCGTGCCGAGGAGAGTCTGTCCGAGAAAGAACCTTATTACTCAGGTATAAAGACTCATCTCAAATCTGCCCGAAAGAACCAGACACCCTATACACCTGCTCTGCCGCTGTTCTATGCACTCGAGAAAGCTCTTAAACTCATACTCGAAGAAGGTATGGAGGCCCGCATACAGCGCCATCACAGAATGGCTGAAGCAGTGCGCTCGGCCATAACTGCCGTGGGTCTTGAACTGCTTCCGCAGCTCGACGAGTACAGCAGCTATTCCAACACGGTAACAGCCATCAAGATGCCCAATGGGATAGATGACTCTACGCTGCGCGGAACCATGAGGAAGCGCGGCATACTTCTGGCAGGCGGACAATCTCAACTGAAGGGCAATATATTCCGCATCGCTACCATGGGAAACAACGGTCCGGCAGAGATAATGCGCGTGATAAGTGAGCTTGAACTGGTGCTGCACGAGAAAGGCGTAATAAAATCATACGGTGCAGGTGTAGAAGCCGCGAACAAGGTTCTGCGTGCATGAGTGGGCAGTCAAAATCTTCGATTTTGACAAGTCTTACAACTTCATGTTGTGGATCGAGCGGACGCTGTATACCTCAGATACCCCCAGATACCCAAGCAAACTCGGGATGAAGACTGCCGCCCCGCCAAATATCGCCGCCAAATATAATTAAAAATACTATCCACCTTACATCAGATTCCAACAACAGGATCGTCCATATGCATGATGCGCTGCTTCAGCTCATCTGGTATGGAAACCTTCTTATTGTCCCGATAATTATAAGAGACTATAACTGCCTCTCCTTCAGCCGCAATTCTTTGATGGTGATGGCTGACCACACGATGCTCTATTACGAAGCGGTCGTCTTCGATTGCCTGGACCCTTGCACCAACGGAAACCGTGTCGGGGTAAGTAAGGGGTGTTTTAAAATTGCAGCGAGTTGAGGCAAGGATTGGTCCGATTCCGTGCTCGTTCATAAACTCGAGAATGCCTGATTTTTCGAAATAGACTATTCTGGCACTTTCAAAGTACCGAAAATACACAATGTTGTTCACATGGTTGAAGGCATCCATTTCTCCCCATGCTACGGGTATCTCTACAACCACGGTAAAATTCTTCAACAGGTCTTCCATTGACTTCATCTCGGCATCAGGGTCGGCATTAGAGGTATCGACGGCTACCTTGGTGATAGTGATGGCTATTATATTTAACTTTCCCGCTATTCGCAGGCATGCCTAAAACCTTCGGTTTTAGACTGGTGCAAAACAGTAGTTTTGCACACAAGATGCAAAAGATTTCACGGCGGGGTGAAGGCATATGCAGAGTGCGAAATCTTGATCAAGGAAACATGCAATCCAGTACTCCCTCATCCGTCAGCCGCAGCCTTCACAGAATAAACAACATTTCATGGAGTCATTATTCCTACATCCACCCAAGCCAGAATACAAATGTCAATAATAGGATCAGGTCTACAGCAAAGAGCGAAGTCACAATGGCGATCTTCTTCTTCATACTGGGCAAATCATGAACGTAGAAAGAGAGCATGAAGTAGGGCATGTACCCAATGAGGATGATCAGCCACACATTGGGGAAGTTCCACCAGCTGTAGTTCCAGGGGAGGTGCCCCCAGGCGTTTACCACGCACTCCATGAACACCATGAACACTGAATTTGCTACCCAGAAGAACTTCCGGTTGTTAATGCCTAATATCTTCATATTCTTGTCTTTCGGGAGCAGCTTCAGGAATATCACAGCAGCCACTGCAAACATCATGCTGATTTCAATGGTAAGGCCCGGAAGAATCTGGTACATTGTTCTTCCCGTAGTGGTCCATATTGGAGAGTATCCTGAAAAATGGAACACAAGTCCATTACAGACCTCTATAAACCACTCAAGACCGTAAAATGACAGCGCTCCCAGGACAATGTTCCAGTTCCTGCGTTCTATCTCCACCGCGTAGACATAGAGCACAAATGCCAGGAAAATCGCGACCGACCATTGAAAATATGACGGGTCGCGTAAGATGGCTAATGATTGTGCAGCGGTTTCGTGCATATTAAATCCCCTTGATGGATTTTTTCAATCCTAAGATTTTTCAATTCTTAACCGAACTTTGAGATGACGCCACATTCGTATTCATCTGGCATCAGTGGATGGATGACATATCATCCGCCTGCCGCCGCATTCGCAAAGTAAACAACATCTCCATCCTTGAGTCTGGTTCTCTTTCCCTTCAGGTGCAGGATGTTGCGCCCGTTCACAAGTATGGCACTCCTGTTTATCTCGCCGCGCATATCATTTCCATAACGGTCCGAAAGCACTCTTATCAACTCCGCTATGTTTGCAAAATCAAAGATTTTGCAGCCGTACGAAAACCAAGGGTTTTCGAACATGTTTACAGAATCGGAGATTCTGTAACCGTATGGAAGCGGAGCTTCCATACATGTTTGCAAAACGAAGTTTTTCAGACATGTTGCGAGCCTCGGCGAGTTCTTCTTCCTTACGTATTATCGCCCTCATGTTCGGCGACGGTATAATGCGGATAGTTGGCATGGTTAGGTGTTGAATCTATACCCAGTTTCTTCAATAGACCTGGCTTGGGCACGCCGTTTTTATCCCATCCTCTTGCCTTGTAATATCTGGGCAGCATCTCGTTCAGAGGCACCACAGTGTTGGATTGACCTTCAACCGAAGGTTCTTTCAGCAGGCGGTCGGGCAGAGTATCATCGCTCGTTGTGAATCCCTCGCGTATATTGTAGATGCGCTCGATGTTCGCTGCAACCTCACCCATACGGATGAGTCGTCCCAGTGAAAAGCGCTCCCCGGTAACCGCCGAAAGCATTTTCTCGTAGGCATAGAACTTTATTGGCAGCATCTTGTTTCTTGCCGCAGACAGCATCAGCCCTACTATGCCGCCGGAGTGCAGCATTGTTGATGAGATAATCTTGGAGAGCACTCCATGCGGTTTGATCTTCGACAGTAATCCAGGGAACATTGCATAACTTGTGAATATGCAGGTGACTGCACACGCAACACCTCCAAGGGAATCCTGCATGAATACCGTTAGAGGAGCCTTGGATTTTGGCGAGAGTGGGTCTGCATTGACAGGACCTACTGCTTCAAGATACACCATGTAACCGCCGCTTATATGACATCCGCCGCGCGCTCCAGTGGCATACCCGAGACCATGTCCAACACTACTCCTCGGCTCGTAAGCCGCCATCTCAAGACCTTTCGCATGCATAGCATATTCCTTGCCGCCGTATTTCTCTGACATGCGCTTCACACCTTCAGCAAGGTCAGCACCAATTCCACGGCGGTATGCCATGTCTTCAAGCATGCTGCTTATGTTATCTGTACGCCCGAACTCGAGATCTGCATCAATGAGCCCTTTCTCCCCGAGCTCCATTGCGAATGCTATACTTCCTGCCGCACTCATGGTATCCATGCCAAGCTGGTCGCATATATAGTTCCATTCTATAATGCGTTCGAGGCTGCTGTTGCCGATATTCGAGCCAAACAGTCCGATGGTCTCATACTCAGGCCCCTTAATGCTCATATTGTTATGCAACACCACCCTTCCACATCGTATTGGGCAGCTGAAACAGCCTGTATTCTTAATGGTGTGCGTATCCTTCAATGTATGCGCACTCAGCCTGATTGCATCCTCATAATGCCCTTTCTGGAAGTTTCTTGTAGGTAGGGTGTTGGTCGAATTCGTGCGTTCCACCAGGTTTGCAGTTCCAAGGGCCGTAAGTGTTGAAGTGGCAGGATGCTGCCTCAGCGTCTTGGCCCACTTCTTGCTTATCTTGCGCAGCTTTCTGGGATTCGCTATTGGAATCTCTCTATCTCCCTTTGCCACCACAGCCTTCAGGTTTTTACTACCCATCACGGCGCCCAGTCCGCATCTTCCGGCTGCGCGCTCCTGTGATATGATGCACGCATATCTTACCTGCCCCTCTCCGGCTGGTCCTATAACTATCATTCCACCTATGCTGCCCTCCACTTCTTCGAGCTTCTTCTGCACATCATCTGTTTTAAGCCCCCACAGGTCTGCTGCATCTTTTATCTCTACCTCACCATTCTCGATGCTTATGTAGACTGGTTTGCTGCTTCTGCCGCGTATTATCAGGGCATCATACCCTGCCTTCTTGAGATTTATGCCAAAGTTTCCCCCGCAGTTTGAGTTACCTATGGCTCCTGTGAGAGGTGATTTGGCAGTTATGTCGAATCTACTGCTGCACGGCGCATTGGTACCTGTCAGTGGACCGGTCATCACAATAATTACATTCTCAGGGGAGAGCGGATCAACCCCTTCGGGGGTGCAGTCATACAACATCCGCGCCGATAGAGCCTTGCCGCCCACGTAGGTCCTTCTGATTTCATCTCCAGGGTCATATACCATAGTTGTACCTGTGTTCAGATTAACATCGAGTACTTCTCCCATATATCCATCAATCATGTCAAAAACTCCCTAGGTCGATTTTATTATCAAATAGACCAATTAAATAAACCAATTCACGGTGAAATCAATTCACGGCATTCTGTTGTAAGGTATTCAGAGTGCTGGTGCAAGTTATACTTGTAGCCCCTATATAATACTTTAGAGCATGACCATCTCAACATCTTAATATTAGGATGAGGAAAGACGAGGAAATATCAGCACCTATCGCATATCAGCACTCATATTAGCGTATCAGCACCCATTTGCAGCATAGTCTATCATCCATCTTGGCACTTCATAGCACATTTATGGTGTTTTTGAGTGCTACTCCTTAAAACTGCATCTGACGCGTTAGTTACCTGCAAATTGCCTGCAGCATGTCTAAAACACTATGTGTTTTATATGTATAGCGAAATCGGAGATTTCGCAAATCCCCCGTAAAATCCGCATCGAATCCGCAAAACTCCATATTGTTGTGTTGTTCCAGCCGTACTGAGAAAAATTTAAAACTGTTGAGCATACCTATAAGTATGCTACCAAGCTCTAAGCGCGCAATAGGCCGCGTGCAGCAAGACCAAAGGGATAGCGGACAATCAGAGCAAAGCAATTCACAAACGAGACCAGGAGGAATACAATCAATGGCAGAAGACAATGTTATCTTCGTAGGGGGAAAAGACGTCATGGCATATGTGTTGGCGGTTGTCACACAGTTCAACAGCGGAGGCGATGATAAGGACGTCCTGATAAAGGCAAGAGGTAGAGCAATATCAAGAGCGGTCGACACAGCAGAAGTAGTGAGGAACAAGTTCATGCCAGGAGTCAAAGTCAAGGATATAATAATCGGAACAGAGGAGCTTGAGGGCAGCAAGGGAGACATGATAAAAGTTTCGTCAATAGAGATAACCCTTAGCAAGTAGTGTAAAAGGACTTGCAAGTAGTGTGAAAGGGCTTTCTGCATCACTTCATTACATCAGAGGGGTAAAACATATCAGGACTCTGATGTGATATGTGATTTTAATGAAAATCATACCAATTGCGGCAGACTCCATGGGCGTAAGGTCGCTGGCAACGCTTGTGGAGACTCGTGACTGCAGGATATTAATAGACCCCAGCGCAGCTCTCGGCCCCAGTAGATACGGGCTGCCGCCCACTGAAAGGGAATTTGAGGCTCTGGACGATTCAAAGTCTGTAATACACGATGTAGCGCAGAAGTCAGACATATTGGTAATATCCCACTACCACTATGACCACTATGACCCCGATGAAACATTCTACTGTGGCAAGACAGTATTTGCAAAGAGCATTCTCGAGTGCATAAACAAGAGCCAGACGAAGCGCGGCACTGATTTTAAGGAGCTTGTGGAGGGTACCTGCGAGCTAATATATTGCGATTCCGAAGAATTTCTTCATGGGAGCACAACGATACGATTCTCGCCGCCGATGCCGCATGGGGAGGATAACACCAGATTGGGATATGTGTTGATGACCACGATAGATGATGGGGACCTCAGGTTCATGCACGCTTCGGACGTTCAGGGCCCCGTATCAGAAAGAGCTGCCGAACACATAATAAAGGAGAAGCCCCAGCTCATAGTTCTGGATGGTCCGCCAATCATGTTCCTGGGGTGGAGATTCAGCCAGAAAAACCTTGACAGATCGATATCGAATATGCTTAGAATAATAAAGGAAGTGGACCCAGAAATAATACTCGACCATCACCTGCTGAGAGACCTCAGATATAAGGAAAAGCTAAAGAGCGTATACAGTAAAGGTAAAATAAAGACGGCGGCTGAATATTTGGGTATGGATAACAATATGCTGGAGGCCCACCGGAAGCAAATATGGGAAGATGAGGAACAATGAAGAAGCTTATGGTAATACCCGAACGCTGCTCAGGATGCCGCATATGCGAGCTTGCCTGTGCAGCCGACAAATTCCACGTTAACAATCCAAAGAAGTCAGCCATACAGGTCATGGTGCTGTATCCGCACCCCGTCATACGCATGCCCATCGTGTGCAGGCAGTGCAAGGAGCCCAAGTGCATGGAGAACTGTCCCACTGATGCGATAAAGGTGCGTGACGGGATTGTCGAGATCGATGAGGATGAATGTATATCCTGCCAGGCATGTGTTACATCATGTCCATTTGGTGCGATATTTGTGCACAGGGACCTGCAGTTCCCGTTTAAGTGCGATCTGTGTGAGGGAGAGCCCAAATGCGTGGAAGCATGCCCGAAAGACGCGATATTATATGTGCCCGAGGAAACGCTTGGGCAGTCACAGCGGCTCAGCAGTGTACTCAGCTATGCGCATATGAAAGAGGTTGAGTACAGAGAAGAGGGTATGGACAAGAAGCTGAGATACGCTGACATGTCTGGAAGCTCCGCTTCCAGACGGTCGCAAAATCTTTGATTTTGCAAACATAGAGAGAGACAGGGGTGAGAGGGAATGAAGCTTAAAGGCGGATACCACAAGCGCATTCTGGACATAGACCTTAAGAAAGGAAAATCGAAGTCAGTCGATACGAAGAATGCCTACGCACTGAAGTATATTGGCGGACGCGGCTACGGAGCCAGAATGCTGTGGGACTCTCTCGGAAGCATAAGATCACCTCTCGATGAGAGTAATATCCTCGTAATGGCGTCAGGGCCGCTGACGGGTCTCTACATACCCTCATCAGGCAAGATGACATTTGCATCGATATCGCCTGCCACCGGCATATATGCAGACAGTAATGTGGGCGGATCTTTCGGCGTCGAACTGAGGCAGACGGGATATGATGCAGTTGTAATACGCGGCAGAGCCAGGGAGCCGTCATACATCTGGATTGACGACGACAGCGTGCAGATAAAGAGTGCCAAGAAATATGTTGGCTGTGTCTCCTCCAAAGTTGAGCACGACATGAAAAAGGACCTGGGAGATGAAAAGATCAAGGTAGCTGCCACAGGTCCGGCAGGTGAAAAGCTTGTAAATTTTGCCTGCATAACCACTGACTGGGGACGCAATGCGGGTCGTACGGGGATGGGCGCCATAATGGGCAGCAAGAATCTCAAAGCCATAGCTCTGAGAGGCAGCGTGGACCTTCCTGTTCATGATCTTGACGGGATGATAGAGGCTGGCAGGCGCGCATTCGAATACCTTAGAGGTCATGATCTGTTTAGATTCTGGCAGCAGCAGGGGCTGATGTCGGTTCTCGACTATGTGAATAACGCAGGAGTTCTTCCAACATATAACTTCCGGGACGGTGTCTTCGATAGGGCAGACAGCATCAACGGCGAGACAATGCTTCTGAACTACAAGATAGGTGACTCTGCATGCTTCTCATGCCCGATGGCATGCGGCAACGTCTGCCTTGTAAAAGAGGGTAAGTATGCTGGCGCGGTGATTGACGGACCTGAATACGAAACGGCATGCATGTTTGGATCCAATGTTGGAGTGGACAAATTCGATGCCATAATAAGGGCGAATCAGCTCTGCGACGACATGGGAATCGATACCATAAGCACAGGCAATATAATCGCCGTTCTCATCGACGCCTACGAGCAGGGTATTATCAAAAAGGACGATATTGACGGCATGACGCCTCGCTGGGGTGATGATGAGGCAGTAATGAAGCTGATCGAGAAAATTGCCATGAGGGACGGCGTGGGGGACATTCTTGCGGGCGGCTCAAAAGTGATACTCGAGAAGTGGCCCAATCTTAAGCCGCTGGTATCTCAGGTGAAAGGTCTCGAACAGTCCGCATATGATGCAAGGGCTGCAATCACGATGGCTCTGGAATATGCCACGGCAGATGTTGGAGCCCATCACAACCGTGCGTGGCCCATTGCCAAGGAACTGGAGATGGGTTTGGACTGGCCTCTCGAAAAGAAGGCTGACCTTGTCATATACCATCAGACTGTGCGCCCACTGTTTGATATGCTGAGCGTTTGCAGGCTTCCGTGGATAGAGCTGGGCCTGAACGAGGAGGCATACGTGGGTATGTACGAGGCTGTGACAGGCACCAAAACCACACTTAAAGAGCTGCTGGAAAGATCCGAGGCGGTGTACAACATAACGCGCATGATAAACGTGAAGCTCGGCATACGCAGAGCCGATGATATGCCCCCTGATCCGGTGTTCGACAGGCCCATACGGACGGGGCCGCATGCAGGCGCAGCAGTCGACAGGGAGAAATTCAGGAAGCTGCTCGACATCTACTACAGGAAGCGGGGCTGGGATGTTGAAACTGGCATACCTTTACAGAAGACCCTCAACAGGCTCGGGCTTGAGGGCATAGACGTGAAGAATGAGTTAGGATAATAATTCAATCACAGAATTCCCCTCAGGTGCTTGAGAAGCTCTATTGTATTGCTTTTGACGACCCATCCCCGCTCTTCAGCAATCGTGTCCAATCCCTCCTTTGGATTGACGGCTACCGGATGCCCGACCAGACTTAGCATGGAAACGTCATGTGACGTGTCTCCGAAAGCATACGATTCTGTCAGATCTATTTTATTCTCCTCTGCTATGTTCAGGAGCTCCTCGGCTTTACCTTCTGTGCTGCCCACACTGCTGCACAGCCTGCCGTTGTACACACCACCCTCGCTGCAGACCCGTGTGCCGCATACAAGTTTAATGTCAAGTTTGTGCGCCAGTTCATTCAGTATTTCGACAGGTGCCACCGATAGGACGACCGTAAAGTATCCCCTGCCGTTAAACATGCTGACAATCTCGGGTATGCCGGGAAAGAAGTCATCGTATGCGCTCATGAAATTGCGTGCATGCTCCTCAATCAGGCTGCACCGCATGCCCTTAATGCCATTGGACCAGTTCTCTGTGATGGTGTCCGACAGCTCCAGATATGTTCTGCGGTATGCAGCATAATCACGTATCGCACTCATCATGTTGTTCCATCTTTCCGGGGGCAGCACCCCCTTCTCTGCAAGGTAGCTGGTGAATACGGCGCCCAATCCGCGGTCGACCAGCACGCCGTCAGCATCGAATACAGCCGCTTTAATACTGCTCACCATCTTACACCACTTCACCATAATACGGATGCGCAACCAACACACACGCAATCAACATTGTCGAACTTCAAAATGATTAGGCTTTATACTTATATGGTTTCTACATTGTAGTTTAATTAAGTCTGCCGTATTACGGTCATTCACTTAACCAAACTCTTAACCAATTTCATTTATGTCTGAAACCAACGGGTTTTAGACGGTTGCAAAAACGTAGTTTTTGCAAACATGTATGGAAGCTCCGCTTCCATACGGTTATGGAGCTGCGCTCCATAAACATGTCTGAAAAAGCAACGCTTTTTCATACTGTTGCGGAACTGCGCTCCGCAAACATGTCTGAAACCAACGGGTTTTAGACGGTTGTAGAATAGCCTTCTGCAGAAGGATATTCTACAAACAAAACAGGAAGAAACACGGGAAGAACATCATGAGCAGATATTACGAAGTTACAGGGCATGACGGGCCCGCGAGACGGGGTAAAATAAGGCTTGGCGGAGCTGATGCCGGCAGCATACACACCCCATATGTTATAGATCTCGCCGCCCTGAAAGGAGACAGGAGCATAATCAGTATGGGGAGCCTCCTGAAATACGAATCGCTGGACGATATAAAATCGCGCGTGCTTGAATGGGGGGACGGCAGGCTGTGTGTGCTGCCGTATACGGGATTCAGGCCTGCAAACAATGCAAACAGCGCAAACTCTGCAGCCAACATGGAGATGGCAGTAATCGAAGGGATGCCGGAAATACTGGGTGCGGTGAAGAGTCCGATTGGGCTGCCAATGTACGATGGCGCTCCGGTTCCGCAGGGTGCAGACCTGTATGCTGTCAGGGAAAATCTGTTAACAACATGGAAGAATCCGAGAGATCTGGTGGATGCGATCGTCTGCACAAGGGAAACACTGCCGCCTGATACTGCGCTGTATGCCCCGGCTTCGGCAACCCCGGAGAACCTTTCCATTCTTGTTTACCTCGGGATAGATGTCGTTGATAATGCAAGAGCAATAATGAGCGCGTACCGCCAGAAGTACCTTACAGCGGACGGGGAATACTACATCGAGCGGCTGGACGGGCTGCCGTGCATGTGTGAGGCATGCCGCAGTACGGGCATCGAGAAACTCATGAGTATGGAGGCATCCGACCGCATACAGATAATCTCGGAACACAACAGGAACAAGACATTCGAGGAGATGGTTAAAGTAAGGCAGCTCATACGCCTTGGAAAATTGAGGGAATATGTGGAGAAGCAATCCAGATCACATCCCACACTTACAGCAATTCTCAGGTTCATAGACGAGGAACATGCTTACCTGGAGCGTAGGACGCCCACAATGAGAAAAGGGCGGATGCTTGCATGTTCATCAGAGTCGATTGGCAGGGTCGAGGTGACAAGATTCGCCGAGCGCGTCAATACAAGACTCGAGGTGAAAAGCGGCACTCTGTTACTGCTGCCGTGCTCTGCGGCAAAACCCTACTCAACTTCACCCTCGCACTATGCCTTCAGAAGGGCACTTGGTAAAAATGGCAGAAAGCTGCATGAGGCAGTACTTACCTCCCCTCTCGGCGTTGTACCGCGCGAACTCGAGCTGACGTATCCGGCGGCACACTACGACATCCCCACAACGGGTCACTGGTCGCACGAGGAAATCGAGTGGGTTGCGGACTGCCTCATAAAATACCTGAAGGCTAACGATTACGAGCGCATAATTGCGCATGTTGGCGGTGCATACAGGAGAATATGTGAGCGCGCAGCATCCGAACTGGGCGTTGAGATGATATTTACTGCACATGATTCGGGAGTCACATCCATCTCAGCATTAGGACAGCTTGGTAAAACTGCGGGAGAAATCGATGCACGCCTCATCAGCAAGCAGGAAAGACTCCGTATGATGATGCGCTGCATAATCGATTATCAGTTTGGGGCGGGTGCAGGGCGCAGGGTCATACCTGATGAAGCCGCTGTCAGGGGACGCTTTCCACGTTACAGTGCATATAAGGACAATCTCAAGCTCGCGGCTGTGATTCCATACTGCGGTTTTATAGGGCTGACACTTGACGGGGCTGAACGTCTGGATGGGTTTGAAAAATACTGGGTTACGGTTGGCGACTTTGAGCCCAGGGGCGCAATACTTGCACCGGGCGTTGTAGATGCAGACCTACAGATAAGGCCGGGGGATGAAGTAATAGTAAAGGGTGAAAGGCTTTTCGGGGTCGGGCGTGCGGCGATGAGCGGATGGGAAATGGTATCATCAAAGCGGGGAGTTGCAGTTAAGCTGAGGAGCAAGCGTTTGATAGAAGGTTAAAAGGTGTTTGATGTCTGATAGAGGATTGGATCTGCCAGCCAGGGACTCAACATCTTCCTTGTGTGCCGGTAAATTGGCTGCATGAACTGGTTATGTACTGAGCGGCTGCGACCATACATGTATCTACATGCATCTACATGCACAATACACATCTACATACACACTACACGCCCAAATATACACGGCATATATGACTGTGGTTACACACAGTTAAAAAGGCAGAATTAATGAACACCAATTATCCATACCAATGCAGTAACTGGTTTAGCTTGCTTGAGTGGGGATATATCAGGGGGGCATGCTATATTGCGTGATTCAGGGTACAGAGATGATCTAAAAAGACCGTTCAGCGTCTGGGTGGACGAGAAATCCATCGATGATGAGCGTATGAAATCCCTTACCATTATTCTAAAAACTATTGGGTGCTACTGGTCACGCCAGGAAGGGGGCTGTACAATGTGCGGTTATCCAAATGAATGTCCTGCCCTGGACGTAACTCATGAGCAGCTGATGGCACAGTTCAATTATGCTATGGAAAAGGCTCCGGTAGACGGCGGCATCATAGTAAAGATGTATACCTCGGGCAGTTTCTTCGATTTGAAGGAGGTACCCCTACCCACACGTGAAGCGATACTCTCGGAATTAGGGTCCAACGAGCAGGTAAAGAAGGTCATCGTCGAATCAAGACCTGAATTTATCAAACCGCAAATTTTGGCGGACTGCGTTGGACTGTGCACCGACTTCGAGGTTGCAATTGGTGTTGAGACGTCAAATGACAGGATCAGAGATGAATGCATACACAAAGGCTTTTCGTTCAGGGACTTTGTTGATGCTGCAAACATTGTTCGGGAGAGTGGGGCTACTGTCAAGGCGTATCTTCTTCTGAAGCCGCCCAACATACCTGAACGTCTCGCGGTCGAGGATGCAATCAGTTCGGCAAGCGATGTTTCCGATCATGCAGGTACGATATCTGTCAATATATGCAACGTCCAGAAGGGTACCCTTGTTGAGAATCTATGGA
Organism: Methanobacteriota archaeon; assembly: GCA_030605385.1. Taxonomy (GTDB): domain Archaea; phylum Halobacteriota; class Syntropharchaeia; order JAUWIL01; family JAUWIL01; genus JAUWIL01. Next base: position 17,158 of record JAUWIL010000031.1, read on the forward strand.
AGCAGGGGAAGTACCGTCCGCCATGGCTGTGGAGTGTTGTGAGGGTGCTTGGGGCTGTAAATAGCGAACTGAAGGACGCTAACCGCATTGTAGCCGATCCCATTGCTGCGGGAATGGAGCGCGGTCCGCATAACTGCGGTGAGTGCGACAGCATGGTTGCTGATGCAGTGCGGCAGTTCTCACTAACGC
>JAUWIL010000141.1 GCA_030605385.1 Methanobacteriota archaeon
GAACATGGTAACGGTAAAGAAGAAAGTCATTGGATAGCAGACATATTACTATCTTGAACTTACGATCCGCCCCGAAGGAAAACTTCAAAAGACAGAGAGGTACATAGGTAAAAAACCGCCAAAAAACATTCAAATTGAAGCGTTGAAAATGTTAATTACATCCCGTTGCGCTGGCTTCATTGGTACATTTAAAATTCGTGACAATTCACCCGTTTACAGACGGCAATGGCAGGATAAGCAGGTTAATGATTAACTTTTTTTTGCATAAACATGCGGTTCCTTTACTTAACGTTCATTACTAAAACAGAGCGAGTTACTATAATGCTTTGGAGAGAGCGCAAGTAAAGAAACAGGATAACATATTTGTTCAGTGGTTCTTCCGGCGGTACGTAAAGGAGCATAAGAGGTATCTGAAATAGTAAAAAATCTATGCAGTGACGTCAAAACACTCGATGCGACAAAACAGGCAGTCAAAGCTGGCAATCCACAGACGATGAATGTTGTGATGTTGGGTGTTCTCTTCAAGTATATTCCACTACGTGAAGAGGAGCTACTCGAGTAGCTCATTGAGTCCTTGCCCACGAAGTTTCTGGAGGTCACCAGAAGCGCCTTTTAACTCAGAAAGCTCGAGGTTTAAAAATGCTCTTGGTATCATCCATCCAATCTCTTTTAGCATCTCAATTACACCTAACGGTTTTGCGAATAAAAGAAGTTGCCGAAGGCAATTTTGGGAAATCCATGATTTCCCTTTTATCCGCTGTTATCTGCTGTTGCCCGCTTAATATACCCGCCATTCTCGCTACGAACTTAATCACTCACTGAGCATGCGTTGCAAACAAATTTCAAAAACCCTTGTTACCGTGTCGCCACCTGGTTCATTAAGTACACTTCGAAAAAAATCCTGATGTCTTCTCACCTCTTTCTTACCCAAATTCTTGAGCAAAAGAGTTGATATAACCTCACAAATGCGTCTTTTCACATCCTCAAACTTTGCATCAGGAACAATTCGCAATCGATCTGCGGTCAAATTTGTCGTAAAATCTCCCGATAGGTTCAAATCATAGTGGACAACAAACGGGTAATCTATGGAAGATGAATGTTCTCGAAACTTCGACAATGTTCCATATTCAGCAAAAAGGGGATGCTTAACACGAAAACCTTGTTGTGACCATCGCCCAAATGAATGAAATTCTGTTGAGTAGCCTTCAGTCTTTCCTTCCCGCTCTGAATAATCAACGTGAATATGCCGGATGTAACCAAACGCTTGTTCCAATCTATCATGAAGTTCTTCATCCAACCCCTCATAGTAAAATGAGTCTTCGTCTAATTCTACCATCTCTGAGAGCTTATCCTGGTAATCCTGCAAAAGGAGGATTCTTACTATACCATCTAACCCCTCAGGTCCCTCCAAAGTAAGATCAATTACCACTTGGCGACATAAATTTAAGTTCGACCCCCGAAATAACTCTGGCACTCTCCAATCCTCTTTAACTTTATGCTTCTTCCCTTTTTCGTAAACAGTAATAGGGAATTCTACGTGAGGAGCCAATTGTTTTACAGTTTCTTTGAATGAAGGCTTCTCTTTCTCCCAAGCTAAGTTATAGACTTCACTAGTATGCTCGGGTTTACTTCTCAAAAATGAAGAGTCTTCTTTTAAACTAAGTACCAACCGCGTTCCAGGTTCCTTGCGTTCTGATTCACGAAACCAAAATAACCCCGTTGGTCCATTAATTTCAATATCCATTGGTGAATCCAAGTCATATAGATTGTTTTTTAATTTTCTTGTCTGTACTCTTAATTGATCTGTAACCATAAAGACTGATAAAATTCCAATGCCAAATACCGAAATAGGTTGGAAATCTATGCCTGTTTCAGCTCTTTCTTGAAGAAATCTCCCTGAGCTGTAGTAACTCTTTCCTATTCGAGCAAAATGTTCACTTACGATTTCTTCATCCATACCCATCCCGTTGTCTTCTACAGCAAGAAACCACTTGTCATTTTCTTCATATAACTCAACAGTTATCTCGGGAACATATTTGGGTAGATTTGGAATAGCTTTATGAAGTGCTTGCCTATGCCTGGAAGTGTCTACAGCATTTTGTAGAAGCTCACGAAGAAAGAGAAGACGATTCCCGTACAAATTCATACCCATAACAAGAGAAATGATGCTCTTTTCATCCAGATGAAATCCCAGATCCACATATTTATAGATTGATCCTTCGGGCCCCTCCTCAGGTCCGACATCGCGGATATCAATACTAGGTGGGAGTTCAAGATAATATCTCTTTTGCATGTCCGAACATGCTGGATCGTGCATGCTACCTAAAATTCCGCGAGCAACGGACAACTCTCGTTCAATTATCTGTACGAAGTCTCGAACACTCTTTTCAATAACTGGGTCGGGACACCTTGCGGAGAATGCGATTCTCCCTGGCACTATATCCCAAGCTCGTATGGATCGGTGTTTTTTCCATTCCCTGAGGCTAACTTTATCTCTGATACCGAGGTGCTCGAACAATACGGCTGGCGTCCGCTTTCCATCGAAATCAAGAATATCTGCCAGTCTCAGCAATACTGCGATGAAACGCCAGTTAACGTATCCCCCCGGTGCATGTACGAGCTCCCAGCAAGGAATTTGTTCGAGGGAAAGAGGGTCTTGCGTATGGCTATAGCATACTTCTGCGAGCCGACTGGCAAAATTAAAGTCTGAGTAGATAAATTTTTCGTGGTATCGGTCAAAGATAAACCGCCTTCCCCTATCTCCATGAGTCTGCCGTAAATATTCACTCAGTAGATAGGCTTCAAGCTCTTTGGCTTCAAAATAACGATTTTCCGAACGGAGTTCATGTTGTCTTCTTAGTATTGCTGGATAACCTTCGCGGAATGACAGATAGCGAAGACGATCTGGATCTTCATTCATCTCACTGGATGATTTTGATAGAAGTCGGCGGATTTCATTTTCAGAAGGAGCCATACCTATATCATGCAAAGCGGCAGATAGCATTAATCCTGCTAGTTCTAAAGGAGTAAGGTTTTGCAAGGTTGATATAGGGAGGAGTCTATCCATTAATTCCACCGTTCTCTGAAGATGCACCTCATCATGTAGCGTGTATTCCGGCATGTGACGCAGTACTGTTTTATGAATCTGCCGGCAATCCCCAAACACCTCATCTACAACGGATATCAAATCACGGGTAACTGGGTCAGCATTAGCATGGTTAAGTAATTCTTTATAAATTCGCGTTTTCTTCATATTTCCATCCCTTTCTAAAACAGGCAATTGCAGATAACTCCGGTATATCCGCAGTAATGCATATATCACTCCAATTTGGTATTATATCCGCAATATTGCGAATATACATCCCTCTAGATGAAAACTTTTTCTCTCCAAAACGTTCCTCAATCATCCTTTTACACTACCTCCTTTCTTATTTTCAAATCTGCTGTACCTCCCCTTTTGTCGCTACCCTCACCCCTGCCTCGCTCAGCACTCCCGTAGCTCTCTTTACGTCATCCACCCGTAGAATCAGCATTGCACGCTCGGCTTTTGCCGTCACAAAAGCATACGCATACTCCACGTTGATATTGTTCATCCCCAGACTGTTAGCTATCTCGTACAGACCTCCGGGAACATCCTTTATCTCCACAGCAAGAACGTCAGTCTCAGAGACCATAAAACCATTCTCACGGAGCGCTGTATATCCTCTCTCCGTATCATCAACCACCGTCCGGATTACGCCAAAGTCACCTGCCTCCGCAATGGTCAATGCACGAATGTTCACACCCGCATCTCCTAACGCCTTTGCTACCCCCGCCATCCTGCCTGGCTTGTTCTCCGCGAAGATAGAAATCTGCTTTATCGCAGCCATTTTTTTACACCTCTACACTTTTCTCCTGTCTATAACGTGCTGAGCCTTACCCATCGAGCGTGGAATCGTCCCGGGCTCTACCAGCTCCACCTCAGCCGTAATATTCAGCACGCCCTTAAGCAGTCTGGCGACCGTCTTGCTTAATGACATCAAGTCGGCGATTTTATCGCTGAACGTAGATTCGGTCATTTCAACC
>JAUWIL010000003.1 GCA_030605385.1 Methanobacteriota archaeon
AGAAGTAATGGAGGGAAAAGTCAAGAAGATTGGAAACGGCGGGATGATACTGTCATCAAAGAAATATATTGGAAGAAATGTTTACGTCCTGATTAGGAGACAGAAATAATTATGCAACACAGCAATAATTTAACCTGTTAGTGCAATTCAGCCTCATTTTCCCAGCCAATCCACACTCACTAGGTTTCTACACACTCGCTCGATTTCTATGGTGACCTCTATGGTAGTCTCTATGGTGACCTCTATGGTGATAGCTATATATCATCACTTAACAAATCATTTAACAAATAATCACTTAGCGAAGGGTAGCATTAAGGGCATTAAGGGTGGCACTAAAATCGTGATAGAGATAAAGTCAGACAGTCTTGATGAGAGGATTATCAGGATATTGATGAACCACTCTCGCCCGGTAACCTTGTCTGAGCTGCAATCGGAGCTGGGTATTTCAGAGAGTCAGTTTGATAGGGCAGTAAGAAGGATATATCGCAGGGGCATAATAGGATTCGATCCACTTCCTGACAGGACATACGTGAGACTCATGAGGACCGACATAATCTTTACTGGAAGGGGCATCACCCAGAAGAAGCCGCTGAAGAAGAAAAAAGGCAGAACAAAAGGTGTTAAAGGCATTGAGAACGCAGGGGCGGACGAGCATGATATCATGTATGCATGAATCGCATGTATGGTGCGGGAAAATGAAATCAGATGAACTACCATCCAAGTGAAATAGCATCAGCTAATCAAGGTCTATTAGAGATTGAGGTCCATCAAGGGTTGGTAGACTTTCCGATACCAACCTCTGTGTGTAATCAATCTCAGCTCTTATTATCAACAGTCTCGAGCTTGAACATGGTATTGAGACCTTTAAGTGTGAGATGGACTTTATCGCTGAGATTCAGGATCGCCTCAACACTAACCTTTTTGCTGCCCCAGTTGTAAACAAAATCATAGTTCCCTTTCACAGTCTTAAAACCCAGGGATAGGAGTCGCGAGTTTACCTCGCTTGGTGCCGCACCATCGCTGTTAAACCATACAACAAGATACGTTTTCACCTTACCACCTCATTACGCTCCATTACTTTCACCTTACCACCTCATTACGCTCCATTATGGATAGCCCCATTATGGATAGCCCCATTATGGATAGCCCCATTATGGATAGCATATAATATTTCTATCTCTGTTGTTCTATAAGTGTATCCATGGGGAACGGAATCTCATCCACCAAATCAATGAACTTTCGCAATCATTCCTCGTCCTTCTTCCACAATCCAAGCACATGCCATAGCATGAAAAGGATAATCTCTCCCATGATAAGCACTCCCATAACAAGTGCGAAGTTAAAATCCCCACCCTGAGAATAGCCAATGAGTGGGATACTAACGACCAGCAGGACAGGTATCAGGAGCATCAGGCACAGACTCATTCCATAGATATAATGCTCCATAGCGGGAGATTCATAATTGGGGTCGATTACACGGCACAGCGACAATCCAGAGCTCATCGTTCCTGTTAGAGTTCCATAGCAAAGCACAGTCCTTTCCAGATGAGAATCTCTCCATACGTGCTTTGGTAGCAGTACGAATGCCAGCACGGTGGCAGCTCCGCCAGCGAGGGCGATAACGGCGATTGGTACGGCATACTTTGACACTGCGACTATTGGTATGGCTGCGAGCGATGCCACCACAAGATAGTCAACGCATAGACCTGAAATTCTTGTTTGGATTCCAGAGTCTATCATTCTATCGAGCCCCAGGGGGTCAAGGATGAGGCTCCGTACGAGCATACCCACCACAACGACTATTATGAACATGAAGCCCCAGAGTCCATCTGCGACTGCACCCATGCCTGCATATGACATGAGCTTTGTGCCGCCCAGCACTACAAGATACCCGCAGAGGTATACGATAAGACATAATGCCACCTGCAGGCTTAAGGTATCGATCGCCTCGGGGGAGGTTACAAGCCGACCGGCGGAAACTCTCCGCTCGTCATCGCTTATTATACCGGTCCATATGTCGTCGTGGATCTCATCGTGACTGCCGATAAACTCAGCCTTATTGCGGCGCAGCCCCACGTTGATCATGATAATTCCCACGAGGAATGCCCACAGAAAACCTACCGCACCGAAGGCAAGCCCCACGCCGCTGCCGTCTATGAATCCAAGTGGTTCCCATGCCAGACCTATCGAGTATGCCTGTCCAGGTCCGCATGCATACCCCATCATCATCAGGGTGCCAAATGTGGGGAACATATCAGGGTACCATGTGTTGATGAAGAATATGGTGAGAACCGTTCCGACAATGAGCTGCAGAATGGTGACGAAAGTCATCATTATGCCGGTGCTGATGGCTCCACCCCTAACCTCTTTATGCGCGTGGCGCTTCACGTTTCCAAGTGCAAGGGCTGCGAAGGTGATGTTGAGAAGATGGTAGATATAGCCGCCCATGTTGTCGGATAACGCTATTATGCCCATGTATTTGTTGCAGAGAATGAATCCAATAGCCCCTCCAAGCACTGCGTTGGGTATTAGAAGTCTCTGCACGAATCTGACTCTTGCGCGTATTGCTGTGGCTGTCAGGAGAAAAATGCTGAGGTATATAAAATCAAATACTATGCTCCACCCTATACCATCCATATGCTCAGAACCTGCGCTTCATTATATTTCTGCTCTTTTATGAACTGATTTATGAGTTGTTTGATAATGGGTTGCTTGATAATATTACGCAAGGCTTTGTTGCGCAAGACTTATGAATTGCTTGGCAATTGCACAATTTTGTCAATAATTATTAATATCAGAGAACATCAGAGGGTGCGGCAAAGGGTATGTCTGTTTGCCTCTTAAGAAACTTTCGTTACCCAAATATACAATTTTCATGTACTATTTTGTACTGAAAGGATACTAAATGTTACATTTGGATGATAATTAATGCACGGAATAATACACAGCCTGCACAGCCATATGAAGATATAAAAACCAACCACCCACCACCCACCACAAACCCATCTATCATCCCTACCACATGGTGCTGTGGTGCTGGATTTGGAAGTGTGTGGGACCACACCCAATCGGATGCACCTGCCTGTTGACAGATAATCCTTCACGCGGTGGTAGCCGCAGATAGAACCCCGTCACGACAATTCTTTTATAAGCGAAGCTATATATAAAGCGAAATATGGCTGATAAAAAAGTTGACAACCAAATCATGATAAAGAAGGTCATGGACCTTCTCAAGGACAAGGACAAGACGATACAGGCGATATATGAACAGATGGAAGAGCAGCTTGGAGAAGTACCGCTCGTCTCGCAGGTAATGTCCCGACGACCCGAGCAGTTCATACCGCATTCGATATACAGCTTTTTCACACTCAAAATGCCCAAGTCACTGAATGCAAAAACCGCAGAGTTGATAGCAATATCAGCGGCTGCTGCTGCGGGAAGCGAGCACTGTCTGCAGACGCATATAAACGCTGCACTGATTGCAGGCGCAAAAATGGACGAGATCTACGAAGCCATAATGATAAGCGCGCTAATGTCGCAGACGGCGGTATTGTCCAAGGCATTCAGAAAGCTTCTTGAAATGGAAGAGAGGCAGAGCAGCCGAGAGGAAAGAGAGCATTAACAAGTCATACCATTTTGCTGTTCGGGTCCAACCGGGTTCAATACCATAAACTCTCGAGGAGAAAATACCCTTGGAACGCTATGACGTGATAATAGTGGGATCCGGGCCGGCAGGAACGTCAACAGCATTGAACATCAGAGCACTCGCTCCTGAGATATCTGACAGAACGCTTGTACTTGAGAAGGCATCACATCCAAGGGAGAGGGTATGTGCAGGTGCTGTAAGGGCAGGTGCAGTCAGCACGCTGGAAAGGCTCGGAATCAAACTCAGCATACCATTCAGACAGGTCAACAGGATTAGGATAAGGTACGGGGCAGACATCCTCGACTTATGTGAGAATGATATCGGAAGGGTTGTTCGCAGGAGCGAATTTGATACACATCTTGCTGGAGAGGCACAGCGCGGGGGAGTGGAGCTGCATGAGAATGAAGTTCTTACGGGCATGGAGAGAAAAGATGGCGGGATGATTGTAAGCACTGCTCTGGGAACATATTGGTCAAGGGTGGTTGTAGGTGCTGACGGCACTCCAAGTCGTGTGAGAAAGCTCGCAGGCATAAGGGACCGGATGGTTGCAGCCACAAACTACATGGTTGAGGTGCCTGCGGAGATGATATCCCCGGACTATTATGGGGAAAGTGCGGACATGCTCACTTTTGATTTTTCTCTCACTCAGAGGTGTCTGAGCGGATATATCTGGGAATTTCCATGCATTATAGACGGCAGGGATTACGTAAGCATCGGTCTATTCAATAATAACCTATTCAATACAGGCCCACCTTCATACAGGCGGAATCTCAGGCAGATTCTAATGAAGCAACTCAAGAGCAGAGGTCTGAATCCAGATGACTGCAGTGTCAAGTCGCACCCAACCCGTATGTTCCAGAAGTCAAACATCGTTTCGGCGCCGGGCGTGTTACTGGTCGGAGATGCTGCGGGCGTTGACAGTTTTGCCGGAGAAGGCATATATCATGCTATAAAGTATGGTCAACTAGCAGCGCACGAGGTTGTGAGAGCGTTCAGGACCGGGGACCTTTCATTCAGCCATTACATCAGATCGATATTGAATTCTGACTTTGGCGGTGAAATAGTTAGATTCGGAAGGGTTGCAAGAGCGCTCTATGGCAGCAGTATAAAGTTCAATTTCATACTGTCGCTTTTGTGGAACAGCCCCGACATCCAGCGCATGATGATACAGAATTACAAGGGTACTTACAAGATTAGAGGACACGTTATGAAAGTTGGATGGAAGATGGCGCACCACCTCATATTTGGGGATAAGGGAGTACCAATCAGGGGACCAATCGGAAAAGTACATGGATAGGAGTTATTGATAGGAGTTATTGATAGGAGTTAAATCACAGCCTGTACTTGTGAATATTGTTCTCCCTGAAACGGCTCTAATTAAAGCCTCTGCTTAAAGCTGTTTTTATTCAACTCCCACCCCCCGGTATAAATCACATAAGCACAATTTTCATGGCGGTGAATAGTACGTCTCCGCACGTTACTGCGAGGAGGAATCCTGCTGTTATGGACATCATGAACGGCATTATTGGTGTGACCCATACCATGGCATCATCGCCTGCTGCGCTTCTCAGGTTATTGAGCACTTCATCATCAATTTCAATTCCTCTTAGTTTTAAGGCTCGTGTGAAACCTCCGTTGTTCGGCTCGTAGGTCTCTATCAGTTTGAGATTTTTACCTCCTACATCTTTTACATGTGCCTTGTAGCCAATGGCTATCAGCGGCAGACTCCTTCTCACCTCACCGTAGTCAAGTTTTGCAAGGTTATAAGCGATGAACGAGATTGGCGCAATCAAGGTAATCACGGCAGCATTGGCTAACACACTGAACGGAAACGGGTTGGCACCTGGAATGCCAAGGAGGGGCAGATAATAGCCTCCAGCGTATAACTCCGGAAACATCGGAAGCACGACAGAGATGGCTATAATCGATTTCGCATCTGCCCCACCAAATGCCCTGATTCTGAAAAGCAGGTACACTACGGCATATATGAAGGCGGTAGCCAGCACAAGGCGCAGCAGGAACATATAATCGCCTCTAAGCAGCTCGTATAACGCGAGCGCAGCGCCGACGACAATCATTACGAGCCACACTCTGTTGGAGACGCGCCTGGTGCGCAGGTCAGTGTAACATGCATATGCAAGGAACGGCAGGCATACCAGCACTCGAAGGATTTCCAGCTCCATATGTCTCACGCAAATATTCGATTTTGGATTACGCTCGGGACTCAAGTAATAAAGGGACTCAAGTAGTAAAGCACTGCAACAGGATATAATATTAGTGTCTTGGTAGCATGTCTGCAAACATCTTGGATTGTAGCTAAGCCAGCAGGTTGTAGCTAAGCCAGTCGTATATAAACTGCCCACAAGAATACCCATGAGCTGTGCTGTTAACACTCTCAAAACCATTAAATAGTATCATGCGCAACCACGTCATGAACGGTTCGACGGAATTGGTGTTGCTTTTTGGATGAGACCATAATATCGAAAGCCATCATTGAAACCTGCATGAGGGAGCTGATGGACTACCTTGTGGTTGATGTGGCGATAGTCGGCGCTGGCCCTTCGGGCATGACTGCCGCGTGTTACCTTGCGGAAGATGACTTCAAAGTCGCGGTATTCGAGAGAAAGATGAGCGTTGGCGGCGGCATGTGGGGCGGCGGCATGATGTTCCCCAGGATAGTGGTTCAGGATGAGGGCAAGGAGATACTGGATAAATTCGGAATCAGGTCGGACAAGTATGAGGCGGGATACTGGACTGCGGATTCGATAGAATCGGTATCGACTATTTGCTCGAAGACGGTTAAGGCGGGCGCCAGAATATTCAATTTGATATCTGTGGAAGATGTCATGATACGTGAGAAAGGTGTCGTAGAGGGGCTTGTGCTTAACTGGAGTGCGGTGGAGATGGCAAAACTGCATGTGGACCCTCTAACCATCAAGGCTGACATGGTGATTGACGCGACAGGGCATGACTGTGAGGTCGTAAATGTCCTGCTTAGGAAGATGGGCAATGTGCTCAACACCCCAACAGGCGGAATAATGGGTGAGAAGCCGATGTGGGCAGAAGCGGCGGAAGAGAGTGTGGTAAATAACACGGTTGAAGTCTATCCGGGTCTGGTTGTTGCCGGTATGTCAGCGAACGCTGTTATGGGATCGCCGCGTATGGGGCCCATATTTGGAGGGATGCTGCTTTCAGGCAGGGCGGCTGCAAAACTCATTGCTGGCAAGCTCGGGTAATGGATTTTACCGCAATGGCGTTTAGCGCCAATTTGCTAATTTCCGAAACCACCCCTTCAACACAAGGCAAAGCAACACGAACTCCACGGTCATTCCATCATTATTTTACCTGAACCGATTATAACTGATTATCTACATGAACTGCAAAGAATCATCATGCTTTAGATTTATTTGTAAAGGGGTTAGTGTGATTTATGATGAAGTTATCTGGCATCCTTTTGTTATCCCTTTTAATCCTGTGCGGCTGCACCGGCTTAATCGCATCCTGTCATACTGCATCCGATACAGAGTCTGCGGGCATCCTGCGAATACAAGGTATTTGCAGGGCATGTGGAAGTATCTCTGAATGCAAAGCATTCAGATATCTCGCGGAAGCTTCGCACTTATGGAATCCCGGGCCAATTCAGATTGCATTTGCGCAGAATACAACAGCATACGGAAACACCACAAATGAATCAAACGCGCAGGATAACACTACACAGAACGCTGCACAGATGCCTGCAAACATAAACGAATCTCAGAATGTTAGCACTTTTGATAACACATCCTCCATCTCGGACGATAATACAACGATTGACGCTAATACAACGATCGATATTAACGTTAGTGATAACGCCACATCTTACGCATCTCCTACAGAGGCAGTGCCTACGCATTCTCCAACAATACTGCCTACTGCGAAAATAACTTATAAACAGGAGCCGAATTTCTCGGAACTTTATGGAGACTTCATCGAGCAGATGAAAAAAGATGCTAACACCGGCATTATGAGGGGAGTAGCGGCAGTCATATGCATCGTCATCACGGCATTAACTCTGCCGGCTTTGCTATTTCCCGAGAAGTGGCGCGACATATTATGGGTAGCCCTGGAGGACGCAAAGACATATCGAAGAATCGGGATGATATTTCTGATTGTTGGTTTGGATTTAATCATCTACACGATGAGGTTAATGCCTGCCGTAATCGTAATAGCTATAACTACTGGCTTTGTCTCACTGATGATGGCGATGCTGTTCCTGAATCCATATACCTTCAGGCAGCTCATAGCAGGATGGATAGAAGACCCGGTGGCTAAACACAGGAGAGCAGTATCTTTTGTAATATCTGCAATCAGTGCACTGACTCTTATTTTGATTCTTGCGGGAGTTATATGACGGCACTTTATTAGCATTTAACAGAGGGCATTTGACAGGATCAATAAGATTAATTTGACAGGGCCATAAAATCAGGTTGAGTCAGGAAGCCATACCCACACCTATACCCATACCTATGCCCACACCTATACCCATACCTATGCCCACACTATTTATCCGCCAGATACAACCCTGAGTATTTTGACATTCCCTGGCATCACCTCATCGTCCACAGGTCTTGGCATGTCATTCTGGAAGACCAGCACCATTTCAGGATTTATCTTGAGGGATTTGAGAAGCTCTTCGTAGGTTGTATGCTCAGATAGGGTGAGCACCCGCTCCTCTTTTGCACCCATAATTATTGTAACTGTTACGTTAACGCTCATATACCCATCCATTCATCCACAAACACCAGGGCAGCCCGGCATTGAATTAACCCCTGCCAGACCAATCCATCGTTTTTTCCAATAGATGTCAATCTACGATATTAATCTATGCTGTGGTTGTGTACTGGCTTTTATACGCATCCACTCTCTGCAGACTCCATTCTGCATCGTCCATCTCTCCGCGCGACTTCCAGTATTCAGCATTTTTCTTCCAGGCATCTATCGGCTTCTCGTAGTCGGAACAATCTTTGCCAGCAATTGACATAACCTCTGCCGCGTGTTCATATGCATCTGCAGAAAGGAAGAAGTTCCCGTTTTCATCAAAGAATTTGCCGAGCCCCTCATAGCATCTTGCAGATGAATCACCATCTTCTGCATTCTCATACATCTGGGATGCCAGACTGGACAGCATAAAGAGCATTGAATCATTCTTGATTTTCTTCGCAATGCTGGATGCAGCAACATAATATTTTGCAGCTTCCACATAGTTCTGAATCTTCTCGTAATTTCTTGCGACATTAAGGTGCCCGTAGATGCTTAGAAGATGGCTCCCTTTTTCCTCCTTAACTACAGCATATTGCTTCCAGGATTCGATTGCGCTGGTGTAATCCCCCGTTCTATCACTCTCTCTCGCGTTGCGCTCAAGAGATCTGGCATATGTATATGCATCAGTATTATCATTCATATCGCTCATGTTATCAGCACTCCATTGGGTATATAACCTGAATTGGCATCAATTCGCATCCAATTAGTATCATATTTGTTAATATATTCTATTTTATTCATACTTATTAATACTTTTTATTTTATTATGACTACCATCTATTGCTAAGAGGCATATTGCTGTGATTAGAAAAAGCGAAAAGAATAGGGCAGAATCCGGATGGACGACTACATGATGGTTATATCTCCTTTGTGTACGGCAGTGCCGATCAGGGCGCCGCTGACTCCCATCTCTTCAAGCATCCCTAGGTCATCTTCGTTTCTAATTCCACCGCCGATTATCATGCTCTGCCCTGATATGCCGGTAACGTTCCTTATCAACTGCTCGTTTACACCAAGGGAGGTGCCAATACGATCCATTTCGAGGATTATAACATCTTTTAACTGCCATCCCTTCATTGCTCTTATCAGGTCAGCAGGGGTTGGAGGTTCACCGCGGTATTCTGGCATCAGTACCCTGCCGTTTTTAATATCCACACTTACAGCTACCACATTCTCATGGATAACCATCTCTATGAGGTGCAGGGGCATGGTCTCTGTACCTACCACGACAACATCGGACATGCCGCTTGCCGTCTCCATGTCATCTATGCTCTTTACACCATAGTCCAGCATAGTATTCCATCTGCTGCTGATCTCCTGGATGAGATCCCTGTTATCACCTTTGCCCATGATATGGTCGAGGTCAGCGATATACACCTCTTTTGGCTTTAGCGCGTCAAGTATCTCGAGTGCATCCGAGGTGCCGACCACTTTGCTCATATGGTGCACGGGCCGGTATTTACTGCGTTCGCCCCTTACCGCGTGAACCACGACGCCGTCGAGCAGGTCCAGCACCAGTATGCGTCTTATTCGGCTCATATCAATACATACATATATGAGTCCGCTCTTAAAATGAGTTGTTTTATCCCCCACAGTCTCAATCAAACATCATCGAGTAACATCATCGAATATTGACCATCATATGCGCTCATAACTTATTAGAGTTGATTTAGTGGAGTCGTTCGACTTGAGCATAAAGCTCCTCATCAGCCCCATGAACCTGGATGAAGTTACCACAGCCGTAGACGGCGGTGCGGATATTATTGACATTAAAAAACCGGATGAAGGCTCACTTGGTGCCAACTTCCCATGGATCATACGCTCGGCAAAGGAAATGGTGCCTGACGGAACGCCGGTCAGTGCAGCCATTGGCGATTTCGACTTCAAGCCCGGTACTGCCGCTCTTGCAGCCACGGGTGCCGCAGCTGCTGGCGCCGATTATATAAAAATAGGGCTGTTTAACATTCACTCTACTGGGGAAGCCAGGGAACTCCTCGGCGGCGTTGTACATGCAGTCAAGGACACTAACAAAAAGGCTCTCGTGGTTGCAGCCGCCTACTCGGACTTTGAGCGCATACACACGATCTCGCCTCTAAAACTGCCCGGGATTGCTTCTGATGTTGGAGCAGATGTCGTTATGGTAGATACAGGCATCAAGGACGGACGCAGTACGTTCGAGTTCATGGGCAGAGATATGCTGCAGTCATTTATCTCGGACGCGAGAGACTATGAGCTGGATTGCGCCCTCGCAGGCTCCCTGGGGGGTGAGCACATACCGCTGGTTAAAAGTCTGGCACCCGACATACTTGGAATCCGCAGTGCTGTTTGCGAAAACGGCAGAAACTCACCTATAAGCATCAGCCTTGTAAGAGAGCTTAAGGCAAGGCTGCAGTAAGATGTTTGCACTACCTTTTAGAATACTCTTTAGGAGTATGTTTCAATCGTTTAACCTCGAAACTGCCTTGTATACTTTTGAAGAAATTAAAAGCACTTGAAACATTCTCTGGAGAAAATATATCGCTAAACGAAAAACGGACTTTTAAGGTAATACAAACACACCTAATATAAACAACTTTGTTAGTTGATACTTAATGCTACTTTATCCTTCTTACTCATATGCGGCTTTAAAGATTATTTCTTTAGTAGTTTCAACGAGCCCATAAGGTATTTTGTTTATTTCTATAAGGTGGATAGTATTTTGCGACCAAAACCAAAATAAAATCAGTATGATTATAAGAATAATCAAGAGTGGAATAAGAGAACAAGGGTCTGGCAAACATACCTCATAGATCAGAATAGTGACGATATTTAATCCAAATAAGTATATACAACGCTCAAAGTTCTTTAGCATTTGTTTAACTCTTAACTCACACCCATCTCTTTTTTTATCGATTGCTCCACGAATTAAATCCTTTGTTGTACGCCCCAACTTCTCATTCTTTTCTATCTGTTCTCTTTTTGTTTCAAGCTCACTCAAAACACCCTGCCGAAGAGACGAGACTCCAACGATTATTGTGTGTAACGCAATCAGACCAAATGAGATAGTATAAAGTGAAGTGGGAGAGATAAAATAGTTCATTATTCATATTTCTCCACTATGGCGCGTTAGAAAGTCGAAAGCACGGGCGATACTCTCTCCAATCTTAGGGTTATTAAAATTAGCAATACCTTCAACGTTGTAACTTTCCTCCTTAAAATCCTCAGGAATATGATGTTTTTCAAACCTAAAGGCATGACCTACGAGGAAAAAGTGCCCCCAATCTTTTATTCCTAGTTCTTCTTTAGTCTTTTTTAGCCCTTTTATCTTGATATCATTCTGTTTCACAAATTTTAAAAAGTCATAATTCTCAATTGATGTTGATTTTTCAACGACTATGCTAATGGGGACATTTCTTTTGATGGCTTCTTCGAAGGCATCTCTAATCGTAGCATGATTATAGAAAATCTCCTCTAGTTCTCCTGTAAATATCTTTATTGGTTTCTCTTTATCTGCTCTCTCTATCAGAAGCTTTGATATGTAAATTGAGTGTTCAACTGCATCATTTGATATGAACAAATTCTTGTTTTTTGTGCATGCCTCATCAACAAAATCCTTCCACTCTAGGTCTATTTTTTTTAACTCCACTTTAACCACTCCTTTTGAGGTAGGATATCCTATTAACGATTTGGTACCTATATCAGAAGTATCAGATAGCATCCGCCACATTAACCATTTTCCTTGTGCAATAGGCTGACAATCATACCATGTGTTGCTAAATTATATACAGTTATAACTATAGTTTTAACTATTTAATACATTCTATCGGAGACTACTCCTCCCTTTAGGATTTTCTCAACAGTCTTAAGCTCAATATCAGGACCATTGTGTATTTCGCCAGAGCTATATCTTGTTAACCGGAATACTCACGGGCTCTCCGCGGAAGAATTTGAGCATCTCCTCTGCAACGGTTACTGCCACCCTGACCTGTGCCTCACTGGTGGATGCACCGAGGTGCGGTACCGCCAGAACATTGCTCATTTTGAGCAGCGGGCTATCTGTCGGCGGCTCCTTCTCAAAAACGTCAAGAGCAGCTCCTGCTACTGTACCATCCTCTATAGCCTTTGCAAGGGCATCTTCATCTATGATCCCACCGCGCGCACAGTTCACGATTCTGACTCCTTTCTTCATCTTCTCGAACTGCTCTTCCCCGATCATGTGGTAAGTCTCTTTATTCTTCGGTGTATGGACCGTGATATAATCAGAGCTCTTGAATATCTCGTCCAGCGTTACAGACTCCACCCCTAACGCTTTTACCTTCTCTGGCGGCGCCATTGGGTCGAAACCTATTGTTTTCATGCCCAGTCCCTGCGCCATCTTTGCCACGCTGGCACCAATACGTCCGAGCCCGATAATCCCGATGGTTTTACCATTTACTTCAACGCCTTTGAATTTGCTCCGGCTCCACTCTCCTGCGCGCAGTGATGCGCTTGCTTGGGAAAGGTTTCTTGAGATGCACATCATCATCGCTATGGTGTGCTCTGCGGCTGATTGGGTGTTACCGGCAGGTGCGTTGATCACGAGTATCTTTTTCGTGGTGGCATGTTCTACATCTATGTTATCTACTCCAACTCCTGCGCGCCCAACAATTTTAAGGTTCTTCCCCGCGTCAAGTACGTCCTTCGTTACTTTGGTCTGACTTCTAACGACAAGTGCATCGTACTCGCCTATTTTTTCTATCAGTTCTTCCGGCGTAAGGTTGGTGTTTACATCAACATCTGCCCCGGTTTTGAGTATTTCAACTCCTTCTCCTGCCAGTTTATCGCTGACAAGCACTTTCGGCTTTGACATGATACCAGCTCCAATAACTCTTATGAAATTTTATAATTTTATTTCGCTTATACCCCTACCATCCCTGCTTGTATTGCAAGTTATATCGTGACTACAGGTTATGGCTTCCTTTATTACCACGCCAGTTATCACACCCATGCTATTATTGTTTTTCGCTTATTTCTCGTTGGTCAGTCGATTACAGTCTCTAACCGAAACCACCACTCTGAAATGTACTGACAGACGTCTTGATACTACCATCCTCAACTGTCCGGATACTACTATCATGATACTGTCATCTTTACTGTCATCTTGGTATTACCAGATAATATGGGAAATCGAACGATATAAGAGGGGTTATATATTCTTAAGCTTATAATCTGAAAATCTGGAAGAAGTCTGAAGGAGAAGTTCGAAGGCGAAAGCTCGATCTAATGCAGTCTGTCTGCATCCAATCATATCGTTAGAGCGGAGGCGCATTCAACTTGGATGAAGCCGGCACACCAATAGAAGAGGTAATAGCATCCATTGAGGAGGCTAAGAAGAAGGACCTTACATATGACCATATTCTGAGTTCCATGTGCACTGATCCGCACCCTATAGCAGTGCACGCCCATGTACGTTTCATCGAATCCAATCTTGGCGACAGCGGTCTTTTCCCGGGTACAAAGGAGATCGAAGGGCGTGTCATCGAGATGCTGGCATCTCTTCTTAACTATCCCTCAGGCACCGAGCCTGCTGCCTATCTGACTACAGGTGGCACTGAGTCCAACATTCAGGCAGTGCGCGTTGCCAGAAACTTAAAAAATACTGATAAACCGAACATTGTCATACCAGCGTCAGCACATTTCTCCTTTGACAAGATAGGGGACATTCTGCGCGTGGAGCTGAGGAAGGCGGACGTTGACAATGACCTGAAGGTTGACATCGCATCTGTTGAGAGTCTGATTGATGAGAACACTGTTGGATTGGTGGGCATTGCAGGCACAACCGAGTTCGGTCAGATAGATCCGATAAAGGAGCTGTCAGATGTTGCTCTGCGTGAGGGCATCTACCTGCATGTGGATGCTGCATTTGGCGGATTTGTAATCCCCTTCATCGAGGAGAAATATGACTGGAATTTCAAGGTTGAGGGCGTTTCATCGATAACGATTGACCCGCATAAAATGGGTATGAGCACCATTCCATCGGGAGGACTGTTCTTCAGGCGGCAGGAGGATATGGACGAACTCAGCATTGATACCCCATATCTGTCAACGAAACAGCAATATTCACTTACAGGTACAAGGAGCGGGGGTGCTGCAGCAGGCACTTACGCGGTACTAAAGCATCTGGGTATGAGAGGGATGCGCGAGGTAGTGCAGGAGTGCATCCGCCTTACCAGGATACTCGTGGAAGAAGCAGCCTCTTTTGGCATCTATCCTGTAATCAATCCCGTTATGAATGTTGTGGCACTTGAGGTGCCGGATATTGACGCTGTGGTCGTAGGTTTGATGCGGAGGGGCTGGAGAGTATCAATTTCCAGGGTGCCGAGAGCACTGAGGCTTGTTATCATGCCCCACATTTCTGAGGAAACGCTCAGGCTGTTCATCGATGACTTTAGGGACACCATTAAGGGCTGAGAACAGCATATTTTTAATCATTTACAGAGCACAATATTTTGTATTCGTTCCCTAAACCAGATCCAATTTCACGTGGATGGTAGATCATGGACTACGACTTCGAGCTTGACAGGATTGCCAGCATAATAAAGGAGCGCAAGCCTGGAAGGGTGGGAATCCAGCTACCTGAGGGTTTGAAGCGCCGCGCGATGACAATAGCTGATGCTATACAATCCAGTACGGGTGTTGAAGTAATTATATCGGGCGAGCCGTGCTACGGCGCATGTGACATTGATGAGAACTTGAAGGGCACGGTCGATCTGCTCCTTCACTTTGGGCACTCTGAACTCATCGCTGACCCCGAAGAAAAGACCATATACGTAGAACTGCACTCAACCGCGGATGTTGAAAAGGTAGTTCTGGAAGCTGTTGAACACCTCCACGGCGGGACAATAGGGCTCGTTACGACGGTCCAGCATGTAAACCAGATTGATGCCGCAGTTAGAATACTGCAGAACGCGGGCAAAAAGACGGTCGTGGGTGAAGGCGATTCGAGGGTGAAGCACCCTGCACAGGTACTGGGATGCAACTTCTCGGCTGCGAGATCGGTGGGATCGGTGGAGTGCGATGAATACCTTTTCATCGGCAGCGGCGACTTCCATCCGCTGGGTGTGGCACTCTCCACGGGGAGGCGGGTGGTGGTAGCGTATCCGCTTATGGGGGAGGGGAGGGAGGTAAATACAGGGGCTGCAGAGGCGGTCCTGCGCCAGAGGTATGCCAGGATAGAGAAGGCACGGGATGCACGAACATTTGGCATAATCATGGGCATGAAACCCGGTCAGCAGAGAATTGGACTTGCTGTGAAGCTTCTGGAAAAGGCGAAAGGTCATGGGCTTGAAACCATCCTGATTGCGGTGCGTGAGATAACCCCTGAAGTGATTATGTCATTCGGTATGGATGCATATGTCAGCACGGCATGCCCTAGACTTACCATCGATGATGCAGAGCGCTTTGACCGACCAATCCTCACTCCAGCAGAGTTCGAGATAGCGGTGGGAGAAAGGACCCTCGAAGATTACAGGCTTGATGAGATATCTGTGGAAGCGGAGTCTTGCGAAATCAAGGATTTCGCAAATGTCTCACGAAAGCAAAACCTTCGCAAGATAACAGGCTGATGCTGAAAAAGATTGTGGAGAAACGAAGAGGAAGAAGAGGAAGAGGATGAAGAAAAAGCAACTTGAGATGCAGCTTGAGAAAATAAAGGGATTTAAAACCCCATCTCCGAGGCTGGAACAGTACGTCACACCTGCGCCGGTAGCCGCGGAACTCCTTCATATGGCGTATATGAGGGGGGATATAGAGGGCAGAGTGGTGTATGACCTTGGGTGCGGCACAGGGACACTTGCGATAGGCGCAAAACTGCTTGAAGCCTCTGAGGTGGTGGGATTCGACATTGATGCGGAGGCTGTTGAAGTGGCAGAACAGAACTCCCGACTCTTCGGCACGGATGTAAGGTTCATACAATCGGATATAAACGGCGTGCAGGGAAATGCTGATACCGCGGTCATGAATCCCCCGTTCGGGGCGCAAAATCCTGGGGCAGACAGGCCCTTTATATCTAAAGCTCTCCAGATAGCGCCAGTAGTATACTCACTTCACAATGCGGGTAGTGAAGATTTTATCAAAAGGTTTATAGAGCCAAACATCACAAAGGAGCGATGCCCCATAAGCTTTCCTATAAAGTGGACTTTTGATTTTCACACTCAGGAAGTGAGGGAAGTGGATGTAGATTTATATATGATGAAGAGAAGAGAAAGGGGAGAAAGAGAGCGATAAGTTATAGGGTTTATATATTGTTGCTAAACAGTGTTGTTGTGTTGTTTAAACAGTTAATGGATGTTTATGGAACTTTGTTCCATAACCGTATGGAGGTGGAGCTTCCATACATGTTTGCGGAACAAAGTTCCGCAACAGTCTAAAAGTTCCACTTTTAGACATGTTTGCAAAAACGTAGTTTTTGCAACCGTATAAAATCAGGAGATTTTATACATGTTTACAGAGCAGGGCTCTGTAACCGTATGAAATGCTTTGCATTTCAGACATGTTTGAAAAACCTACGGTTTTTCAACCGTCTAAAACGCAAAGCGTTTTAGACATGTTTATGGAACGTAGTTCCATAACCGTATGAAAAGCGGAGCTTTTCAGACATGTTTAAAACGGGTAATGGGCTTTGAAAACTCAGAACTGACATAAACCGACATAAACCGACATATATTCTGCAGAAACTAGTGAACGCAGAGCGTTCACAAGACTTTGTATTCGACAAGTAATCAGGAAGTGTTTTTTTGATGGGCGATGAGATAGGCAGTAAAGTAGAAGAAGGTAGCTTTGTAACTCCAGGGGGCTTTATTGGGACATCGGAGGAGTTTCTGACAGGCACCGGAACATATGAGGAGAAAGGGAAAGTATACGCGTCGACCACAGGGATATTGAACATAAATACTAAAGAACGCATAGTCAGTGTTAAACCCACAGTGAAGACCCCGCCAATACCCAAAGTGGGGGATATAGTGGTTGGTAGGGTGCTTGATATCAAAGGCTCCATGGTATTTGTGGATGTGGGAAGGATAAAAGGCTCCGAAGACAGAGAGATAGCCGCTTCAGAGCAGGGAGTTATACACGTATCGAACGTTAAGGAAGCATATGTATCTGAACTGAGCGATGAATTCGGTTATATGGATATTATTAAGGCGAAAGTTATTGATGCCAAGGCCATGAGACTCAGCACCTCTGCAAAGGACTTGGGAGTTATAAAGGCAATATGCTCCAGATGTAAAGTGGGCATGAAGAGGAAGAACGACCGCCTTGAGTGCCCCAACTGCGGAAGAATAGAAATGAGAAAGATCTCAGAGGACTATGGTATGGGAATAATTTAGTTCTTGGGGTTGATGTTTAGAGCTGATTTAGAGCTGATGTTAGGATTTAGGATTGACCATTAACCGGGACTTCAGATTATAACAAGGTGACACTCTTGGAGATAAATATACTGGAAAAGTCGGATAAGGAGATAAAGGTAGAGGTAGTTGGGGAGGACCATACATTTATGAACGCCCTAAAGGCCGCACTCCTCGAGGACAAGCGCGTCAATGTTGCAACATACGATATTGAATTTCCTACAATTAGTGACCCCGTACTTCACGTAATGACAACGAGCAAACCGATCCCAATTCTAAAGGCTGCGGCGAAGCGACTGATCAAACAGTGCGACAAATTCTCTGATAAATTCGGCAAGAGTATTGAGGAAAAGCAGTAAACAGTGCCGCGCGTCAAAATCCACCTACAGGCCAGGTTTGCCGTCCGCATCTTATGGTGTTTGCAAAATCGAAGATTTTGCAACAGTATAAAAACCGAAGGTTTTCAGACATGTTTGTAGAACCACGTTCTACAACCGTCTAAAACACGCAGTGTTTTAAACATGTTTTAGAGGGTTTTGACACCGTTCAGACCGTTAGGTCCGATCCAGGGTGTTGAGTCCAGGGTATTAAGAAATTATTTACCTAATCAGTAACATCAATATCATACATAGTGTAAACTATGGTGTAAACTCCATAAACCCAAAAAGGTGATGCACAATCCTTCAAATTCTTCAACTTATACCGGCCGAGTTTATGGGCTGGTTCATTATGACCATCATACTGGTGGTCATTGTAGTGGCATTCTGGATATGGAGTGAGATAGCACCTTCTCGCCGGGAGGTTCGCAGGAGAGCCAGAGGAAAAGCAGGTCGCAGGCGTGCCAGGAAGGATGAGGAGACCGAACGCGCCGAGGTGAAGGAGGAACATAAGCGCACCAAGATTCTTGAAAGTGCCAGGAGAGCAATGAAGCGAGAGCGCACCAAGATGGAGGGGGCAGGCAAGCGCCGTGGAAGGGGGAAGGAAAAAGAAGCTGGGGTTGACACCCAAACAGGCGAAACCGTACCATCCAAACCATCCATTTTAGACTCGGTCTATGATCTTGCAAGGAAAAGAGGAAAGGAGATACGATCAGCAGTGGAAGGCAGCTTGGACGAACCATCCGCAGACGAAAAATCACTATCAGGCATTATTGATGATGCAATCGAGACCAGGAAAGGAGAAGAGGCATCGGCATTAGGAAAGATAACCAAGCTCAGGGATAGGACCAAAGAACTTCATTTAAGTTTGAAAGAAGAATATGAGCACGGTATAATATCAGAGAAGACCTACAAGGAACTGCTGCAGATAATGGGCCAATCGGAAGGATATGAAGAAACCATAAAGAGAGTCCCAACTACGGACCAGCAAACCGCTGAAAGTGTGCGATATGATGGCAGCGAGATAGAGGAAATAACATCCTTTGAGATTGCTCCACCTACAAGCTCCGAACCAGAGAGTTATGCCACCCGCGGCGGAAGAGCTGCTGTGCAGGCAGATCAATCGCATGTGGCAGCTCTTGAGGAATATGAGGTAATGGCTTATAAGGACATGGAGGCAGACGAAGGTAAATCGGCTGCCGAGGATACTTCAGGACATTTTGAGTCTCTTGAACCAAATGTTCCTTTGGAGCCCGAAAGACACACCGGGCGTATAGCAGGAGAATCAGGTGGCAGCGATACCTTTGTCTTTGAGGGGCACGATATTGGAATTAAGGCCAGGTCAAGAGAACCGGAATCAGCAGAGCAAATAGGGATTGGTGCCGATGCAGAGAGCGCGGAACAAATATCTCAACATGAATCAGAATCCGGGGGAGCAGCTGGCAAAAGTGAGCGTGCACCAAAGCCAGAAGTCCAGGTTGACATATCCTCGGGTGAAGTGAAAGTAGGATTGGCCGAGCAAGAAACTGAATCCGAATCGTCAGGCGAGCATTATGAGGATGTAGTGCCAGCCCCAGCAGAACAGGAGCCAGAAGCAGAGGAAACGGCGCCTGAGAAAGAGAAGCATTTGCCTTCATCAGAACCAGAGCCGCTGACTCCGGCAGAACCAGAACCATCAGTTTCAGAGGAAATGGCGCCTGTGGCTGAACATGAGCCACAGGAATCAGAAGAACAGCCTGTGGGGCAGGTTGAGCCGTTTGTGCCCGAAGAGCCATCAGAACCCGAGAAACCGATCTTTGAACCCGAAGCCGGGGAAGAGAAGCCTTTACCTTCATTAGAACCAGAGCCGCTGACTCCGGCAGAACCAGAACCATCAGTTTCAGAGGAAATGGCGGATAAACAATCAGCAGAAGAGCTGGAAGCCATCATAGAAAAGACACATAAAGTACTTAGAGTGCTGGAGAAGCAGCATGAAAAAGGCGCAATTTCAGACGAAACTTACAGAGAGCTGCTTGAATTAAATGAAGAAAAAATTAAAAATGCAACAGAGAAACTTGAAAAACTATAGTGCCTGCGCCCACCTTAATGCTTGGCGAAAAACTATGTTTTTCGCCTGTCTCACGGAATCAAAGATTCTGCAAGGTTTTAAGTTCGGATTCTATCTCTTTTATCCTCATCGCATTCTCTCTAGCAGCACGTTCATAACTATCCTTTGACATCAGCCCGCCGTTATAATCCTCTTTTATGGATTCCAGAATCATCTCGATACCATCCCTCTCACTTTCCAGTTCCATAGCGCGGGTTTCAACATCGACCTCTTCCTCTTCACCCATCTCTGGCTCTTGAGTCGTAGTTGATGTGGGTTCAATCACAATTTTGCTGGCAGGCTTGCTGGCAGGCGGACTAACAGAAGGCGTGAATCCTTCACCAAGCCCATCCATCTTTAACAGCACCCTCTCAATCTTGCTGATTTTGTCTATTAATACGGAATCAACATCCGAGAGTTCGGCTATACAATCACTGGTAACGCCAAGACACCTCTCAAGTTCAGCATCAATGGCAGCCCTTTGCTCAGACATATTGTTCTTAATCTCGTTCTTCACATCATTCAGCGATTTGGCAAGTTCATGAAGTGCCACCTCATGCTCGCCGAGAATCCTTAGCGGGCGCTCCATGGAACTTAGCTCGTCTATGCCTCTACCGAATCCTGAAAGCTTGTTTATATTATCCTTTAGGCTACGATCATAATCGTCTTCAGCCATAACCACCCACACCTATAATATCATGTTACTGAATAGTACCTTCATCTTGCAAGGTCGTCTGCCAAGGTACCGGATTCATCGATCTTACCCACAAGTATGTCTTCTATCTTACTAACCTTATCTATTAAGGTTGCATCTATCTCTGACAGCTCCGTAACTGCCTCTTTGACCACTTGCAGATAATCATCAATCTTACCCTCAAAGTAGGCTCTCTGCTCATCTAAATCGCTTTTAATCTCGTTCGCAGCGTCTTCAAGCATTTTAGCCAGGCTCTGTATAGCAACTTCATGCTCACCCAATCTTCTTAGCGGGCGCTCCATGGAACTTAGCTCGTCTATACCCCCACCAATCTCTGAAAGCTTTCTGAGATTATTTTTGATAATCCCTGCATAATTATCTTCAGCCATATTATCTCACTCCCCCTTCAATTGAAAACAGAATAGGCACATTAAGTCTATTCCCATGCATTAAGTCTATTTCTATACACTAAGTCTATTTCTATTATCCTGTTACAAATGAGCTGCATACCAGATATATTTCCACTCTCTCAATTTACTTTCAAAAGCTTATAAGCTTTATGCACGGCGATAACGCTTGTCTCAGGCAAACATCCAATCCACTCTAAATCTCGATGCCCATACACTCTTTGGAACGGTTGCGAATGTAAGAGCCAGCAAGATCATCCATATCAAACGAATACGGCGCAACATCGCTGAGAAGTGCATCACCATCCAGAACCCCCACATTGTCCTCATCAACCAGCATAACATACTCAATTCCATCATACATGAAGCCCATACATAATTCGACAATTGTCGGCGTCGGAATGAACTTTAACATAGGAAGAACATCCATTCTGGCACGCAGCACCATTGGATTATTCTTGCCGCATGCGGGGTCAACCAGCTTCATCTTAGTATAGTCATCCGAGACCTCGATACCGTGAATGCTGCGCACGCTCAGATCAGGATAGGCAGTCTGAACGTATTTTGCGAAGCGCACCCATCCATTGTTGGTATCGGTCCACCTCCAATCAGGATTCCAGAAGCCAAGAAAGATATCCATGGTGAGTTTCAGGAGCCTCTTCCAGTCAACGCCAGAGGTTTTCAGGAAAGTGCCGCCATCAACATCCTCATAGAGGTCAACGCACTCAACCCATTCATACCTCTGCATCACGATGGCGATTATATCAGTCCTGTAATAATCCTCTTCCACAGGGCATGCATCACTTTCATACAGCAGCCTCACCCTATCGTCAGGGTACCATTGGAGCAAAGCATTGTTTAGACTGGAGCCGACGTAACTCAAAGATTCAGGCACATTCGATGAAACAGACATAGCAAAACACCATTAATATGCGATAGCAGTATTGGCTGTAAGTACAGTATAGTTAATCCGATGCGTCATTTTATATAAGCGTTTCAATAGTCGCCTCCATATCCCGGCGTGAGCTTTCGTCAAGTCTTGCGAACCAAAAGTTCGCGGGACAACCAAATGCCATGCATTTGTTAAGTCTTGCGGAGCAAAGCTCCGCGGGACAGACGGACTACTGTCCGTCAAGTCTCGCAAAAACTTCGTTTTTGCAAGACTTCCGCAAATGTATTCAGGAATTGTATCGAATTTCAGGCGGTAGCAAAGATGGGTAAAGGCAGTGGGTATGGAAAAGTAATACTGTTCAATGAACATTTCGTGGTGCATGGAATACCTGCCGTAGCTTCGGCAATCAGACTTGCGACAGATGCAATCGTCAAACGGCTCGACAGCGGATCGGGCATAACCATCCACGATGAGCGCATGGGAACCGAAGGGTACTCCGAGGCAAAGCGCGAGCATCAAAGAGAGGCGTTGGAGCGCATGATGAGGATGATGGGTGTGAACACAAGCAAGATGGCTCTCGATGTGACTGGCGGCGGAGAACTTCCCACATTCAGCGGTATCGGCGCAAGTGCAGCCAACTGTGTGGCTGTGGCAAGGGGTGTATCCGATGAATTCGGGATGGGGCTGCCAGATGACCGCATAAACGAGATTGCGTATGAAGGAGAGCGCGCCTTTGCAGGCAACCCATCGGGCATTGATAATACCGCCGCAACCTATGGCGGGCTCGTTTGGTTCAAAAGAGGTGAACAGAACGTCATTGAGAGATTGAAAATCAAGCAGCCTGTGGAGATCGTGATGGGCAACACCGGCGTCGTTGCCAACACCAAGGAGGTGGTTGCAGGCGTCAGAGAGCGCAAGGAGAAGTATCCTGACAAATACAGCAAAATCTTCAAAGAGGCTGAAGAGCTGGTGCACAGGGCAAGAAAGGCGCTCGAGGACTTTGATCTTGAAACTGTGGGCGAGTACATGAACCAGAATCATGCACAGCTTCAGGCAATAGAAGTGTCGTCAGAAGTGCTGAACCGTCTTGTCGATATTGCAAGAGACCATGGTGCGCCCGGTGCAAAGATGACTGGGGGAGGGCGCGGCGGCTGCATGGTTGCACTGACTCCCGGAAAAGATCTGCAGGAAACGGTTGCGCAGGCAATGGAAAAAGAGGGTTTCGTGGCACTCAGAACCACAATAGGCTGAACTCGCCATCTTTACATATTCATTCTAAATGAGGTCATTAATGAGGTGTGTTACCATGAACATGAGAGAATTCATAGGTGTGCTGGATGAAAAAGGGCTTCTGAAGCGCGTCAAGAAGCCCATGAGCGTCAAATACGAAATACCAACGCTGATGAAGCTGATGGATGGTACGGCCCTGCTGTTTGAAAATCCCGAGGGCTTCTCAATGCCCATTGCGGCAAATATATGTTCATCGAGGGAGCTTGTCGCGGC
Source organism: Methanobacteriota archaeon (assembly GCA_030605385.1). Taxonomy (GTDB): domain Archaea; phylum Halobacteriota; class Syntropharchaeia; order JAUWIL01; family JAUWIL01; genus JAUWIL01. The sequence continues at coordinate 23,768 of JAUWIL010000003.1, forward strand.
GGGTCTTGGCATAAAAAAGGAAGAGCTTATACAGAGGCTTGCAGGTGCCATAGACGACCCGCACAAACCGGAAGTCGTTGGAGCGGAGGAGTATAATGAAGTACCTGCCGATCTGTCACAATTGCCGATACTCACCTATTACCCATTCGACGGCGGCCCGTACATCGCATCGGGAGTGGTCATTTCCAGAGACCCCGAACTGGGCATGAATGCATCCTACCACCGCATGATGGTGATTGACAAAGATCATATGGTGCTGCGGATTCTCCAGCGCAATTTTGACAAGATACTGGAGCGCGGCAGCACCGAATTTGCCATATGTATCGGCAGCCCGATGCCCGTACTTGTCGCCTCTGCGGTATCGGTGCCGCTGGGTGAATGTGAACTAAATGTCGCCAATGCACTGAGTGATATAAAGTTGGTGGAGCTTGGCAGCCATACCGTGCCCGAGGCTGAGATCGTAATGATCGCAGAGATGACAGGAGAAATGCACGACGAAGGCCCATTCCTTGACCTGACGGAGACGCCCGACATCGTGCGCCAGCAGCGCGTTGCGCGCATAAAACAGATGTTTCTGCGCGAGGGTGCAGTATTCCATGGTCTCCTGCCCGGCGGACTTGAGCATAAACTGCTGATGGGAATGCCGCGCGAACCCACAATATTCCGCGAGGTGAGCAAGGTGTGCGAATGCGCTGACGTATCGGTGACTCCCGGCGGCTGTTCATGGCTGCACGGCGCGGTGGCAATACGAAAGAAGAGCGCGGATGACGGCAGAAAGGCGATAGAGGCTGCGTTTAGAGGGCACACCTCCATGAAGCACGTGTTCGTGGTGGACGACGACATCGACATCCACGACCCCAACGAGATAGAATGGGCAATGGCAACGCGCTTCCAGGGCGACATAGATATGATAATCAAGCCGAACGAGAAGGGTTCCTCACTTGACCCGTCATCCAATCTGGAAACGCGCGAGACCGCGAAAATAGGATTCGACCTTACCATGCCGTGGGGGCGCAAGCCAGAAGAGTTCAAGAAGCCCGAACTGCCGTTGAAGATGAAGATAGGGGATTATTTGGAGTGATGTTCAGGTGCAAATCTGAGGGTGGGCGCTGGATGTATGTAGATAGGATGTGGATGTACAACTGTTGATTAATGTCTCCAAAAAAAACAAACCCCTTACATTCCCAGCCGCACTCATTCCTCTTGCTTGCTGCCTATCCACATAATAGGGGATTTGCTGTAAACAGGTCTTCCTAAGCCGGTAACCTGACCTCTCCGCTCTTTGTGCTCATGGCACAGGGCGCAGAAGATCGGATTCGGGTTGAAGAGGTAGTGTCCGCTGTCAGTCTTCATCGGCTTTCCCATGTGCGCAGGGTTGTCCTTTTTGGATAACAGGTAAAATGAACATATTCCATCATGCTCATCGTAATGCGCGCAGGAGTCTTTCTTGGCGGATCCTATCTTGGATGCAGAATACTCTAGAATATTGATTGTGCCTTGAATATTGAGTGCGCCTTCAAGCGATTTTGCCCTGCCTTCAACCAGATCGGGCGCTTTTTTTTGTACGGTTTTCTTGCTGGATTTTGGACCGCGCTTTCGGCTGGACGTTTTGACAGTCTTTTTGCTTACATTTGCGGATGTGTCCTTGCAGTATCTTCTTACTGTTGGGATGCTGTAACCCGTGATGCTTGCTATCTCCTTGTAGCTTGTTCCTCCGGCTCTCAGTTCTCGCATTCTTTTAATTTCCTTCTGTTTCAGCGCCAAATAAACACCCCGTGTCAAGCCATAGTTTTCTAAACGCACCCAATATAAGCATCCAATATAATATTAGTTCTTTCCCAGCCTACGAGTCTACGCACCAATATAAATTAATTCTTTCCCCCACCCACATTACATTACCAGAGTCATCCTACGGAATCTATTTATTAAATGTTTATCTAAATGACTGTGAGTGACTGTGAGTGACTGTGAGTGAGCTTAATGTGCATTGAAGTTAAAGGGCTGCCCGAGACGTTTAACGGCAGAAGTTTAGCGGCAAACATGAAAAATATATGAAACAGTACGACGTTATTGATTGCGGCAGTATACGAACGCCCCAAACCAAAACAAGACAGGACTGCATGACTGGATTATTTGACTGTCAAAACAGCGTTCACCAATAACCATTTCACCAATAGCCACCTCACCAATAGCCACCTCACCAATAGCCACCTCACCAATAGCCACCTCACCAATAGCCACGCAAACGATAAGTGATATCACATGAAGCGCTTCAGCTGGGAAAGGATCGGATGGGAAGTTGCACTCGGCGTATTTCTAGTTGTATTATCCTTTATCCTCTATTTCCTCCACTACATTCTCTTCCATGACCTGCACCATATCCTCATATATCTCGTCGGAGATCTCGCCTTCCTACCTGTCGAGGTCCTGATTGTCACCCTCATCATACACAAGCTTCTCAGTGAAAGGGAGAAAATCTCCCGTCTGGATAAGATGAATATGGTCATAGGCGCCTTCTTCAGCGAGGTTGGAACATCACTTCTGACCTATCTGTCTGACCTTGATCCAAAACTGGACGAAATAAAAGAGAAACTTATCGTTACCAATGACTGGAGTGATGAAGAGTTCGACAGAGTGAATAAGATTCTCAAAAGCTACGATTATGGAGTTCAAATCCAGAAAATAAACCTGGATGATTTGCGCAACTTCCTGACCTCGAAGCGCGATTTTCTGCTCAGACTACTTGAAAACCCCAGCCTTCTCGAGCACGAGTCATTTACAGAGCTTCTCAGGGCAGTCTTCCACCTGGAGGAGGAGTTGAGTCGGCGGAGTGATATGGGTCAACTCCCTGATGTCAACTGCCAACTCCCTGATACCGACTGTGAGCATCTGGCTGGAGACATTAAAAGAGCGTACACCATGCTCGTACATCAATGGCTTGACTATATGAAGTACTTGAAAGATAGTTATCCCTACATGTTCTCATTTGCCATGAGGACCAATCCTTTCGATGCAAGTGCGTCGCCGGTAGTAACATAAGTGTACAGTAACATAGGTATGGTAACCTAGGTAACAATTGAGTTACACACCATGGGTAACAACCAGATTGCAAACAACAATTGGGTCATACACTTACCAAAACTTTTTTATATATAGGAAGTTACCTTCCTACCTTAATATCAGATGCTTATGTAAGCTGATTATCGGTCTAAAACCCGATATCTGGTGTATGCCAATAATAAACGTGCGTAAAAGATTTGAAATAGCAAGAGTGTAATAGGGCATATTTAAAAATAGGGAAAAAGCGGGAGAACAAAATGTCAGACTTTAATCCTTTTGAGGTTGCGCGAAAACAAATTGATGAGTGTGCAGAAATTTTAAAACTGGATTCGAGTATTCACGAAGTTCTTAAAAACCCGATGCGAGAGCTCCATGTATCGCTTCCAATCCGCATGGATAACGGAGAGGTCCATGTTTTTAAAGGGTTCAGGATTCAGTACAATGATGCCAGGGGTCCGGCAAAGGGAGGCATCAGATTTCATCCTGAAGAGACGATTGATACTGTACGGGCACTTGCATGCTGGATGACATGGAAGTGTGCACTTGCCGATATACCTCTTGGTGGGGGGAAAGGTGGTATCATTTGCAATCCAAAAGAGATGTCTCAGGCCGAGCTGGAGCGTTTAAGCAGGGCATACATAGGGGAAATATACAGGTTCATCGGACCGAGGATGGATGTTCCTGCCCCGGATGTCTACACAAACCCTCAGATAATGGCATGGATGATGGATGAATATTCAAAAATTGTTGGGGGGCACCAATTCGGTGTCATTACGGGCAAGCCCTTATGTGTGGGTGGATCTCGCGGGCGCGGAGATGCAACTGCCCGTGGAGGTATGTACACCATTCGTGAGGCAGCTAAAGTCTGTAATATAGATCTTGAAAAGGCGACCATTGCTGTGCAGGGTTATGGAAATGCAGGTTATTTTGCGGCAAAACTTGCCAAAACATTCTTCGGCTCCAAAATAGTAGCAGTAAGCGACTCTAAAGGTGGAATCTACAGCAGCAAAGGTATTGACCCTGATGCTGCCATGGAGCATAAATCTAAAACACGTTCGGTAGTAGGTTTGCCAGGTACCGAGAGCGTTTCCAATGAAGAACTCTTGGAACTCGAAGTTGACGTACTGATACCAGCAGCACTGGAGAATGTCATCACAGAAAAGAATGCCAAGAACATTAAGGCTAAGATTGTTGCCGAACTGGCCAACGGACCAACTACACCGGAGGCTGACGTAATTCTCAACAAAAACGGCATCCATCTGATACCTGATTTCCTCTGCAATGCCGGCGGCGTAATAGTGTCATACTTCGAGATGATTCAGAACTCCTCAATGTACTACTGGGAGGAAAAAGAAGTCTACGAGCGCCTGGATAAGAAAATAACGGCAGCCTATCAGTCAGTACTGGAGAGTTCCAAAAAATACAACATAAACATGCGTCAGGCTGCTTATGTGGTGGCTGTTGAACGTGTTGTCGAGGCGATGAAGACCCGCGGTTGGGTCTGATTCAAAGCCACATGTAAAGAAACACCGGTCAATAGATCAATAGACCGGTAGCATGTAGGTTTCAATGGTGGGAGACATCCTATCTAAAACCATTTATAGAGGTTAGTGCCGCTGCCCGACAAGAACTATCTGGTGGATCATCCGCACCTGAATATCCAGGGCTGCGCTGTAGGAACAAGAGGATTGCTATAGGATGTGGAGGCTGATGCATCCTATAATCTCGGTGAATTAAGTGTTGTAGTAGGAGCGGGGGAGTTGCCAGAAGATGTGGAGGCTGGCCCTGATACTGCAATCATAGCGGCAGTATGTATAGCAGCAGTATGATTACCGTATGAAAAGATTTATGATGTAAACAATATGTTGATGGTTATTGTGGGTACACAAATATGAGCGGCATCTTTGGTGTAGTCTCTGAAGAGGATTGCTCAGAGCTGTTATTCTACGGCACTGACTACCATTCTCACATGGGCACGGAGTTTGGAGGTTTGGCAGTTTTCGGGAAAGATGGAATAACCAGAAAAATCCATGATATACGGAGCGTTCAGTTTAAATCTATCTTTTACGACGACTACAAAAAAATGAAGGGCAAGTATGGCATAGGGGTCATCTCAGCTCAGGAGGAACAGCCCATTTACCTGAATTCAAAATTTGGGCCTCTTGCTATCTGTACAAACGGCAGGATTGGGAATCTGGATAGACTGGTCGCTGTGCTGCACAAAAAAGGGATCTCCTTTAGCGAGGTTTATGAAGGTTCTGTGAATCCAACCGAAGTAGTGTCAAAGCTGATAAACCAAGGAAAAAGCATCGTGGATGGAATTGAGAGCGCACAGAGCAAAATCGATGGTTCCTGCTCCATCCTGCTGCTGAACAGCGAAGGGATATACGCTGCGCGTGATAGACTTGGTTATAGCCCTCTGGTAATAGGCAGAAAAGAGGGGTTTTGGGCTGTTACATCTGAAACAGCGGCTTTCCCCAACCTTGGATTCGAAGTGGAAAAGTACCTTAAGCCCGGCGAGATTGTATTGGTGAATGAGCGCGGGCCAAAGCAGAAGAGGGTAGGCAGCACTACAAACCATATCTGCGCATTTCTATGGATCTACACGGGGTTTCCTGCATCCAGCTATGAGGGAATTAACGTTGAGAAGGTACGAATGAGATGCGGTGCCGCTCTTGCCAGGCGTGACTGTGTAGAGGCTGACATAGTAGCTGGAGTGCCAGACTCTGGAACTGCGCATGCAGTCGGATATGCAAATGAGTCAAAAATACCCTTTGCAAGACCCCTTATAAAATACACTGATGGGTGGGGCAGAAGCTATACACCCCCATCGCAGGAAGTTAGAGATATAGTTGCGACGATGAAATTAGACCCTATCAACGACCTGATCAAGGGTAATAAAATAATCCTATGCGATGACTCGATTATTAGGGGAACACAGTTGGGGAATTCCACCCTTCAAAAGCTGTGGAAGAATGGGGCTGTAGAGGTACATGTGAGGGTGGCTTGCCCTCCGCTAATGTGGCCGTGCAAGTATAATGTCTCAACAAGAAGTATAGAGGAGCTGGCAGCGCGCAAGGCTATTGAAGTGCTTGAAGGCAGGGATGTAGAGAATGTTTCAGAATATCTCGATCCGGACTCTGAGAAGTACAAGCGGATGGTTGAGGAGATCAGAGAGGAAATAGGTGCAACCTCCCTAAGATATCAGCGCCTGGATGACATGGTCGAAGCCATAGGCATACCGAAAGAGGATTTGTGCCTGTACTGCTGGACAGGGGAATCTCCAAAATCTCACCACATCAGGCTATCAAGTTTTTAATCCATAGCCTTATTTTAAACTGTGGAGAACCACCGGTCAATAGACCAGTAGCATGTCGGTTTCAATATTGACCTAATCATAGTGGAAGCAAGGGAGCGGTTTATGAGTGGGATGCACTGTATGGATACTCCCGAGGAAAAACGCCGAATAATGAGTGGGGAATATATATAGGTATTTGGGGGGAGGGTAGAAAAGATCGAACGGGTTGACTGGCTCGTTCAGGGAACCGATATGTTTCAATAGAACCGAGAGTGCTGCGACCTGTAGTAGCGCTTACTATGCCAGCCTGCCTTCTCCCGCATTGTGTATAAGCCATTGTGTGGGCATGACATTGTTCAGGCATAAAATACCTCGTGTAAGCGCAAGTGTGCAGTTATAAGAGTACATAGGTATAACACCGTGCATGGGCATAAGATACGTGACGAAAGAAAAATATAGACTCAGGACAAATGTGGACTAAAGGTTTTTCTTTTAAAAAAATAAACAAGCTGGAAATGAATTGATCATGAAGTTCATATTCGTAACAGGCGGCGTGATGAGCGGTATCGGTAAAGGCATAACGGCAGCCTCTGTCGGACGACTTCTGAAAAGCTACGGCATATCAGTCACCTCCATAAAAATTGATCCTTACGTAAACGTAGATGCCGGAACGATGAGTCCATATCAGCACGGAGAGGTCTGGGTAACCGAAGACGGCGGAGAGATCGACCTTGACCTGGGACACTATGAGCGATTCCTGGATCAGAGCATACCAAAGGACCATAACATCACCACCGGTCAGATTTACCAAACCGTAATAGGGAAAGAAAGACGGGGCGAGTATCTGGGACAGACCGTCCAGATCATCCCCCACATCACAAATGAAATAAAACGCCGCTTTAAAGCAGTCGCGGAGCATACAAAAGCCGACGTAGTTATTATCGAGATCGGAGGGACCGTTGGGGACATTGAAAGTGAGCCGTTTCTGGAGGCTGCACGTCAGGTAAGAGGTGATGAAGGGGTTTCAAACACACTATTTATCCATGTAACACTTGTTCCCATCTCCAAAACAAAAGAACAAAAGACCAAGCCAAGCCAGCACTCAGTGGCTAAACTGCGCGAACTCGGTATCCAGCCGGACGTTATTGTCCCGCGCTGCTCTGAAGTTCTGATGCCGGATGCAAGATCGAAAATTGCACTTTTCTGTAACGTACCTGAAGAGGGAGTCATCTCAGGATATGATGTTGACCTCATATACCGCATTCCCCTGATCTACCATGAAGAGGGTTTGGGGGACTTCATCGCGAAAAGACTCGGTCTCAAGGTCAAGAAGAGAGAGATGGGTGAATGGAAGAAGATAGTGGAACAATTCGAAAAAACAGACAAAGAAGTCACAGTAGCCATGGCAGGAAAATATGTGGAGATGGAAGATTCATATCTCAGCCTGAATGAGGCGCTGCGCCATGCCGGTGCGCATTTTGGCGCACGGGTCAACATCAAATTTGTGGGTACAGAAGCGTTCGAAGAAAATCCAGAAGAAGTCGGCAGTCTTGATGAAGTGGATGGCATACTCGTACCCGGAGGATTCGGTGAGCGGGGGAGCAGGGGCAAGATTCTTACGATTCAATACGCAAGAGAGAACGACATCCCCTACCTGGGTCTCTGTTTCGGGTTCCAGCTTGCCGTGGTGGAGTATGCAAGAAATGTCGCCGGGCTGGAGAAAGCCAATTCATCTGAGATAGATGCGAACACCCCGCATCCGGTTGTTGACCTTCTCCCAACACTGAGGGGAGTTAAAGATATGGGCGGCACCATGAGATTGGGAGCACAGCCGATCAAGATCAAAGCCGGTACAAAAGCCTTTGACATATACAACCACCAGGAGGTTATTCTGGAGCGCCACCGGCACAGATATGAAGTTAATCCCAGATATATTCCCACCTTGAAAGATAATGGATTGGTGTTCTCGGGCGCCGCTCCGGATGGGAGAGTGGAGATTATCGAGTTGGATGAACACCCGTTTTTTATGGCAACGCAGTTCCATCCGGAATTCAAATCCAGACCCGGAAAGCCGTCTCCAATTATCAGGGCATTCGTTGAGGCAGCCATTAGCAGGCGGTATGGCGCACAGTGATCGATGGGTTGTACAAAACCGCACAAAACCAATAAGTAGTATAAGTCTAAAAATAAGTCTAAAACAGCATAAGTCACTTATAACTGTAGTCTAAGTCACTTATAACTGTAGTCTAAAATAGTATAGGTCACTTATAATGTCTAATATATATGTTTGGAGGTGTAGTTATGCTTTCAGTAATACCCGTGAATATCGATAAGTTAGAGAAAAATACTCTCGACATGGAAATTTTGAGGCTCGGAATGATAGCTGAACTGGATGCCGTAAACCTCTACGAGCAACTTGCTGCAAAGACTGATAACAATGACATCAGGAAAATTCTGCTGGACATAGCAAAAGAGGAGAAAACGCATGTTGGGGAGTTCCAGACTCTGCTGCTGAGAATGGATGCCGAACAGGTCAAGGAACTGGAGAACGGAAAAAAAGAGGTTGACGAAGAACTATCAAAATAATGGGAGTTTAGATATGACAGAAAAGTTACAAGTATATAAATGCAGTATTTGCGGTAATATTGTTGAGGTTCTGCATGCAGGGAAGGGACAGCTTGTCTGCTGCGGACAGCCGATGGAACTGCTTCAGGAAAAGTCCAAGGATACCGGGATGGAGAAACACGCGCCTGTGATTGAAAAAACAGATTCCGGAGTAAATGTAAAGGTCGGTTCAGTTGCACACCCGATGGAGGAAGACCATTATATAGAATGGATAGAGGTAATTGCCGACGGCAGTGCCTACAGAAAATCCCTTGCACCTGGCAATGCGCCAGAAGCGAGCTTTGGTATAAAAGCAGACAAAATTACCGCAAGAGAGTACTGCAGTGTACATGGGTTGTGGCGGTCAGGTTAATTCACTTGAGCCATAACCGCAACTCTCCATTACCGTAGTAATCCATGTTAATCTACGTAATCTATGGTAATCTACGATTAATCCACAGGCTGGCAATCTACATGCTGAATTTGGCTGAATTTTATAGGTTAGGTGGAGTGTGCAATGCTGAAAGGCGCTGCCTGACAGCACCTTTATTTCTTTAGCCTGTAAACTACTACAAACTAAAGTTTGTAGCGTTTACAAAATTGCTTGATGATGTGCTGCATTCACCCCCGTCTTTAAAGGCGGAGCGTTCTGCAAGCAATTTTGTAAATGATGCGGGTAGCGCAGGCGTTTGCCGCAAAAGTTGTCGAGCTGCCGATTCGCCATAATAGGGTTTAACTATAACAGGTGTTAGAAAGAAGTTAATATAAGTGGATAAAATTAAGTGAATAAGGTATAGAGCCTACAGAGGAGCTGTAACGATCATGTATCTGACAAAGGAAGAGGAAGGAATGCTGGCAGGGGAGCAGGGAGATGTCATAGAAAGGCTCTTCCGCCTTCTGGTGCGCCTGGGAGATATATACGGAGCCGACCGCATGATACCCATAGGCTCGGCGCAGGTTGCAGGAGTGTCATACAAATCGCTGGGCATGCCGGGGCTGGAGTTTTTGGAGGACTACGCCAGACAGGGTGCCAGAGTACGAGTACTAACATTTCTCAACCCTGCAGGCATGGACCTCGAGAACTGGAAAGAGCTTGGATTTCCTGATGAGTTTGCCAAGATGCAGACACGAGTTATGGATGCTTTCAGGAAAATGAGGATAATAATCACGTCAACCTGCACCCCATACCTGGCTGGAAATCTGCCGCGCTACAGGGAGCATATCGCATGGTCAGAATCATCAGCGGTCTCCTTCTCCAATTCGGTTATAGGTGCGCGTACTAACAGAGAGGGGGGACCCTCGGCACTTGCTGCGGCAGTATGCGGAGTGACACCCAACTACGGTCTGCATCTGGATGAGAAACGCACACCTGATCTCGTGGTGAGACTTGGCAAAGATGTCAAGCTGGAGTTTAACTCGGATTTCGGCGCTCTAGGCTACTATGTTGGGCGTCAGGTCAAGAACAAGATACCCTATTTCACGGACATGAAAAGTGCCAACACCGACCGGCTAAAGGCGCTCGGTGCCGCCATGGCTGCCTCCGGGGCAGTTGCGCTGTACCATATTGAGGGGCAGACACCTGAGGCTCAGCTTATGGACACTACAGGTCTTGAAGAAATAGATGTGAGCCAAAAAGATATCGACGAGACCTATGCAGAATTGAGTACCACCAGAGAGCCTGATATTATCATCTTCGGCTGTCCGCATGCCTCACTGCGCGAGATTGCAGCTCTCGCCGACAAGGTGGAGGGTAAAAAGCTGAAGAAGCCCGTATGGATATGTACATCGCGCATGATGAAAGAGGCTGCGACGAGAATGGGATTCACCAGGACTATTGAGGATGCCGGCGGATATATAGTTGCAGATACATGCATGGTGGTCTCACCAATAGAGGATATGGGATACAAAACCACAGGCGTCAACTCAGGTAAGGCGGCAAACTATTTGCCAGGTTTCTGCAAGCAGGAGGTCGTGTTCACCAATATTGACAAACTGCTGGAGGCGAGTTTAGAATGAAGGGGAGAAGCATCTGCCCAGGCAGTGCCGAAGGGACAGCTATTGTATCGCGCGAACCAATAGGATTCTACGGCGGCATCGATGCGAAGACAGGTATAGTGATAGAAAAAGGGCATGAACTGGAGGGCGAGTCGGTCAAAGATAAGATACTCGTATTTCCATGCGGTAAAGGTTCCACGGTGGGCTCCTACGTAATATACGGACTCAAGATAAATGGCGTCGCACCGAGTGCCGTTGTCAACAAAGAGACCGAGACCATTGTTGCCACGGGTGTCATTCTTGCGGGCATTCCATGCGTCGACGGTATAAACATCGATGAGATAAAAAGTGGCGATAATCTGGTTGTTGATGCCGATAACGGTGTGGTCAATAAAAAATAGGGCTGAAATTCCCCAATAAGATATGTGATTCGGCAGTGGCACAAGTTGGTCGATTATGTCTGATGGAATAACAATACTCAAGATCGGCGGCTCGGTAATCACGGATAAAAAGCAGCCGAGAACGCTCAACCGAGATGCACTTTACAGGATAGTGGGCGAGATATCAGAGGGTCAACATCATGCGCTGATCCTCGTGCACGGAGCCGGCTCGTACGGGCACCCCCAGGCAGTGGAAAAAGGTCTTGGAACGCCTGAAAGCAGACTCGTCATACACGAGACCGTGAAGGAACTTAACAGCCTCGTTGTCAATGCTCTTGTAAATGCGAGAGTCAACTGCGCTCCTGTGCATCCAATGAGCTGCACCATTCTGCAAAATGGCAGGATTGCGTCAATGATGACCGGGCAGATCACGGCGATGTTATCCCTGGATGTGGTCCCTGTGCTGCATGGTGATGTGGTATTGGATGCCGTAACGGGCGCATCCATACTCTCGGGTGATCAGATTGTTTCGCATCTGGCGCGCGATGTGCATGCATCATATGTTGGATTGGGCTCCAATGTAGATGGAGTGCTGAACGTTGATGGAAAACCCATATCACGTATAACGCCTGGCACTTTCAATGACGTTAGGGGTGCAATAAGCGGCTCGGGCTCGATGGATGTCACATCAGGCATGCTGGGGAAGGTG
>JAUWIL010000083.1 GCA_030605385.1 Methanobacteriota archaeon
ATCGTTTTGCAAACATGTCTAAAACACTGCGTGTTTTATACGGTTGCAAAACATCGTTTTGCAAACATGTCTAAAACACTGCGTGTTTTATACGGTTACAGAGCTCCGCTCTGTAAACATGTCTAAAAAGCTATGCTTTTCATACTGTTGCGGAACTGCGTTCCGCAAACATACAGGTATGCACTTTACCCGGCACCCAAGCCGTGCCATCAGACGTATTCCGGCGCATCAACCGCATCGATTTCCTCAATGCTGCCGGGTCCGATCGGCCAGGGGCGCTCGTTGGTGGCGAAGAGCATGTAGCGCCCCACCCTGTAGGCATAGCTTATCCATTTATTCGAAAATGATGCCATACCATAATGCCTCCTGCCCGTAATTATCACATATATCCAGTGTACTGCCACCAGTATTTCGGCTACCATACCCCAGACTCCAGATATGAGTCCGTACACGATTCCAAATGGTATTCTGAGAACTGCCTCCACTCTCTCACTCATGGTTATTCACAACCTACAAAACCGCGCTGTAAAATAAGTTTTTAACAACTTTTTATGGATTTTGTCTTTTCTTGGTGAAGTATGTTTCCATGCTTTTGTAGTGGGCGCCAGGTCCATGCGGCACGGAAACCCCGAATACCATTTATAAAGGCTGATACAATATAATTCTATGGCACTAAAATAGCGGATAAAGTAAGTGGAAACTTGTCGAACCCAAGGTTCGACTGTCTTGCAGAATCAAAGATTCTGCGGGACAGGCGGAGCTTTGCTCCGCCATGTCTCGCGAATATTTCGTATTCACAAGAACTGAAGCAGGAATTAAAGCAAAAATCACTATCAAAATGTGGTGTGGAGGATGTGCACGACGACCTTGAGCTAAGCGTAAATGCCGTGAAGGTTCTGGAGCGCAGGTATCTGCTGAAGGATGACAGGGACGCAGTGGTCGAGTCGCCGTCAGAAATGTTCAGGCGCGCTGCCGGAGGGGCTGCAAAGGCGGATTTAAGATATGGGGGTAAAAAAGCTGCCTCCCGTGCCGGGGAAGAATTCTACAGGATGATGCGCAATCTGGACTTTCTGCCCAACTCGCCGGCTCTGATGAATCTGGGTACAGCCGTGGGGCAGGCATCAGCCTGCTTTGTGCTGCCCGTGGAAGACTCTATCGAGAGCATCTTCAACGCGGTAAAATACATGGCGCTGATCCACCAGTCCGGAGGAGGTACGGGCTTTTCTTTTTCCATGCTGCGCCCGAAGGGGGATGCGGTACGTTCGACCAGGGGCGTTGCCTCCGGTCCGGTCTCGTTCATGCGCGTATTTGATGCTGCAACCGACGTAATCAAGCAGGGCGGCAGGCGCAGAGGTGCCAACATGGGCGTTCTGCGTTATGACCATCCCGACATCATCGAATTCATAACAGCAAAGACCCGGGACGACATCCTGCAAAACTTCAATCTCTCGGTGAGCGCCAGCGACAGGTTCATGAGGGCTGTTAAGCGCGGCAGTGATTACGAGCTGATCAACCCCCGCACCTGCGAGCCGACCGGGAAAGTCAGTGCCCCAGACGTCTTCAATATGATATCCCTTTCCGCGTGGAGGGGCGGCGACCCTGGAATGCTGTTCATCGATGAAGTCAACCGCCACAATCCGACACCCTCGCTCGGGGACATAGAGAGCACGAATCCATGCAGCGAACAGCCGCTTCTGCCCTACGAGTCGTGCGATCTCGGATCGGTCAACCTGTCCGGCATGGTGGACCGCAGTGGAGAAATCGACTGGGAGAAGCTCAGGGAGGCGGTTCGCACAGGCGTCCACTTTCTGGACAACATAATTGATGTGAATCATTACTCTCTGTCCGAGGTGCGCGATGCCACGCTTGCCAACCGCAAGATCGGGCTGGGAGTGATGGGTTTTGCCGAAATGCTCATAATGATGGACATGCCATATGATTCTAAAGAGGGTTTGCGTACTGCCGAAGAGGTTATGGGCTTCATAAACAGGGAGGCGCATATGATGTCTGCAGAACTCGCATCAGAGCGGGGAGTCTTTCCTAACTTTGAGGACAGCGTTCTGCCTGAGTGGGGATACGACAGCCTTCGCAATGCCGCCGTTACCACCATTGCCCCAACAGGTGCCATCAGTATCATAGCAAACACGAGCAGCGGCATTGAACCCCTGTTCGCCATTTCCTTCGTACGCAATGTCATGGACGGCATGGAACTGCTTGAGGTCAATAGACTCTTTGTCGACTATGCCAGAAAGAACGGCTTCTACAGCAAGGAATTGATGAGGCGCATAGCCAGGAGCGGCAGTTTGAAGGGAGTGGAAAAAATCCCGGAGAGAGTGCGGAGATTATTCGTCACGGCTCTCGATATCTCTCCAGAATGGCATGTGCGCATGCAGGCAGCCCTCCAGAAGCATACGGACAATGCCGTCTCGAAGACGGTCAATCTCCCTGCAAATGCCAGTGTGGAAGACGTCAGTAATGTGTTTCTGCTTGCACACAGGTTAAAGTGCAAGGGCGTCACGGTATATCGCTACGGCAGTAAGCATGAACAGGTCCTGTACCTCGGGGGCAGCGCTGCTGACAATTCTGATAACAGCATCAGCCGCGATCACGTCTCTGCGGAATCAGAATATGCAGGCGGATGCCCGCTGCGCGGTCACTGTGAATTCTGACTGCTGTTTAACTGCAGTGGAATCCAGTGGGGGTATAGCGCTGCTGTAGAATCCAGCAGGCGTCACTTTTGCCAGCTGATCGGAACACTAAACTTTTAAGTATTATTCCATGTATCTTGTTTATGAGGGATGCTGCCGTTTGTGCTGAGCTGTTGCACACCCTCCTGTTAGTAGTTTATTCATGTTATTTGTCGGGGTGGTGTTGATATGGACCTAAGTGATTTCAACTTTAAGATCTTCATACCGCTGCTTGTGCTTGTAGGTGCCAGCATATATGTACCGTACTTTGGGGTTAAGGCTAATTTCATGTTTGTATCAATCTCGGTGCTACTGTTGCTGATTATAACCGTTATCAGTATGTTCATACGCAGCATACCGGACAACGGAATCAAAATGCTGTCGTATGTGCTGGCAGGCTTCGCATGCTACTGGCTTGCAGGGTCTGCATATGCCCTTGACGTGCTCGCATACCCGAGATGGCATTTCACAGCTTATTATGCCCCGATCATAGCACTGAGCATTGCCAATGCCGCTGCTGCACTGGTTGCCATGCATGACGGCGCCAGAAACGGTCAGCTGTTTGCGGGCATGGGTTTCAGTGTAATAATATTCAATGTTACCGCAAACAATTACATGATGCTGCGCCCTGACGTTATTGTCACGCTTGCCATTCTATGGGCATTTCTTGCGATAATCTGGGCACGGAGCTTCTCCGAGCTTGCACACCCTGATTACAAGGTAGTGGACAAGGTCAAGAAGTCGATAAAGATCGCAATCGTAACGCTCCCGGTATACCTGCTATTGCCGCCGTTTACATGTTCGTTGCCAAAAGTGGAACGGGAGCCTTGGGCCCAACCGTCGATACAATCATAGCTAATGCCAATACATGGGCGGGTATGACTGCCGTACTCGTAACTGCCGTAATACAGACTGCATGGAGATACGTCCTATTTGGAGTTGTAGGCATTACAATAGCATCCATAGTATACGAGCAGGCGATGAGCGCTTTCAACATCGAGAAGAAACTCCTCAAGTCGGGTGAGATCAGATACGAGCGAAAAGTCGAGAAGAAGGAAGAGGGAGAGAAGAAAAAGGAGAAGAAGGAAGACCCCTATGCCAAGCTTATAGGTGATATGAAAAAGTTCGCGAAGCAGATAGATAAAAACGATCGGCTCACCTCTGCCCAGATGATAGGCAGGTTCAAAAACGAGTTCAGCATACTCTCCGCGAAGCATGAAACAGAATCCGGGAAGACCGCAGAGCGCCTGCTGGGCAGCATAGAGAAGGAGTTCGAGAAGAGGTACGGATAAATTGGATTTATGGGCTGGCAGCACAGCATTACCAGCACAGCATTGCTTTTTCGCTCTTTCACGCCCTGTCAGTTATATTCTGGTGAAGTTCACACCTTACGGCACCTACCATGCCGCGTCGCGAGAGCATCGAAACTGGAATGGAGGCACAGTTATTTATTTACTGCAGTAGTTACAACCAGTTGTTTAGAAAGTTGTTTAGAAGGGGGCTGTTTTACATTGGCATTGTTAAGCAGGGATGATTATGTTAGGATACTGGAAACCTGCCAGATAAAGGGGCAGGACGACGCAATACTGAAAGCTCTGAGGTACATCAACCTTGGTTATGCGATCATGCTGTACGGGCCTGCGGGCAATGGTAAGACCAGCATAGCATCGCACATGCTTGATTACATCAGTAAGGATTATCTGAAGATCGAGGCTACCGAGGGTATGACGGAGTACCACGTCATCGGGGGCTTCCACCCCCTGTCGATGTCAGGCGACAGGGAACTCTCCAAGAAGTTCATGTACAAGGACGGTATTGTCGCGAGGGCGATCCAGGAGGATAAGAACCTTCTTATCGATGAGTTCACCAGGGCGCCGAGCTCGGCGTACTCGGGGCTGTTCATGCTGCTCTCTCTGGGCGAGCTGCCTCTCGAGCATAAGGAAGAGGTGCTCAGGATGCCAGAGAACTGGGTGCTGGTAGTTACGGCAAATTTCGGTGATGACGGGACATTCAAGCTCAGCAGCGCTTTGAAGCGCAGGTTCATACCCATAATGGTCGGATATCCCAAGCGCTATACAGAGGAGAAACTTCTGACAGAAATCACACCAGAGCTGCCTGGCAACGTATCAAAGGGAATACTGGACTTTGCGGAAAAAACAAGGGAACTGTGGAGCAAGGAAAAGGTACTACCTCAAGGACTCTCTACCGACGGTGTGATAAAGATGGCCCGCTACTGCGAGCTGTCTATCAGGGAAGGAACGGACAATGTTACGGCATTCACAGACGCAGCCATACATCAGGGAGTGATCATAGCCGACGAGACCGACTACTTGTCCCTGCAGCTGGTGCAGGAGCTGGCGCTCGACATGGCAAAGAAGATTTAATTCCCACCATATCTGGCGAATACTTCATATTCGCAAGACAGGCAAAATCGAAGATCTCGATATGTAATCAGGAAATAATACTGGAGGCATTTCAAATCGCATCTGAGATCGGGGACATGAGTAAGATGGAGCTTGCACATGTGTGCGTGCAGGCAATGAAGGACCAGAGCAGGGGCGGCAGCTCAAGCAAGTTCGAGAAGCTCATACGCATGTGCACGATGATGGGCAGGCACATGCTGCACACATACCGCATCGAATATCCAACGCAGCGCAAGATCATATACAGGCGGTTCGACGGCAGCGGACAGATAAATGTGCAGCGCTCTCTCAACGATTTCTGCCTGTATGGACGGCGTATGGACCATGTAATATCCCGCGCCAGAGTGCAGCAGGAACGCGAGCTGAACATCGCAATATTGTATGATGACTCCAACTCGATGACTGCTCGCTGGAGGAACAAGCATTTTCCGTATGACCCGATAACCGAGGAAAAATCTCCCCAGACCTCGGCGAAGATTGCATGCCTCTCGCTGACAGAGGCATTCGGTAAGGATGCCGACGTGAGTATCATAACCTTTGGGAGCAAGATCGACGGACCCTTATCTGTACGCGGCGACCTGTACCATAAACTGGTACATAAGGATGGCTCGGGCGGCACCAGGATGGACCTTGCGCTGCAGAAGCTCGTTAGCACGCGCTGGACTGCCAGACCGGGCGCAAAGATACTGGTCATCCTGACTGACGGCGTCCCGGAAACAGGCGCAAGATCAGAGAAGCACGATATACTGGTTCAGCGCCGCACCCTTCGCTTCATGGGTCAGATGCTTGAGGGCGGCGTGCGGGTGTTATATGTTCCCCTGCTGCTGGATAAGAAGCTCATGCACTGGAAGATCGGCGGCTACAGTGCCAAGACATTTGCAGAACGTCTCGAGAGCATGGGCGTAACCGTGGTGGAAGTGTACAAGCTGGATATGCTGCTGGATGGGTTGTTTGAAGGCATGCGCACCATCAGCACCGATATTAATGCCGAAAACACGCGCAAGCTCATGAGTCTGGCGGCAACTGCATAATCGACACAATATTGAAGTGGGGTATAAATAAGCAGGTCGTAGCATACCGTTATTGCTGACGCTTTTACATAGGATTTCGTGATACATGTTTTCGCAATTCGTACTCTTACATCATCTCATGCCGCTTGGAAATCAGAGATCAATATCCGGAATCAATGACACTGTCCGAGATTGATGACACGGCTTTGAGTTAATGCGGCTTTGAGTCAGCTCTTTGAGTTAACTATTTTATATACGGTACCATAACTACGGGGTGATGGCATATTACGGATACTCGGGCTCCATTCTGCGGGTAGATCTGACCGAAGGGAGCATCCAGGAAGAACCGCTTGACCCGGAACTTATAGAGAAATTTATTGGCGGATGGGGAATCAATAACAAGCTTTTCTACGACATCCAGAGACCAAAAGAAGACCCGTTCTCCCCTGACAGCCCGATCATAATTGGAGTCGGTGCCCTGGTCGGCACCCCCACTCCGGGAGCCTCAAAGGTAATAGCGACTTACAAATCCCCAATCTTTGCAGGGGGAGGGAGGCATTTTGTTGACAACGCGGTCTCGGGCAGCGGCAGGTTCGGAACAATGCTTAAAGGTGCCGGCTGCGCCCACATCGTTATAACCGGCAGGGCAGATACCCCGGTCTACCTGAAACTCTCTGATGACGGCACCGAGATATGCGATGCCTCCAACCTCTGGGGAAAGCGGGATATATACGGCACCATTGATTACATGAACGAGAAGTATGGAGATTGCGGGGTCATCTCCATAGGGCAGGCAGGAGAGAATCTTGTGAGATATGCAATGGCTGTTGTCGATTATTTCGGCTCGCTCGGGAAGTTTGGATTCGGGGCTGCAATGGGGTCGAAGAATTTGAAGGCTGTCGTTACCAGGGGTTCAGGCGCGATAAGACTGGCAAAGCCAGAGAAGTACATGGAACTGGTCAGGGGTATGCGCAAGAGCATTATAGACCGCCATCCGCAGGTTCTTGAATCATTCCGCGAACTCGGGATAATGAGCGGCTGGGCGCTTCAGGGTCCGCTGGCCAATGAAGGCTACTGGAAATTCCGCAGGTTGACAAAATTATACGGTCCCGGGAAGTGGCGCGGGCTGAAAAAGAGGAAATATAATTCGGCATGCAGCTCCTGCATACTGGCATGCAGGGTTGACTATGAGGTCAAGGAAGGTGAATTCAAGGGGCTGACGTCATTTACTGCTTCTTATTTTATACCCACCAGAATCGGTCAAAGGCTGGAAATCACTGACATTAATCAATCGGTTAAGCTGCTGGACATCTGCAACAGGGCAGGGATGTGCGCGCTCACGACCAGCGGCATGGTGAACTGGGTGACCCGACTTTATGAAGACGGGGCTCTGACCAAAGAGAAGACAGGCGGTTTGGAGCTGAGTCGAAATTTCGAGACATACATCGGGTTGTTCGAGGACATCGTGCATAGGAGGGGTCTTGGAGACCTGCTGGCAGACGGCTGGTACCCGGTCTCGGAGAAGATAGGCTCTGACCCGGATGAATTCGTGCAGGGGACAGGGATATGCAAGGGAGCTGACTGCATACAGGATATCAGATTCACTACGCTGGACCCTCAGAGGTTTGCATATTTTACAAATCCAAGACCGCACCACGGCGGTGTACAAAGTGCGGTGACCTTGCCTAAAATGCCGCTTGACATACTCAAGGAAGACGTCAGGAACATGGGCGTATCAGAAGATGCATTTGACAGGATTTTCACGCCGGCAGAATATTATGGGGATTTTAATGTTGGTATATATGGAAAGCACTCTGAAGATGTAATGGCTGTGCATAACGGCGTCGGCACATGCATCGTCTATGCGATACCGCCGTTTCTGGCGCTGAACGTGAATGTAATTGCCCCGATCTATTCGGCAGCGACCGGGATAGAGGTGACCCCGGAGGAGCTTAAGAAGCGCGGGGAGAGGGCCTTCAACCTCTCCAAGATGATTAACGTCAGGGAAGGATTTTCAAGGAAGGACGACAGATGTTCGAACATATGGCTCACACCCAGGCAGACGCCAGACGGACCGAGACCGATAATGGATTATTATAGAAAGAGGGAGATCTCAAAAGAGGATATTGACAGATTACTGGATGATTACTATAAGGAGAGGGGCTGGGATGTGGAGGAAGGTATCCCTTCACAACGAAAGTTGGCAGAACTTGGGTTGGAATTTATTTAAGATGAATTGGACGAATACTTTCGTTGCGCTCTTACAAAATGCTCTTACAAAGGGTGAAACCTTCCATCCATCGTATTCTATCTGTTTGTGTTCTCTCACACATCTGCCCCCTGTTCATCTTTTCAAGTTCTATACCCCAGCTCTTGCGAAACCTCTGATTCCGCTAGGTATCTCTGAACAAATTCAGATGGGCGTTCAATTGCGGCATATAGATTTGGGGATTTATCGAATGCACGAGAAGACATACTTAGTGGTAGAACTGTTTTTTCAAAAGAATTTAAAAATGAATTGTTGCAACTTGGTGAAGATAAGTGCCTAATATGTAATACGCAGTTTGAGAGCTGGCTATCTTCGAATAGACCATCGTGTACCATATGGGGTTTCTGGAGATGCCTCACAAGAAGAAAGAGATATACAAGATTACATGCTAGTTTGTGGCTCCTGTAACCCAAGTTTGACAGTTTTCACTCCCATATGAAGAGAATGTCTTCTCTTCAACCCCAAATTTTTCATTTTTTGTCAGGAAATCCTATTTGACAGTCCCAACAAATTCACTCAAATTGTCATGAAA
>JAUWIL010000100.1 GCA_030605385.1 Methanobacteriota archaeon
AACAGATAGATGACCCACAGATAGATGTTAGACTGATAGATGACCCACGGATAGATGATCCGATACCAGTCTACATAAATTGTTACGGCATTCCAGACAAAAGACGATTCGCCTCCATGCTTTCCGATGGCATAAGAGATGCATACATAACCTGTACAGGTGATGGAAAATATAAATCTGCGATCAAGAAACACATAGAAGACAGCATTGATAAGATTGCCTATCAATTAACAGAGATGGATATCAGTGTCGGGCAGTACTTCAAAATAAGGATGGGAATAAAACAGAAGGAAATCAATCCGGATATCTTACTGGAAGATGCCTTTGATTATGCTGAGAAATTGGGTGGAAGCAAAGGGAAACGGTTTGTTATCATACTTGATGAATTTCAGGATGTGGGCTCAAGATGGGGCGACGATTTTCTGAAGAGATTGAGGTCCATTGTGGAGAAACAGAAAAATGTCTGTTATATCTTCTGCGGAAGTTCGATCACGTTCATGAGTTCACTGGTTGAAGACACCAAATCACCTTTTTATAGGCAGCTGTACAAGATAACGGTAAAGTCTCTGCCAGAGAAAGAAGTGAAAAGTTTTGTCAAGAGGAGATTTGAATCATGCGGCTATGGCATATCCGAAGGAGCAATAAGCAAATTTATCGAGTTGACCCAATCCACACCAGACTACATACAGCGTCTTGGATTAATAGCAAGTCAACAGTCAAAAGATATTACAAAAGATGTAATCGGGCAATCTTATGAAAATATGCTCCTCGAACTTGACAGTGAGTTCAGAGAGATGCTATCCAAGTTAAATCAGAGATCAGGAATATATGGTGCCATACTAACAGGTTTGAGTAGATGTGATTCACTGAGTGATGCGGGTAGATTTATTAGCTATGATTTGGGTAAGGCAATGAGACAGATTACTTATATGCAAACGGTTGGACTGATAGAAAAAACAGGTCGGGGGAAATATGAAATAACAGACCCGATTTTTAAAGATTGGTTAAAAAGGAACTTTACGTAGCGGTCAGATGGAGGACCGCATCAAACCAATGACCATAACGGGTGTGAAAGTTGCTTATTATTTCATCTGCAAAACCATGCTCCATCTTTTCTCCCATAATATCCAGATGGAAAGGGAATCAGAAGATGTTTACAGAGCGGAGCTCTGTAACCGTCTAAAACACGCAGTGTTTTAGACATGTTTTCATGAAGCATGTTTCAAAAGAAAAAGCGCTGGTTGTGGAACCCTGATTCCCTCAAGGTTGTTCCATACTCCCCATCATGAATATCCATCAAATTTTAACGTCATAACAACCCGCCCTGACCGCCCCAATAAGATAACATTATTATAGTTGTGATTGTATGATATGAGTGCTTTTAGGAGATAGAGATACAGGGTAGAAAATACAGGAGATATGGGGCAGAAGATATAGGGTTTAGGAAATATTATGGTTTAGGAAATGTAGAGGGATAGCAGGATGGACATCAAGATTATAGAGGACTCCCGTAATGCGCTTCTGGACAGGCGTGAGCTAACGTTCACTGCCGCCCATGACGGCAGCAGCACGCCCTCAAGGATCACTGTCAAGAATGCGCTCGCTGTAATGCTCGGAGTTTCAGAGGACATACTCATAGTAGATCATATGGATACAAAGTTTGGCAAGAGCGAAACCAGAGGTTATGCAAAGATATACGATTCGGAAGAGCGGATGAAGGTGGTTGAGTATGCCCACATACTTGAGCGCAATACCGTGAAGCGCGAGGAGATACCGGAGGAGGAGCCTGCTCAAGCCGGAGAAGCTGAGGTTGAGGAAGAATCTGCTCAAGCCGGGGACTCTGCTGATGACGGTGGCGAAGGGAAGGAAAAATCTGAACCCGATTCGGAATGACACTAGGGTAAAGGTGCAGTAAAATATGGCTTTATACAAATTCTATCAGGTCGGGGATGACGGCAGCATAAGCCGCACAAGGCGGAACTGTCCGCGTTGTGGCAACGGCACGTTCCTCGCAGAGCATTCGAACCGCCTATCGTGCGGTAAGTGCGGCTATACAGAGTTCAGGAAGAAAGATACAGCGGAGTGAAACTCCCCCTGTCTTGCGAACCAAATGTTCGCGAAACCTGCGAAATCTCTGATTTCACAAAGTCTCGCAGAATCGGAGATTCTGCAAACAACCGAAAGCTTTGCTTTCGTCAAGTCAGATAACATCGAACCCCCCGATCGATGTAATGCGTTTATTGTGCTTTTTTTGTCTTTACACCCTTTCAGCTGCTGTATCAATCATGGCCACAATCTGCACATCATTGAATCCTTTCTGCTGCATGGCACCGCTCGGGCATGCACCTACACAGGTGCCGCATCCCTTACACAGACCTTCATTGACGGATGAAACCCTATATTCAACCCCATCCCTGACAACCACCTCCATTGTGATTGCCTTGTACTCACAGATCGGCTCACATATTCCACAGCCCGTGCACAGTTCATCATTCACCTCTGCTGTTATGCCCTCAGCCTCAAGCTGGGTCTTCGAGAGAATTGTCGCAGCACGTGCTGCAGCGCCGCTTGCCTGCGATATACACTCTTCTATGAACTTCGGCCAGTGAGCCATTCCCGCAAGGAATACTCCCTCGGTAGCAAAGTCCACAGGTCTCAGTTTCATGTGAGCCTCCAGGAAGAAGCCATCTTTGCTCTGCGGTACCTTCAGCATCCTTGCGAGCTCTTCTGTTTCGGGATGCGCCACGACCGCATTGCTCAGAGCCAGCTTATCGGCGCCTATCACCACTTTATCGTTGAGGACGGGGTCCGTTACTGTAACCCGTATCATATCACCGTCCTCCTCCGCCTCCGGCATGCTGTCAAGGTCGTACCTCAGAAATCTGACGCCCTTTTCCGATGCATCCCTGTAAAAGTCCTCTTTGAATCCGTATGTCCTCATATCCCTGTACAGGATGTAGACGTCTGCATCAGGTTTGAGCTCCTTTATCTTCAGTGCATTCTTAACGGCTTCGGTGCAGCATATCTTGCTGCAGTACGGTCTATCCTCGTTCCGCGAGCCGACGCACTGTATCATCACGGTGGTATCAGGTACTTCTCCCCTTGCCAGCGCACCCTCAAGTTCTGTCTGGGTGAGCACGTTGGAACTCTTCCCGTACATGTATTCATCAGGTACGTACTCCCTTGCACCTGTCGCAACTATGACCACGCCGTGCTCGATCTCCTCATCCTTGCCGCCCTTGCTCAGAGTGGTCTTGAAGTTGCCCACGAACCCGTCTACGTTCTTTACCTCGGTGCTCTTGTGCACTTTTATGAGCTTGCTGGATTCTACCCTGCCTATTATCTCTTTGAGTTTTGCCTGCGGGTCCTCACCCGTTGCCAGGAACTGCCTGTTGCGCAGGTTGCCGCCAAGTTCGGATTCGCGCTCCACAAGGTGCGTCATGAACCCCTGCTCTGCGAGGTCAAGAGCGGCTGTCATGCCTGAAATTCCTCCGCCTATTACGACTGCAGTATCGTTAACATCCAGATATGATGTTGACAGCGGCTGGAGCAGCCGCGCCTTAGCCACCGCCATTCTTACAAGGTCTTTGGCTTTCTGGGTAGCCTTGTCAGGTTCGTTCATATGTATCCAGCTGCACTGGTCGCGGATGTTCGCCATCTCGAACAGGTACGGGTTGAGCCCTGCCTCCTTGCAGGTACTCCTGAAAAGCGGTTCGTGTGTTCTCGGGGTGCATGATGCAACCACGACGCGGTCGAGGTCGAACTCGTTAATCTTCTCTTTTATCAGCTGGAGTGCATCCTGGGCGCACGTATACATGTTGTTGGTCGTGAATACCACGTTCTCGAGCGTCTTTGCATACTCATCGACCGCCGGAACGTCAACCACACCTCCGATGTTGATGCCGCAATGGCATACGAATACGCCGATGCGCGGCTCCTGTCCGGAAACATCCTTCTCATCTCCCGCTTCCTGGGGTGCCACTTTGATCCTTTTTGTAACTTCCATTGCAGCCGCCGCCTTTGAGGCTGCGCCGCTTGCCTGTGCCACCGTGTCCGGTATGTCCTTTGGTGCGCTGAATGCGCCGGCAACGAATATACCCGGTCGGGACGTTTCAAGAGGTGTGAATGTACCCGTACTGCAGAAGTCATAGTTGTTGAGGTCTATACCCAACTTCTCTGACATCTGGAGCGTACCCTCTGACGGTTTTATTCCGACAGACAGTATCACCATATCAAACTTCTCTTCAGTCACTTCTCCCTCGCTTCCGACATATGTCACAATCGGGTTGTTGTTCTCGCCCTCCTTTATTGAGGCAACCCTGCACCTGTTATACACGACTCCATATTCATCCTGTGCCCTTTCATAGTAGTAGTCGAATTCCTTCCCGAATGCGCGCATATCCATGAAGAAGATGGTCGGCTGCACATTTGGTGAGTGCTCCTTGGCTATGATTGCCTCTTTCGTAGCGTACATGCAGCACACACTCGAACAGTAGTTTGCTTCGACCTGCGTATCCCTGGAACATACGCACTGTATAAATGCGATTTTCTCAGGCGCTTTGTCATCCGACTGCCTGACTACGTGCCCTGCAAATGGACCGCTGGCGCTGAGTATTCTCTCAAACTCAAGGCTTGATACGACGTTTGGATATATGCCGTAACCATACTCTGCCTTTATTGCAGGGTTGCATATGTCAATTCCGGGACATAGAATAATCGCGCCTGCAGGTATCCCAATTACCTCATCCTCCATATCGAGATCTATGGCTCCCAACTGGCATGCTTCGGAGCATGCTGGAGCTTTACCGCACTTTCCTTTTGTGAGGAATAAACATCTGGTGTTATCCACTGTTGCCACGCGAGGAACTGCCTGCAAAAATGGGAAGTATATGGCCCCCCTCTTGGCAAGCCCCATATCGAATTCGTTTGGTATCCTACCCTTTAACAGGCATGCTTCAACGCAGGCGCCGCATCCCGTGCAGACGTCTTCCTTTACATAGCGCGCTTTCCTGAGTATCTTTACCTTGAAATTGTCCACCACTCCATCTACTTCCTGAAGTTCGGAATATGTAAGCACATTTATGTTTGGGTGCCTGTAGCAGTCAGCCATCTTGGGTGATAGGATGCACATAGAACAGTCATTTGTCGGAAACGTTTTGTCAAGTTGCGCCATCCTACCGCCAATGCTTGGAGACCTCTCAACTAGATATACCTGCATACCTCTATCAGCAAGGTCGAGTGATGCCTGTATTCCTGCTACTCCTCCGCCAACCACGACAACGTTACCAGTTGCCCTGGAGCCTTTAACTTTGGACATGGTTTTATCTTCCGTACCTTTAGAACTTCCGCCAGAACTTCCGCCAAACATGCTCTTAAGTTTCTCTACAAGACTCATTCTACAACCCCCCTCAACCAAATAAAATCCTTTCAGATGTATTTTTTTCCATTCTTGAAATCTTGCGAACCAAATGTTCGCGAGACAACCGAAAGCTTTGCTTTCGTTAAGTCTTGTGAAACTCACATTTCACAAAACAGGCGGATGGCAACCCGCCGTATTCTGCAAAGCCGTATGCATCGCGCGGCAAGTGAAACTCAGTTCCACGGACTTATGTATTACGCGTCATTTCATTGGAATTTTCCATTGGAATCAAGTTAACAGCCTGATCAGTCAAAATTCATCCATTTTACTGCAGTACCACATACATGCATTCACACTAATTTGAGGCTCAGCACATCAAATAGCTGTATGAGTGGTACTAAAATGGAGGTATTATAGTTATATATGTGTTTCTTTTTTCCCGTTATATAATGCGTGCAAAAAAGGTACTAGGCGGATGCAATGAGGTAAATATCGCTCCTGATATGTCCTTTTAAATATGAGCACTGAAAGCTCCGCTTTCATACGTCTTGCGAACGTGAAACGTTCGCTAGTCCTAGCGGAATCATAGATTCCGCAAGAGTTGCAAAACGTGGTTTTGCAAACATTAGCAAATAAGACTTATAGATTAGCAATCGAGCATCCTTTTATTGTAGTTCCTGTGATAAACTACGAGTTAATGGAAGTTAGGACAATGGAGCTTAGGATGCCTACTATGTTGCAGGGGCAGGTGGAGCGTTGCTCCACGCTGTACTGCGGAACTGCGTTCCGCAAGATACCAAATCGCCTGATACCGCATGCGGACGGCTGAACAGACATGCTTGACATAAAGACCGGGATATACCTTGTAGTTAATGGATGCAGAATTACAAAACGCCAGCTTGAGGCGCTGCTTACAGTTCAGAAAACAAGGAGCCAGAACAGTGCAGCCCGGGAGCTTGGCATAGCGCCGCCTGTGCTGCATAAATACCTGCAGAAGATGCAGCAGGAAGTGGGCGTGCCGCTGCTGGCTGCAACTCCGCTGGGAACGTGCCTCACAGATGAGGGCGAGGAGATTGCAGAGGCTTACAGGCGGAACATAAGGCACTTTGAGAGCATGGAAGGGCTCAGCGTGGCGTGCACCCCTGTTACTCAGTGGGCGGTCTTGAAAAGTGTGACGGCGCTTGAGAGCAGTGACACATGTCCCGAGATACAACTGCACATCGGCGATGATAACAGCAATCTGAGACTTCTTGATATGGGCATACCTGACCTGATAATATTCGATGACCCTCTGCACGCATACAACAGCGTAGACCTCGGCGAAACTTATGATGTAGGGGTCGATGCGCTGATACACCACCGCAGTGGAGATGATTATGCACGGTACAGATACGGCGCGCAGCGCATAGGCTTCAGGTATCTGGAGGATAGCGGAATTCCATACCGCATTGCATCGAGAGT
>JAUWIL010000119.1 GCA_030605385.1 Methanobacteriota archaeon
AAATCCCCTGTATTTTCTAAATCTATTATTCAAACCATCCAGCGAATACTGTGCATTTTTCATCATTTTTTGCGCAAATCTATATATCCTGTTGAGCTGAAAAAACATTTTATGTTCCGCCCTGCTACCAACGATGATATTGATGACATCGTCAACCTCTGGCGCGCCAACATCATTACAAACAACACGCACGCCCAGATTACATACATCTTCAAGAGGAGTCAGAGATACTTTTATGTCTATGTGGATGATGAGAGTGGGGAGGTCTTTGGTTTTGTCGGCGGCACTTCCAGAAGTGATGGTGCCGCCCATATTTCGGGCATTGCGGTGGATAAAAGGCACCGCGGTAAGGGAGTTGGCGGCAAGCTGATGGATCTTGTCGAATCGATGTTTTCACTAATCGGCTACAAGTGCATCACTCTTGAAGTGCGGAAGGACGCCACCGGTTCACGCCATTTTTACCGCAAAAACGGTTATAAGGAAATTAGCATGATAGAAAATTACTATCCTGATGGGGTGGATGCGGTTATCTGTGAAAAGCATCTTGAATGACGTTTGACAGCATTTATTTGCATTAATCGATTCTTTAATACCGGTGTTGTATATGGGCGTGATAGATTTTCTCGGTTCTGCGGCGAGCGGTACCAAAAGCATCCAAAAGCTTATGGACGGTGTTTACATAATCCCTGAAACCATGATCGGCGACTGCAACGTATATCTGATAGTTGGAGATGACGGGCGCATCAGCATGATTGATTCAAGTAACGGCTTCACATCAAAGAGCATTGTCGATGCCATGAACAAAAATGGTTTCTCAATTGACAATCTCGATACCATTATCATGACTCACGGTCATTTTGATCATGTTGGTGGAGTTTACAAATTCGCGGACATGCATGATTTCAGCTTGGTTGCATCGCAGGGCGAAGCTCCATTTATTGAAAGTGGAAACTCAGGCTTTATATGCCCGTTCATGCCTTTAAAATGCAAGCCAATTAATGTCGACGTCAAACTGCGCGAAGGTGATGTTGTGGATGTGGGCAATTTAAGTCTGCGTGTTGTTGAAACGCCAGGCCACACATCTGGCTCTATTTGCCTTTATGACAGGTCTCTAAAGGTTCTTTTCTCTGGCGACACGGTATTCACGGAAGGCTCGTTCGGGCGCTATGATCTGCAAACAGGCAGCCTTGAACAGCTTACAAATTCGATAAAGCGTTTGTCAGAGCTGGATGTCGACCTCCTGATGCCGGGACATATGAGTCCTGTACGCGACGGCAGCAAACATATCAGGGCTGCATTGAGCATTATCAGCACATGCATTTAGCCCGGCTTCCATGGACCCCCCAGAGTTTTCGATACGCTTATATGGTAGCAGAAGGCATTATTCTTTGGTGGATAACTAGATGTCTTTTGACCTCGGTAATAACCAGAGAGATGTGATAAATCACCTCAGGAAGAAAGGCATTGAAAAACCCTCAATAAGGAGCATCTCCCAGGAGCTGGGAATACCCTATGCAAGCCTCTGGAGAGATATCAAGCAGCTGAACAAACAAGGCATTATAACCGTTACGAGTGAAGCCCGTAAACAGCTTTGCACCATAAACATGGAAGTTCTGACATTTACCAGTGAAAACGCAGAACTCATCGCATCCAGGCTAAACTACAAGACCCCACCAGACATCTCTGAAACGCAAAGCGTTTCAGATGTCTCGCGAATACCGAAGTATTCGCAAGATCCGCCCGGTCTCATCACTGCAGTGACACGCGACTGGCTGCTTGGAGATATTCTGATGCTAGCATTCATGAGCAAAGAGTCGCTGATAAAAACACTCACAGCAGGTAAAGTATGTTACTGGTCCCGCTCGCGCCAGCAGCTTTGGTCAAAGGGTGAGACATCCGGACATATCCAGATGCTGAAAAATATACTTGTTGACTGCGACGAGGATGCAATAATAATAGATGTAGAGCAAGTTGGCGCCGCATGCCACACGGGCGAGCGCACTTGCTTCTACAGGAATCTGGCTGAGTTGCTATCGGTCTAGCGAGTCTGGCCAATAGCAAGCCCAGCCAAAGAGTGTGTTTTTATTTTAGCAGTTCTAGTCCTATCCCTTTCAGTTCCACCCTTTTATCCCTTAAGATCATCCATGAGTTCTGTCTTGCTGACAACTTCCCCCGAGCGCTTGTGCGGTTTTCTCGATACGCTGTCGCCACCCTTCTCGATTTCGCGCGCCTCGTCAGCCAGACATGAAGCAGTCCTCAAAACCTCATGGGCAGCTGCTGCCTGAAGGATATATCTTTCGGGTTCCCTCATCACGAAGCAAGCCTGCACATCCATTTCTGCAACTTTCTCGGCCATGTTGTATGCTGCCATAGCCTTCGCCCTTGCATACGGGTTCTTGAAGTTTGCACGTGCAACAGCCTTTTCGGCAGTCACAACTATTTGCGGCAGTTCCAGCTCTTTCTTACCGGCAGCAACCTGGTCAACAAGCTTGTCAAGTTCTTCCCGAACAAGCCTTGCGGCACCAGTTACGGCAAGTATTTTGGTAACATCAGAGTTGAATATCACCATCTCATCAGGGTCAAGAAACTCTCTTCTTGCACCTATGAGCGGGTCACCCCTCACTATGATGTACCCGAATCCCTGCTCCTTCATATCGTCTTTAACCTTTGCACTCGGCCCGTCGGATATCACAACAACAGGCTTCTTGCCGAGAAGTGCCTCACGTGCTTCGGTAGGACCTGGAGTCGCTGCATTTGGACTTATCATAACAACAAAGTCTGGATCAAACTCCATCAGCTTCTCCACATCCTTCCCCTCATCTGTACCCATCTTGGCTCCAGTGCCAACCACTTTAACATCAATGTCATCCCTGTCTGCCCTTTCATCAAGAAGTAGATGGACAAACAATGATGTCCCTAAGTTGCCTAGCTTCAGGATGCCTACTTTGACCATAATGAATCACAACCTGAGGGTATGAGCATCTTTTTTTTATATAACTTTTTGCCATCCCCCTCCCCATTCTCATTGAAACCGACAGTCCACCAGTTCTATTGACCGGTGGTCCTTCACATACCATCATGCAATGCCTGTTATGAAAAATAGTGCCAATAAGTGCCAATATAGGGCATAAGACTCCATGATCACTACCCTATCTGAAGTCACAGGACTTCCGCATCACAGGACGAATCACGGCTGGAGCATGAATAGAATCCCGAGGAAGCAAGAAGACTCACATTCAAGACTCACATTCATATCTCTTTTTGATGAACATGGATATACGGAAAATATATATACAAATTGTCCTACTTGAAGTATTATTTGTTGAACCAGTTATTGATTTGTTGAACCACTTATTGGGCACTCGTGTTCGATGGACCAGGGTGGCACGCATGGAATCTGACAGGGAATATAAGGATATTAAAGCGGACAACGTTGAAGCTGAAAAAGTCTTTATAGGAATTTGCGAGGAGTGCAGCAAAGACGCAGAAGAAGATTACAGCAAGGTGTGCCCCTCATGTGGAGCTATATATCATGAGGAATGTGCACCTGGAATATGCACCATGTGTGAATTGCCCCTTGACGGCCTGTGCATCGAACTTGAGGACGAAGACAAGGATCTAAACACGGAATGAGAAAAAAGAATCCTACCAGCAACACATCCTCCAGAAGCCCCCCTCGCTCTGTTGTTTTGCTTTATCTGTTCAACCTGATATGAGCCTCGGATAGGTGGCGAGCTCCAATGGCGCCTATCAACGAAAGCTCACCAGCAAGAACTACGGCGCTTATGATTTCGGCAAATTTTTTGGCATTACTGCCAGGAGGATTGCCGGCCCCATGTACACCAATAATAGATAGTGCCTCCTGTTGCGTCTCAACATTAGTGCCACCACCAATCGTTCCAACCTGAAGTGAGGGTATTGTTACAGAGAAATATAAGTCACGCTCATCTGTCAGTTCGGCGAGAGTGAAGCCGCTGGAGCCTTCAACCACATGAGCCTCATCCTGGCCCGTTGCGAGGTATATCGCTGCAATCATGTTCGCGAAATGGGCATTAAAGCTATATGAGCCTGCCTGCGCAGAGCCTATCAGGCACTTACGGTAACATACATCTACCACAGCCTCTGGAGTTGTCTTGAACACATCCTCTACAACGTCCCTCGGCAACACAATGTCGCAGACAACAGATTTTCCGCGCCCCTCTATAAGATTCAGTGCGCTGGGTTTTTTGTCAATGCACATGTTACCACTCAAAGCAACGTGGGCGATCGATGGGAACTGATTCTCAATAAAACGAAGTGATTCGTCGGTAGCAATGGTGCACATATTCATGCCCATTGCATCTCCAGTATCATAAACAAAACGAAGGAAAATATTGCGCCCTACAACATATGGATCAATTCTCAGCAAGGTAATAAAAGGATCAGTCTCCTCAGCAATATCCTTTATCTCATCAAACTTTTCAACCACGAAATCAGCAGCATCAGTTGCGACAGCAGCATCAGGTGCCATCAGTACAGGGCCGCGCGTCATACCATCCCTAAAGACGGTTGCCTTAGCGTAGCCTGCTCTTGCAATGGCCGAGCAGCCGCGGCTGACAGATGCTATCAGAGCACCTTCAGTAGTACTCATAGGTACGTAATATTCACCATCGGCATAGTCACCCCTTACATAGATGGGTCCAACTATCCCCATTGGAATCTGGACAACACCTATCATATTCTCTATGTGTGCCTTCATTGAGCGCTGTGCATCAATGGAATAATATCCTACGTTATCAAGGGCCGAACCAGTCATAATCTCAACTGCTCTCCTTCTGATTCTGGTAGCCCTTTCACTATCTCCATCGGTGTGTTCTTCCACCCTGCGAAAGGGTATTTCACCCTTAACTATGCCGTCGATGATCTCCTCGTCGCTCATGATGACCACGCTACGTTTGCTCTGCACAATAATATAATGTCAATTATATAATGTCAATTCCATTTAGTTTATCCATTTAGTTTAGTTACCATTTTGTCTACTGCCTATTGCTGTTATCGCCTCATTACTGCAGCAACACCCTTTTAACACCCTTTTATAAGAACTGCTAGTATATCAACTTAAGGAACACAACCATAAGAACAACCATAAGAACAACCATAAGAACAACCATAAGAACAACCATAAGAACAACCATAAG
>JAUWIL010000060.1 GCA_030605385.1 Methanobacteriota archaeon
ACCAAGAATTATAACTTCTTCGAGGCTCATATCATCCCTGTATTGCTCCTCAAACAGTTCCATCACTGAATTACGTCCTGCACCGATTCCAGTTGCCTTGTACTCGAGCAGTGCCCCACTGGGATCAGTCTCGAACAACCTTGCATCATGATCATCGACCCCTGCTATGAGGAGAGCAGTTCCAAAAGGTCTTACACCTCCGAACTGGGTGTATGCCTGCTTGAAATCGCATATCTTCTTAGCCAGCACTTCCACTCCTATTGCCTCGTCGTAGCTCAGTTTGTTAATCTGGGACTCAACTCTCGCACGGTCTACCAGCATTCTGGCATCTGCCACGAGTCCGGATGTTGCTACGCCGATATGACTGTCGATCTGGAATATCTTCTCTATGGAAACCGCTTCCAGCATTCTGCTTATAACTCTTTTATCTACCAGCAGCGCAACTCCATCCTTCGCCTTCAATCCTACTGCTGTCGTCCCTCTTTTTACTGCCTCTCTCGCGTATTCTACCTGGAAAAGTCTTCCGTCCGGGCTGAATATGGTTATTGCACGATCGTAGCCCATTTGGGGTGCCATTTGCATTGATTATCACTCCACCTTCATATCTTTATATTAAGATATTAAGCATAATTTGCTCAATCTGTTCTATTCTTATACCTATACGCTCGTATAGGATGCTACTTCATAATATATTGGTTAACCCTCAAACATGAAGAGTCTTAGTTATCTATAAAGGTTTCTCTTGCACCCTTTATGGTTCCGGATGTTCTTAAGACCCTTAAACCGGCTGCCTTTCCATTTATCATGTTTATCGTTGCCAGAATGATTTTAACCTCATTTACCATATCATGGGCGCATTTTATTATGCCGCCCTTACCATCAAACTCTATCAGCCACAGCCCGCACCTGCTTGTTCCAACATCTCCATACAGGCTGGAGGCGCTTCTCCAGAGTTCCTTGACCAGATCCTGTTTCCTTATGCCGGACTCTCCGCAGGTTACTTCGAATGCGAGATATCGACTGTTCCCCCTCAGGGATGGCGGTAGTGCCTTCAAATTCCAATTCGCTCCCGCTTCAATTGAACGTTGATCTTTATTAGCTTACTTCCGGGGCCCTTATACCTCTTATTATGCGCTCGACCCTTCCCCTCGCCTTTCTGAAATCATCTTCTTTTAGCACCAATCCCTTACGTATCTCCTCGGGCGTAAGGTTATCTATACCACTCCTTCGCAGTGCCTCCAGAGCGGCAGTATGTATCAATTCTTCTATGTGGCTGCCCGTATAGACTACGTCTGCTATCATACTACTAAGTTTTTCTGGGGTAAGTCCCTCCTCAAGTCTATGTCCCCTGAGGTGTATCTCAAATACCTTCTTCTTCCATTCGACTCCGAACTCCTCTCTGCTATTTGGATCGAACACAAGCCTTCGATCTATTCTGCCGGGGCGGTCGATCATGCTGAGATCTACAAGCTCGGGTGTGTTGGTTGATGCCAGTATAATCACATCCCCCCTACTCTCTGTACCATCAAGGTAATCAAGTACATCTGTCAGGGATGTTGACAGCATGCCAAACATCTGCTTGGACGGCGCCAGGGTTTCTATATCCTCAATATACAGCACGCTTGGCTCAAGTGTCCCTGCCACCTCAAAGATGTAATCCCATCCAAGCCGCCGAATATCGCTGGGTTTGGCCTTTATGAAAGTCCTCTTGCCCCTGACATAATTGGCAACAATCCTGCTGAGAAGCGTCTTGCCCATACCCCTAACGCCCTCTAGCATAACGCCCCTAACACTCTTCAGATTGGCGGCCTCAATCTTGTCATGATATGCAGCCGGCCATATTATATTCTCCTCAATCTCTTGTTTGAAATACTCCGGTATGGCGATATCATCCCATGTGAGTTCTCCGGCAAACTCTTCAGACCCATAAATGTTGATAAAGCACCCTTTTAATGGGTTATTATCTTTAACATACTCATCTATGATATCAAGTATCTCGCTTACACGACCCTTATCTTCCACTCTGACATATACCTGGATGTTTATGTAGTTAGAGGTAGCAGCCCCCTCGGGTGAGAGCATCACGAGTCCATGCTGAGGGGCCATATTACTCTCGATAACCGCTCTTACACTGAACCCATCTATATCCAGTTCTCCACCGAATATGATATCCTTGAATACTTCACCATCCTCATCAAGGGTGTACGTTATGGGCATTCCATCATGAGACCGCTCCTGCTGCTCTACGTCATCAGCCCTTCCAAGGAGATCCTCTATTGCCAATGATATCGCTTTGCTGAAAGTAGCCGGATACTGCACCCGCACTTCAATACACTCGCTGAGGTCTTCTATTCCAAGATACTTTTTTATGAGATCTCCTTTCTCTCTGCGCCCGCGCCCTATTCCAACCGGGTTCAACATATTCTGCACGATATCCTGGATTTCTTCTCCGTCGCCCGTACCAACTATGCGGACTCCGCCTACCATCTCGTTGTAGCCCTTATCCATAAACATCAACCGATACCGGCAGGTTGGCGCACGATGGTCGACCAGGTAATTTACTACTGAATTTTATATTAGTGTGCCACCGCAATATACCTGCAATTCATTATTCCTACAAACCAATTCATTGTTCCTACAAACTTCTTATAGGAGCATATAGCATTATTTAAAGGTTGCCAAAATGGCTGTTTTTCTTATCAATAAGCGTTTTGGGTGTTACTGTCAGCGCCTGCACAGCCTCCTCTTTTGTCATTCCGATAATTGACGCGAGAGCTACAAGCTCTCGTGCTGCGCGGAAGTCACATATACTCCGGGGGCATGCTGTGAGCGTCATCATAACCCTGTACTTTCTGGCCAGCATGAGGTTGCGCCTCATATATGTGATTGCTTTTGACCGCTGTCCACCGCGCTGGTGTATTATAGGATGCATACTAAACTCCATGGCTACCTTATTTTTGGCAGCAAGCCTTGCAAGAACGTGATTTATGCCGCTGCCGTTAGCGGTCTCGGGATGGCACAGCACATCCACCCGTGGATTCTCCAGGGCTGCGCGGTTTATATTATCATCCCCCCCATGGACGGTTATCACATCCGTTTTATTGCAATATGCCTGCACCCTGCCCCGCAGTTTGTTAGGGTTATTCTCTTTTATCTCCACTCCACTTAGAACTACAAGATTGCTATTTTTATCACTAATATGGGATTTTAATATCGATTCATCATAACAGTCGGAGTGGTTGTTTATCAACACTCCTGAGAAGCCGCATCTGACAGCAACCTCCAGCACATCATCCAGAGAAGCCCCTGTCTCGGGATGTGCGTGAACATTCATCTCGTATGAACCTGTCATATCTCAATCCTATCCCAAATACGTCTCTTGGTGACCTCATACATAAAGAAGGTATTCTATGTGCTAATATAAGTTGGTTTTATGGGGAGTTGGTTTTATAATGTTGGTTTTAGGCGGTAGTTTGAGCATTAGCATCAATCGAGACACATTCTTCGAGATCATTACAATCCAATAGTTGATTTAACATCTGAAATCGCACCCTTGCAAGCTCCTGTTGCTCCATCTTTGCTGGAATCCATGCACATCACACTTA
The DNA here is from genome assembly GCA_030605385.1 of Methanobacteriota archaeon. GTDB lineage: Archaea > Halobacteriota > Syntropharchaeia > JAUWIL01 > JAUWIL01 > JAUWIL01. The sequence goes on from JAUWIL010000060.1 coordinate 3,606, forward strand.
TTAAAGGTCCATCCTTTTTAATCAACCTCCCGGCTGGCGGTATATCCGCGGTGCCTATGGTTTTTGATAGGTCATGCTCGATGGCGATATCACGGCTGGCATACAATACCTGCTTTGCAGCGTACCGGCTGTATTTTGGCACTCTAGTCAGTTTATCCTCAAAGGCAAGAACATGCGAATGCAGGAGGCTAATTCCTGTGCTCATCTCTACCGTATCGAGGCTCGCCTGAAACCTCGGGTTAACCTCTGCGATGTAAATCTCACCGCCTCTGCCTATTATCATATCCACGCCATTACTGCCTAGCAATCCAAGCTCCAATACAATGTCTTCAGCGATACGCCTCATACGCGTTTCATAATCGGTTCTTAGTGGGGTGATGTTGCCGCAGTATGAGAACCTGCACGGCGCATTCAGATAATCCACTCCAAGCAGCTGCTCGTTTACAGCGGCACTGATATGCTCGTCCGCAGTTGAAATGGTTGAAACACTGGCATCCACTCCTTCAACATATTCCTGTATGATCCATGCCCCCCCATCATCCCAGTTGTCAGGGAGGTCGCTCTCGCATTCAACCATGATATTCCTCCATCCACCCGCACCGCGAATTGGCCTTGCAACTGCTGGAAATTCAATCTCATCTTGAGAATCGAATATACGCGGGCAAATAAAACCAAGGTCTTCGACCTTCTCGGTGAGCCAGCGCTTATCAGATACTTTCCTTACAATTTCAGGTTTATTGCTCAGTGTGCGCCAGGGCAGGCGTTTTTCCTCAAAGCCCGAACTCAGTATAACTGCATCAAAATCAAGATCCCATCCCCCTACTATGCTCATTATCTCTGCATCACTCAGACCAACGCTTTCCGCCATTTTGCAGTCCACGGCAAATGCTCTGGTATCCACATCTGAATAACAATCTACTGCATACATGTTGTATCCGGCTCTGGCGCCTGAACATACTATATGGCGCACGCTGTAACCCAATACAAGTATGTTTTTAATATCGGTTTCATTAGCCAGGTCTGAAACGTGAATCATCTATTGTTTCCCCAGGTCATACCTATTGTTTCCCCAGGTCATACCTATATACATAATGGGCTAATAGACGGGGTAATAGACCAATAGATATGGGATTTAATGCGCAATGGTTAATATTGTATATCACTGGTAACTCAATGATAATAAAACAATAGGAGTTGCGATGAAATCAGGTGAGAAGCTTGTACTGGGAATAGAAGGCACTGCATGGAACCTCAGTGCGGCAGTCGTGAGCATGAAAGGCGTAATAGCAGAAGCAGAATCCACCTATACACCGCCATCCGGCGGCATACATCCGCGAGAGGCGGCGCAGCACCACTCAGCAAACATCGGCGAGGTTCTTGACAGGGTATTTAATACTGCATCTTCGGAGGGAGTTTTACCAGAGGACCTTTCGGCGGTTGCATTCTCACAGGGACCCGGCCTTGGACCCTGCCTGCGTACGGTTGCTACGAGTGCACGCGCTCTTTCTTTGACACTTGGCATTCCTCTGATTGGCGTTAATCATTGTGTGGCGCACATAGAGGTGGGCAGGTGGAACTGCGGGATGCGCGATCCGGTCGTGCTTTATGTGAGCGGTGCAAATTCACAGGTGATAGCTTACAGGCGCGGCAGGTACCGAGTCTTCGGTGAAACCCTGGACATAAGCATAGGCAATGCGCTGGACAAGTTTGCCAGATATGTAGGGCTTCAGCATCCAGGCGGACCGAAAGTCGAGAAGCTTGCAGAGCCCGCCGAGGAATATGTTCCACTGCCGTACGTTGTTAAGGGCATGGACTTCTCGTTCTCGGGTCTTGCCACTGCCGCCAGGGATGCTTTTGATGCCGGCGCACCGCTTGGGAATGTCTGCCGCAGCTTTCAGGAAACAGCATTTTCAATGCTTGTGGAAGTGGGAGAGAGGGCGCTGGCACACTGCGGCAAGAGCGAGATGCTTTTGGTTGGTGGAGTTGCCGCAAACAGGCGGCTGAATGAAATGCTGTCGTTGATGTGTGAGGACCGGGGCGCGCGTTTCGATACTCCCGAGGATCGTTTCGTGCGGGATAACGGTGCTATGATCGCGATTACGGGGCTTATAATGCTGGAAAACGGCATCACAACACCTGTTGAGGCATCTGCCGTAAACCCCAACTACCGTACTGATGAGGTGGAGGTAACTTGGATAGATTGAATGAATGTGACGGACCCATTTACATGAATCCTTCAGATGGGAAATATTCAACCTCACGAGATATACTTTTCGTGGCCCGTGGGGCAGAAGCCGTAGTCGAGATATTCAGCGACATCGCAGTCAAGACCAGGATTCCGAAAAGATACAGGTTGAAAGAAATCGACACTCGCATGCGTAAAAATCGTACTTTTACTGAAGCACGTATAATGAGCGAAGCCCGACGTATTGGAATCCCGACCCCAATCATAAAGGACCTATCTGATTATGTAATCGTCATGAATCGGGTGCATGGGAGGCTGCTGAAGGACTGCATCACCACTGAGCTGTGCGAACGAGTGGGCGCGCTCGTAGGGCTGCTCCACAAAGGCGGCATGATTCATGGAGACCTGACCACCTCCAACATGATACTTTCCGAAGATGGAAGAATCTATATGATCGATTTTGGCTTGTCGTTCTTCGATACCGAGATCGAATCGCGGGGCGTGGATGTACATGTACTGTTCCAGACGCTCAAGAGCACTCACGATGGATATGAGGATTTGACGGAAGCTTTCAAGAAGGGTTATAGGCCGATTCTGGACTGTGCGGACGATGTTCTAAATCGCGAAAGGGAGATCGAGAAGCGGGGCAGATATCTATGATACCCAAGGATGTAAAATAGCATTATATTCTAATACTTTAATAGTCTTAATACTCTACATATCTTTGCTTATTTGCGCCGCCAGGGTTCAGCCAATACAGCCAATAATAGATATGGGCTGCGGTATGTGTTTGCCTTGCGGTATGCGTTTAACGTTCTTCTTATTTTGGAGGCGTCACACTCTCTGCACCATGCACTTCACGCAGTTTTACATCAATATCAGCTATTTTCAGAAGCGTACCCCTGCGCTCCGCATCATAAGTTTCCCTGGACAGCAGCCCACTTCTGTACTGATCATTCAAAGCATCAAGATACTTAACCACCTCATCACGCTCAGATTTCAACTGCGCAATATAGTCATCACCCTTTCGATCTAAGGACCTCTCTGAAAGTTTGTCCAAACGTGACTCATCGCTCGGCCCCCCAAGTTCATCCTTTTTGATTATGAGATCATACTTTTCTCTCCGTCTGCGAGGCGTTATAACTTTGTCCACAGCCTCTTTTTTAAACTTCTCGGGTGTTGTTATTGATATCTCACCGGATTCGTCAATCTTCTCAAGGATGCGCTCCATCTTGCTGATCTTGTCTATCATGGCAGAGTCTATTGATGAGAGTGCTTTCACACTCTCCTCGACTGTAATCTTATTCTCATACAATTTTGCATCCAGATCTGATTTCATCATCTCGCGTTCTTCCAGAAGCTGATAGTACAGGTCTGTAAGCTTCTGGAGGTTCTGCTTCGTGGTCTTGATCTGCGGCTCCACTTCACTGGATATGCGTGCGATTCTGCTCTCCAGACTATTCCTGAGGGATTCGAACTCCTCTCCCGAGAGACTGTCATACAGATCAGTTAGCCTGCGAATGGCCACTCTCTGCCCCTCAATTCTGGGCTCCAGGTCGCGTTTCATGTCTCTGATAGTATCTTCTTGTGACCCCGCAACATCTGTCAAGCGCTGTACGGCCTGCCTCTGCCGCTTAACCTGAGGTAAGAGTTCGCTCGCAATCTGGTCCATTCTTTCTTCAAGTGTTGCTCGCAGCCTCTCAATACCTTCACCAGATAACTTGTCATACTGATCAGCCAGCTTCCCCATGCGCTCCTCCTGAGCGCTTACTTTTGCTTCCATTCCAATTGTTGCCGAGCCCAGCCCCTCCTCGAATGAGGATGACATCTTTGAAAGATCCACCGATATTGATTTCAATTCCTCTTCCATTGATATTGACAGCTCATTCATATCTGCCCGGAGCTCATCTATCGGCTCCTGAAGAAGCTCCTGGAGTTTCTCCGAGGTGGATCTGTACCTTTCAACCACATCCTTGTGCTGCCTGTATGACTCCGTTAGTTGCGACTGATTGCTCTCCACCTCCAATAGTTTATAGTTAAGTGACTCAGCCAGTTCCTTCACCTTGTCAGGCTGTGCAGACAACAGGTACTTCTCAATATTTTTCAGATCAGTTGAAAGGTCTTCCATGCGTTTCTGAATGCCTACAACGGTGTTTCCGGTTATGTTATCATACTGGTCTGACAGCCTTTTTATTGCAATCCTCTGCCCGGCCACCTTTGGACCAAGGTCCTCGGACAATACATCTATGCGCCGCTCAATCTCTGCTCGGACATCTTCCACGTCTCTGCCGGACTCGGACAGGACTTTATAGTCTTGAGCAAGCTGCTCCGTTCTGAGGTTCTGCTCGTTCAATCGATTTGTAAGTTCGTTTGACCTCGCTGCTATCTTCTCATCCAGGTTGGTATTTACGCCTCTGAGATTGACCATATCGCTATGTATATCATCCATGAAAGACTCGTACATTTCAACGAGCTGGTTAACCGTGAACTCGTGATCACTTACACGGGACATGACCGCGGATATAAGCTCGTCTGTATGGGATTTAAGCTCCACAAATTCTGTTTTTACAATATCCTGTCTAAACTCTTCAAGGTCTTTCGATGCTATAAATTCGTCAGAGAGCTCGACAAGCTTCTGCACGGCAGTTTCATGCTCAAGCATGCGGTCCTCAATAGCGCCGACCACACCTATACGATCGTTAATATTGTCTATTGTTATTCGAATACCATTTAACTCGTCCTTGCCAATGCTCTCGCGCATTTGCACAAGCTCACTTCTGGAGGCAAACTGCTCCATCAGTTTGTGAACTTCACTTATGGCTGTCTCATGCTCCTTCACATCCTGTTCCAGGCGCGGTACTACATCACCCATTTCTGCGTGAACGGCACCCAAAATCTCATTGGCTATCTCACTCTTGATATTCTCACGCACATCAGGTGGTATGATTGTGCTATTTATCTGACTCTCCAGCTCTGACCTAACCCTCGTAATATCCTGATCTACAATGTCCTCTTTGAATTTCATGAGATCGTCAATGTTAAGGAAGTTCTCATAACGCTCGCTGAGACTGTTCAATGATTTGCTCTGTTCTTTTACCCTTTCTATGAGCCTTCTTGTTAGCAGTTGATCATCAATCTCGGCATTGATCTCGGTGAGTCTTTTCACGTTCCCATAAACTGCCTCTTCGTAACTTTCCTTTGTTATGAGCCGTCTATCATACTGAATATCAAGCAGCTCGAGCACTTCCACCATATGTTTCTTCTCGTTTTGCAGCTCCTCTATACTGTGCTTCTCGGTTTTATGGCGCATATGTGCAATCTCTCTTCTGACATTTCTAACCTCATTGTCAATCTCACCCATCTTGGCGCCGAACTCGTCTATGGGCACCTTCGTAAGTTTTCTCTTAAGTGCCATGGTCTCGGTTTCAAAGCCCTTGACGCTCTGCTCGATATCACCCAATCTACTCTCTACCTCTGGAGGAACTTTTGCCTCTTCAAGCGATTTCTCAAGGCTTTTTCTTAGCTCTCCTATATCCTCCTCCTTTATGATTCCGCGCATCTGGTCGAGTTTCTTTTCATCTACAAAATTGTTGAGCTTCAATTGAATCTCGTCGACAGATCTTATGATTTCTTTGGACAATTCATCAACATTCTCTATGGTGCTCTTCTGACCCTCCAGTTCGAGCATGCTTCTTGACATATCTCCGAATATTCTCTCGGTCTTTGCAGCAAGCCGGTCTACATATCGCTTCGTATCCTCGACGCGCATTATCTTTTTCTGAACTTCATTTGAAATCTCCACGAGATTCTCAAAACCTTTGAGCTTATCGAGTATATCTCGCAGTGAACGCACTTCCTTGTTCGTGTTTTCGGTAATGGTACTGATCTTCTCTACGCTAACGGTGTTCATCATTATGTCCCGTTCTTTTTTCTCAAGTTCTCTTGTTACGGACATGGGGTCGGTAGTCTCAAAAATATCTCTTATGCGCTCGAATTCGGCCTGCATTCCGCCGAAAGTACGCTCCCGCTCGAGTACCATTGTGCGCAGCTCGCCAATCTCCTCAGCGAGACGAAGCAACCGCTCATCGCTCCGGGATTTTGACTCATCAGATGCAACCAGTCTTCCCTCGAGCTTTTCGAGGGCAAGCATAAGTTGGTCGAGGCTAGAAGCTCTCTCATCATCTGCCATATTACCATCCCCTCATGTCTTCTCGAGTTTCTTACGCACGCTCTCCTCGAGAGAGTCGGTGTAAATCTCTGCCATCCTGAACATACCCTGCTTGAGCTTGTCAGATGCCAGCTTGAACTCGAGTTCTACGTCGAATGTATCGACTCCACGCGTTCTTAATTCACCAATCTGTGTTTCAACCTTTTTAAGCCTTGCGTCAAATTCCTTGTATGACTCCAGATCTTCATCAGGTATCTTGTGCGGATTATGCAGGAGCGGCTTGAAGTTCACGAAGAACGGGTTACCGTTGTTGTACTTCGGATTCTGCATCAAACCGACACCTACTTCCACTCTTATGATTCTCTTGGAGTAATCCTCTCCATACTTGTCCTTCACCAGCTCAATATCAGCCTCGGACTTCGAGTGCATTTGAATCTCTGTCAATATGTTACCTCTCAGTTCCTCTTTGAAGTCAGCCATGACCTGCGACGCCATCATGAGCCCTATGCCCCACTTACGGAACTCTCTGACTGCCTTTTCAAGCGCGATGTAACCTCCCTTACCGCCATACTTCTCAAGCAGCCTGTGCACCTCGTCGAACACCACCATCATCTTGAGTTCTGGAGACTCCTCCCAGTGCACGGCGAATATGGTATCTATGATGTTCATTACTGCCTGGTCATACTCTCCCGGCTTAAGCTTGTTCAGCGAGAATATGGTGATCTCGCCTGGATTCATGTACTTCTTGAAGTCAATCTTTGTGTTCGGATCGGTGACCTCAAATATCATGCCCTTGAACGGTCTTGCATCCTCGGGTTTCAGACCGAATTTGCCATAGAACTTGAAGAACTGTTCATCTCTGCAAGGCTGCACGAACCCTGTCCACTGGGCGGTCGGATCGAATACTACAACCGGTACATTGCTCTTAAGCAGCTCCTCTACCAGCCCCATTGCTGCTACACTCTTGCCCGACCCGGTGGCTCCTGCACACAGAATGTGCGTGGTCAGATCTCTCGGGTCGAACTCTGCACGCATATTCGTTTCTGCTATCTGACCCAGCCACAGCGGACCCTTCGGCAGGTTCTCATAGCTGGATGAAAGTATATACCGTGCCTGAGCCTCTTTGCGTGCTATCCACATCTTCCTGAGTTTCCAGCCGATCACACTCGCTATCGCCGCGATTATGAGTATCAGGAATAGATTCATGTGCTCCCAGGGTATCGGTATTATCTTGATGATTTCAATTTGCTCTCTAGCCGTAGCCGGTGCAGTCTGGTTTGGATACTGTACGTCAAGTGTGAACACGTAGTCGCCAAGCGGAGTATCTTCAGGTATTGTCACGTACTTGGTAAATTTAAGAGACCTCTCTATTGCCATCGTCTCTCCTTCCGTCAGAACCACTTCCTGCGTGACTGCGTCTGACAGGGCGTACGTGACATTTACATCGAAGCGCTCGCTCTGACCGAGGTTTGTCAGCGCCGCATCAACTATCATCTGGTCTCCCGGCTCATACTTGCTTTTCATCAGGTCCATTTTAACATCCAGCAACCCCATTTCGTAGGAGAGTACGGTCAGGGCTGCAGGAATGTGTCGTATTTCGCTACCTATGGTTACGATCACATCACCAGTGTAGACTCCAGGCGATGTGCTGTCCAGTGTGACGATCTTAAATCTTATGGCAGTACTGTTGGTCGGCTCCAGCGGTATACTGGTTGTTTTTGGATCCATGAAGTCAACGATGGGTCCGAGTACAGACATGTTGGCAACCATTGTTGTACCCATCTGGTTGGCTACCCAGATCGAGTAGACTTTGCTCTGTCCCGGGTACAGACGGGCATCTATCAGGTCGGTCTGTATGTTGAACCCGGGCAGATAGCTGCCTGCACCACCCATCGTGGATGTTGGCGTCGGAGTTGGAACGTATCGGGCACCTCCACACCCCCCCCCCCCGCCGCCTCCCCCCGAGCAGACC
>JAUWIL010000094.1 GCA_030605385.1 Methanobacteriota archaeon
GACGTTGTCATGAATTTACGGTCTACTTATTCCGTATTATACCACTGAAAGGTTAAATCCTTATATAACTGTTTAAGAGGGAGGTAACTGAAAGTGGAAGGCAGGTTTTCGAATTGCACATAACGTATTGCGGATAAAAGAAGTTCGCTGTTAGGCGAATTTGGAAAAATCTTTGTTTTCCCTTTTATCCGCTGTTAGGCGAACCGAGGGGCGAAGCGTTTTGCTTGGCGGTATCCTTCCACTTACCTCATCAGCTCTTTAAACCTCTTTACTGTTAAATCAGCATCTCGAAGAATACTTTTTAAGACTTTAGGGTGGAGGATTTTTCCTGAATGATAAGGCACGGTTACCCTTTTGCCTTCTCTGTTTTTGTAGATCTTATGGCTTCCACTTTGGCGGACGAGGGCAAAACCCATCTTCTCCAAGACTTTGATTACTTTACCAGAGGTGGTTCGAGGGAGTTTCTCGCTCATACAGCTACTTCCAACGAGGTCAAGCTTATAGATTCAATGTGAGGAATGGCTTCCCCAGCCTCTATCATATCCTCAATATGAAGTCGAATAGCATCCCTAATGTTTTCTACAGCCTCTTCATAGCTATCGCCCTGGGTATAGCATCCCTGAAGCTCAGGACAGAGGGCAAAATATCCATCCGCATCCTTTTCAACCACTACCGAAAGTTGATAGCGCTTCATAATTTCACCTCAAAGTGTTCTTCTACCAATAATAATAGCATTCCGTCTTTAAATAATCATAGTGTATAGCAATCACCAAGCAAAATGGCATATAAATAACGTATGCGACTAAGAAAAGTTGCGAGTGAAACGAGCAATTTAGGAAAAATTTCTGCAAGAATTTTTATCTCTTAATCGCTGTTAGGTCGAGTTTATTTAATTGCTTGTACGATAGCATGTTCCAACTTTTTGGGTTCATCTGCACCAATCCTGTATTTTTTTACCGTTTTTCATTTTTATCTCAACCGCATCAAAATTTTTCCGAGAAGATTTTTCCCGAACTCATGATTTTATTACTGTCTGCGCTTAATTCATAGTATGCCGTTCCTGTGCGCCTTCTCACGGATAGGATATGAAGTGGCGGCATCCCGAGTTCTGCGAAAGTGCGCTCGGCGATCGGATCGTCAGAATGTATCGTGTGCGTCAGCTCAGGCATCATCAGGTTCCCGCATTCGGCGCATCTTGCATGATCTTCCGTGACCTTGCCCAGTGCCACCGCATGTTCGCGCTCGATTCCGCAGCCCGGGCATTTCAGGCAGGTGACCAGCTCACGGTCGAGCACTACAAATCCCGGCTCGCCTCCATGGTTTTGTTCGCAATCGATTTCCATGAGCCTTTTTGGAGTGAGGGTATCGGCGCCCTCGTCCAGCTCGATAATGTTATCATAGGTCTCGTGGCTCATACAATCCTTGCGGAAGGGCATTTCAACAGAGTAGAAGTCCCCTGCGAGCCCCGAGTAGTTGTACACTTTGCCCCCGGAATCAGTCATACCGTGAATCAGTTTTACGGCTTCCTGCGCCTGCATACCTCCGATTATCGAGGAGACCGTCGGCACGGTCGGCACCCTGCCCATTATAATATCCTCGCGCCTCAGGAGCGGACAGGAATAGCGCAGGTTCATCAGACGGTAGTCCACCTCACTCATACCGCATTCATAGCATGCGCCGCCCGGCAGGAAGACCTTCACCGCACCGCTCAGTTCCTGTATGCCGCCGTCGACCCACGGCACGCCCACGCGGCAGCAGGCGCGGTTCACGCTCAGGCGCGCCTCGCGGTTGTCGAGGCATCCCACCACCACATTCATGCGCCTGAATACACCAAGTCCGACATCCAGGTTAATATCGGCATGCAGCCCTGTAACATTCACATCAGGGTTCAGTTCGCGGATGCGCTCTACCGCGACGTCCACCTTGCGCCGCCCCGAATCATGGGCGCGGAACAGCACCGATCTGGTGAGGTTTGAAGCCTCGACTACGTCAAAATCAACGAGTATGAGTCTGCCCACACCCAGCAGCGCAAGGTTTTTGGCGACCTCGTTACCGAGCGCACCAACTCCCACCACCATCACGCTCGAACTCTGGATGACATCCTGCTCCCACCATGATATGAGGCGCAGGCGGGAATAGCGGTCCTCACGGTCATCAGTTACAATTAAGGTATCATTATCAGATCTGTTGTATTCCTCACCGCTCATGGAACGCCCTCGCTCAACACATTCGCTCACAGAACTCCCGGCTGTACGTCTTACCGCTGTATGTTTTGTATTCAATAGCTTTCCGGCATTGTTTGACTCGATGGGCTGCCTTGATGCCCTTAAAACGAGTAGAATATGTAGATTAGTAATATAAAACAGGAACGATTCGTTTATTTTAGGATATTATTTACTCTCTCCCTGAGCTTGCTGCTCACGGTCTGCCCGTCAACCTTTCCCCGCAGCTCCTCCATCGCGATACCCATAAGGGGTCCAAGGGCGCGCTCTCCCTTCTCCATTATGAAGTCCTTTTTCTCGTTTACGATGCGCTCTATTATGTCATCGATATCTCCGCTTGACGGCGCGGTGAGACCTGCAGATTCGAGAAATTCATTCATCGTTTTATCGGGCTCCCACGCCATAACTCTCAGGAGTGCGGGTATGCCCTCTTTGGCGATGGTACCCCCAGCCAGCAGGCTGGAAACACTCCTGATATGATCGTCTGTGAGGTTCTCAATAGGAACATTTTCACGTGAGAGTTCTGTTATCCTTGAGGTCAACATACTTGACGAGATGTTGGGCTGCATATCATACTTTTGTGTTATCTCCTCGAACAGCTCGTAGTTTGGAGAGCGTGCCATCTGTGCTGCCATTTCCTCACTCAGCCCAAAACCTTTCTTATATCGCTCAGTGCGCTCGCTCACGAGTTCGGGCAGTTCTATGGCATCGATCCGCTCCTTCGTAATTTCCACAGGCGGCACATCGGTCTCGGGGTACATGCGCGCTGCCCCCGGCAGAGGTCTCAGATAGGATGTGCTGCCGTCGGGGTTCGCCCGCCTTGTCTCCTCGGGCACTCCCTCAAGCGCAACAGCCGCGCGTTCAAGGGCAGCCTTTATTGCATCTTCAGCGCGCCTTTTTTCATCCGCGATTATTATGATGCAGTCATCATCACCTGCTTTTACTACCTCTCGCAACCTTCCCACTTCATCATCGGTTATGCCATAGTTAGGCAGCTCATCCGTGTGGAACAGCCCTCCAACGCCGTACAGGCGGGCGCGATCCGAGAGTTCGCCGCCGAATGTGCGTGTAGGCTGTATTTTCCTTCCGGGTATGCCGCCGTACCCTTTAAGCCTGGCTGCCAGCACCGCACTGTCCTTCTTTTTGAGCGCCTTACCTATAACCTTGGATTTTGTATCTTTGAATACATCTGTAACGTCTATGATTGAACCATCAACAGAAGCCGAGCGCTCCCTCAATTCATCCCGTATTTCAAGCAGGGCAAGCTGGCGCTCCACTTCGTTGCAAACCACATCCTCCACCAGCTGGAGCGTCTGCACGCCTTTTACCTCTATACGCGCTCCTTTCGCGATGGATACGTTTACATCCTGGCGTATGGTGCCTATGCCGCGCTTCACCTTCCCCGTGGAGCGGAGCATCATGCCCAGAAGCTGTGCAGTTTCGCGCGCGTGCTCGGGTGTTTTTATATCGGGCTCTGTTCCTATCTCGACCAGCGGTATGCCCAGCCGGTCAAGGGAGTAAACCACGCCCTCTCCCCCTTCCGAGACGCGCTGTGCTGCCTCCTCCTCCAGACACAGCACCGATATTCCGACAGGTCCCAGGCAGGTTTCAACACTGCCGCCAGTCGCCGCCAGCGCGGTTCGCTGGAACCCTGCTGTGTTGGAACCATCTATCACGATCTTGCGCATGGTGTGCATTTTATCCACGATGTCTGCGTTAAGGAGCAGCGCAATCTCCAGTGCAGTGTCCACAGCATCAGGGTTAATCTCGCGCGGCGGCTCCTCATCGTTCTCCACCAGACATGTGACATCGTATGCCTTGTATGTGAAAAGGCGGTGGTATCGAGATTCCTGGAGTGCTGCCTGATCTATCTCTCCCATCTCGCTCCTGGTGGGGTGCAGGTATCTCCTGAACTCGTAGGTGGATTCGTTTGTATCTCTCAGCAGTGTGGGGCATTTGCAGAACAGCTTGTACTTAGTATTGAGCTGCTGGTGTATCTCGATGCCTGCCTTAAGCCCAACTGCTCCGTAGTCTGTCATAGCACGCTCAACATGTTAGTTTGAATTCTATTTTACTGCTTTACTGCTGGTAGATTGGTATAAAACCCATTCTTGCTGTGGGTCTAACTTGTGCTTGCATTGTAATTAAACTTTTTACAATTATGAAAAGTCGGAAGTACTGGCACCGAGAAGGCAAATGAATTTATGGTAAGACCACTTTCGGCATGCATGCACGGTGCACAATTATAAGGCACAATGCACCTGACTATATATTGGAGTTCACGGATGAGCCCGCATGATATACACCAGTCGAGGAATCCCCATGGTGTCCGTCCTCATGGTACCTCTCGCGCGGAGCGTACTGTTATAAGTGCAAGCGAGATTGGCGGATACAAATACTGCGCCAAGAGCTGGCATCTACGCAGGCAGGGACACCAACCCGTATCACGAAAGCTTCAGGAAGGCAAGGAGTACCACACACACCTCGGAGAGACTGTACGAAAGCTGAATGCAGTCGAAGAAGGGGCACTCGAAACCGCAGGCAGAGCACGGAAACTACTGGCATATGCGGCAGTGATAATGCTTGTATCCATACCCCTTCTTGCAGTAATAGCGGTTATGCCGGCTGCGCAGCCTCTGGCACTCATCCCGATAGCCGGGCTGGCACTTCTTGTATATGCCGTACTGATCAGGATTCGCTCAACCATGGCTGTATGGTACGTTAACATGAGGCGGGATAAGAAGGGCATACCAACGTTTGGGGAAATAATATACACAGACCTTGACCGACCTGCAAAGGTGCTGTTCTCACGCGAGCAAATGCTCTCCGGTAAACCAGATTACATCGTGGAATACGATGAGAATACCATGATACCCGTCGAGGTGAAGAGCTCCACTGCCAGCACACCATATAATTCTCACATCATGCAGCTCGCGGCATATTGCATTCTAATAGAAGAAAAGTATGAAAAGCAGGTGCCGTACGGCGTCATAGTGTACGGAGATGGAGAGCAGCATAGAATCGATTACACGCCCGAACTGAAGGATGAGCTGCTGGATACGATCGCGGGGATGCGCTATGACCTGAAGCTGGGCGAAGTACACCGCAACCACGATTCCGCGAACAGGTGCGCGAAATGCTCGCTGGCGCATGTGTGCGATGAAGCGATTGAGGCGGATAGCGATTCATAGGGGTTGCAGGATATCTGAAGGCTCTTCCTTCAGAGATACCAGCAGAATTGGAGATTCTGCAGGACTCGTGGAGTTTTGCTCCACGCTGTCTAGCGAAATTAGAAATTTCGCGAAACCCGCTTAAATGACATCATCACAGGGTAGTCCCTGCTCTACCTCATCAGTTCCCCTGTTCTTATTGACAAAATACAGCTTGAGAAGTACGCCGATGATGAACGAAATTCCTATAGCTAAGGGAAAGAGCGCATCTTTCAGCATCTCAAAGTTTCCGGTGATTATCAGCGCCGCGGCAGTCATCATTGCGGCAGCCGCTATTATACCTGTCACGTCGATGGGTATCATCACCCTGCCGATATTAAGCGAACCCGTCAGCTTCTCGATTCGTTCGACTCTTTCGCCGAGCTCTGTCATCCTGCGCGCGGTACTGTTGTGGGCGCTTATGGCAGTCTTCAAACTCTCTGAACTCGTCTGGTTGTAGATGTCCTCGATCATGTAGAGCCGCCTCCCAAAATCCTCAAGCTCCATTTGAATTGATTCTGTGATGCCCTGCAGCACACCATCAACCGGCTCTGTCGGGCCGGACTGCTCGGGCTGCGCAGCAGAAGAATCAATATCATCGCGCTCTATTGTATGCTCTATTTTGAAGCCCGGATCCTCAGCAGAGATGCGCCGCTCCACGGCACTGAGCCGGGAACCGATGCCCTCAATCGTCTGCTCCATGAAGGATAACCGGGTGTACAGCTCTGCCTCGGAACACACTGCTTTACCATCTTTACCGTCTTTCACCCGTTCTTCGGTGCCTTTTTTACTGACCCGCATCTTTTTAGACTCACGCCCCTCTTAACTACAATTTTTGGTGCCTTTTTTACTGACTTACACACTCTTAACTACAATTATAACAATATGCATTTATAGGTTTTTAATCTAAATATGCATCGTACTACACGTCCAAGGCGTTATTTGGGGCTTTTGGGACATTTAGTGCAAAATCATCCAGGGAGCTTGAGATAAGTTGCGGTGCGGCATGGCTTTAGATGAAAAAGGGGCGGCAGGTATGCCGACAAGACTCATAATCTCGGTGATACTGTTCGGCGCTCTCATAGCGCTGGCATCCAGCGCACTCGTGGATTTCATGGACGGCTCCGAAAGAGCAAGTGCGCATGCAGAAGTCTCGAAAATAATATCGGCGGCGGAGTTGATGTACAGCGGAGGGGGTGCGCGGGACGTGCGCATAGTCGGCGGCATGAGCATCTCGGTTCAGAGGCTGGAGGTTGACATTCCGGGTGGCGTGCGCTATGTGGTTTTGGGCAGTATGCCGTCAGGCAGCAGCGAGCCCCGTACAAGGGACCTGCGGACTGCGAACAACTACTACTATGTGATGGATGACGGATACGTGGTGAGCGGTGCGTCAAGGGCAAACTTCGCCGGATGCGGCGATGGCGGGTTTGACCCGCAGAAGCCTGCCGTGCTGCACGCTGGCAGCCACGAACTCACGCTTGAGCTGGTAACCGACGGCAGCGGCGCGTATGTCATGGTCTGTGCATGACCGATGTTTGCAAAAACCTCTGGTTTTTGCAACCCTCTAAAATGCCTTGCATTTTAGAGATGTTTGTGGAACGCAGTTCCACAACCGTACGAAACGCAGAGCGTTTCGGACATGTTTATGGAACGGAGTTCCATAACCGTATGGAAGCAGAGCTTCCATACATGTTTGCGGAACAAAGTTCCGCAACAGTCTAAAAGTTCCACTTTTAGACATGTTTGCA
>JAUWIL010000140.1 GCA_030605385.1 Methanobacteriota archaeon
AGAAGCATACTTGAATACCTCGATATATTCAACGGCGAGCTTGAAGGAGCGATGAGAATTGATTCCAATATTTCTCTGAAGGGAGGTCAGCGCGCCGAGGTTAAGAACATTTCATCGCATAAAGGGGCAGAGCGGGCACTCCTCTTCGAGATCAGCCGCCAGCGCAATATGCTCAAGCGCGGGCAAACCGTTGTGCAGGAGACGCGCCACTTCGATGAAGGGCGCGGCATAACGATCTCCCTGCGCACCAAGGAGGTCGAGCATGACTATCGCTACTTCCCCGAGCCTGATCTGGTACCTCTCAGGGTCGGCGACTGGGTCGGGCGCATCAGGAGTGGGCTGCCTGAACTTCCGGATGCCAGGCGCGAGCGGTTTATGTTGCAGTACGGCATCTCGGATGAGCATGCTCGCATCCTAACATCCAGTCCCGGTCTGGCCGGGTTCTTTGAGCATGTAACCTCATCCATAAATGATGCAAGGCTTTGCGCCACATGGATAGCCGACGTACTGATGGGCGAGCTGAACTACAGGGATAAGAACTTCATAGCCAGGCGCAGTCTGGCAGGGAAGATGGACATACTTGGAGAGGATTTTTCGGATGTTGAGGTGGAGCCCGACATTGGCACATCCATAAGGCCTGACATAACTGCAGCCGACTCTGAGGGCAAGCCGGTGGTTGTTGGTGTCAGCAACAGCGTTGTTCAGCCCGATTACATACGGAACATCAACCGCGCTGCCGATGCCGTCGGCAAAAAACTTGGAATTGATGAAACTTCCATCAGAAAGATCATTGTTGCACCCATGTTTTCCGATGACCTGGAGAGGGAACCAGGGCTTGTGAAGCTGATGGATTCAATAGAGACAAAGACGCTTGATGTCAGCAGAGAGTTGGTTGGAGGCAAGCGCTTCGGTCTCGCCTCCTTCAGGGAAGAGCACATGATAGAGATACTGAATCTGCTCAGGTCGGGCAGCATAACTGAGAAGGGTGCAGTCGAGATAATACGCACGCTTCTGGATGAGGGTGGAACTCCCAAGGACATAATAAAGAGCAAAGGATTGATAAAAGTAGACGCCAGCCAGATAGATACCATCCTGCAGGAAGCCATAGATGAGAACCCCAGCGCAGTAGCCGATTATCATAACGGGAAGAAAGAGGCGCTGAACTATCTAGTGGGGCAGGTGATGAAGAAAACACGTGGGCGTGCTGATCCGGGGGAAGTTAACAGGATGTTGAGAAAGATGTTGTGATATACTATTCAAAAAGTCTCACGATCTTTAGCATATAGGGCAAAAATATGAAAAGTAGATATGATAAGGGAGTCGATAATACAAGCTCTTAGCGTAACTTCCTCAAGCACCGTTAAATCTCACCAGAGTGTGGCATATGAAATCAAAATCGGTGTTGAAGGCAGCTCATTTGAAGACGATAATACAGGTGCACAGGGAAGATGATGTCTACATAGCTGTTGATTTTATAACAAATGTTGCTGATCAGGGTGCGACTGAGGAGGAGGCTGTCTCCAACCTTAAAAAGGGCTTGGAGGTTACTGGTACGTGGCTAAAAACATAGATATGGTGGAAAGAAATTAAAAGCAGAAAGCAAATTTTCAATCATCCTAATCATATATGCTGCCTCGTTTGTCAGCCGTTAATACCACTATCTTTTTTTCGTTTTCATGCACTTCGTACAGGATGCGATATTTGCCGATTCTTATTCGGTAGGTGTTGGTTTCTCCTCGTATCTTCCGATATGGATATGAGAATGGACTATGCTTCAGGCTTTCCAGA
This sequence comes from Methanobacteriota archaeon, assembly GCA_030605385.1. Lineage (GTDB taxonomy): Archaea > Halobacteriota > Syntropharchaeia > JAUWIL01 > JAUWIL01 > JAUWIL01. The sequence goes on from JAUWIL010000140.1 coordinate 1,789, forward strand.
ATCTCTTTTGTTTTTTCCCTGTATCCCTTTGGAAGTGATCTGATAAACCTTGCTGCCTTTTTCGTGAAGAGTATCTCATATGATGCCATACAATTGATTATTCTCCGAAGACCTCGTCAAAACTTACATATTCTCCAGATGCCACTTCCTTCCGAAGGGCATCTACTTCTTTTCTCTCTTCTTCACTCAATTCCTCAGAGCAGAGAAAATTGTCTACCTTAGCGTTCAGTTCCAGCAGCAGGTTTTCAATATGGTTGATTTTTTCCAGGGTGATTTCGGACATGTGTTTCTACCTGTGGTAAAGTATTGCCTGCTTCATATTTAAGAATTCTGTATTACCTGCTCTATGAAGGCTGGAATATGTGAAGCTTAGCGAGGAGGCTTATGAAGAATAAAATATATTTTTCCCTCCACTCCTGCCCCTTGGCATCCTACACTTGTTTTTGGAGCTTATCGGGAGTAATACTTTCGGCGGAAGCCGAAAATTTTACCTCGATAAGCGTAAGACAGCGAAAAACGCAAAAGCCCAGGATAAAGATAAATATACTCAGCGCAATATTTGTTAGTTGGAGGCGTCTCATTTGGGGAATTGGATTATAAGATGATAGGTAAGAGAGCTTTGAGTCTATTGGCGATAGAATTAATCACTAGCATCCTATTAATCTCTCTTGCTATTTCCACTTATGTAAATTCGGGAGGAGATGCCTTTATTTCACTCTTTCCTCTTGTAGGTGGTATTGTTGTAGGCGACTTTTTAAACAGACACAAAAAACGGATCCTATGGGAGCCTGCCATTGCCATTGTGATTATCATATTATCTACGAACCATATTTTTGGTGGAATTGTACCAGATGCATGGTCAAATCTGCCTATGCCTGCTCTTCAAATAATTGCATTCCTAACGTTTCTATTCATACCTCTATGTGGGGGTGTACTTATCATGGACTCACTGTATAGGATAAGGAGACATTCAGAAAAGGATATGTAGAGGGGGAATTCATATCAAAATTATAGATTTTGCAAAGGCTATGGAAAAGATTTATAAAAAGGATTTTACTAATATAATATCATGTCAGATATTGATTTAAAAGATGTGCATGAGGATTTAGTTGCTCTTCGAAGGGACATTTCTGTAATCAAGCATATTCTTTCTGAAGAAGGCGACCTGACTGATGAAGCAAAAAAACGACTTGCTGAAGCCAGAGCAACACCGGATTCTGAGTACATAGGTCTGGATTGAGATGTAGGATGTCAAACTTCACCCGCATGTAGACAAATTCTTGCGCAAGCTGGACTACCCTTTAGAACAACAACTACGGAAGAAGTTAAGGAAATTGGAGGAGGACCCTTTTCGTTATTTGGAGCATTATGAAGGACATGATCATTACAACTTCCGGATGGGAGAATATCGAGCTTTTGGTTGACGTAATTTTTGAGAGAATGCTTATAAAAATTCAAGTTCTGGATCATAGAAGTAGGATATATAAAAGCAGTGATAGATGATGGACTGCCTGTTGAGATTGAGATACTTGGCGCCAGGCAGCACCTAGTAAACTGGATTGGTCAAGCTCCAGAGGTAAAAGAAGAGACCGCTGACATAGTCTAAATATCTCGTCATTCATCAGTAAGAAAAAATTAAAATTTTTTCAATACTTGCAAAAATCAAAAAGATTTTCGCAAGACTTTATCTACAATAAAGATAAATATATTTACTACAACATTTGTTAGTTAAAGGCGATTCATTTGAAGACGATAATACAGGTACGCAGGGAAGATGATGTCTACGTAGCAGTAGATATTATAACAAATGTTGCCGATCAGGGTGCGACTGAGGAGAAGGCCGTTTCCAACCTTAAAAAAGGCTTGGAGGAACATTACCAGATTCTAATGGAGCTATCTCCAAAAGATGTCAAAACATCGCTTCTGGATATTGAGGTAGAGAAATATGTCCAAGCTCCCCATCCTGTCAGCTAAGGATATTATCAAGGTTCTGGGGAAGTTTGGATTTCACATACACAGACAGACAGGGAGTCACATTCATCTATGGAATCCCGAAAGAAGGCTTCTGGTAACAGTTCCGAACCACCCAGCGCTGGTAAGGGGAACACTCATTTCAATAATGAAGCAAGCAAAGCTAGATCGAGAAGAATTTCTATCAAAACTGTAGGACTCAGATCCTTTCTTCAGTATGGTGCGGTTGTACTCAAAGATCTTGCCAGCTTTTTTGAAGGCTGCAATCTAATGAAAAAGAACAGGGAAGAGGATTTACGATGCAAGATTCGGATATACTGGAGCCGAGCGCACAAGCATAGAAATATTAAAACCGACATTCCACCAGTTCTATTGACTGGTGTTTGCGGAATCCGAGATTCCGCAACCGTATAAAACACGCAGTGTTTTATACATGTTTGCG
>JAUWIL010000082.1 GCA_030605385.1 Methanobacteriota archaeon
AAATTAAAAAGAAAAGTTGCGCACCGGGGCTGGGGGGCCTTTGGGGGCTTTATATAACCCACAGTCAACTCATGGCACAGTCAACTCATGGGCTTGAGCTGGGGCTGGCCGTTCTGAGGTCGATGCACAGGTTTGATACACATCATGCATCCAATATGGCTCGCTTTTCTGAAGTGGGTACGCTGCGAGCAAAACGCCCCCGCGCAAGGTGCGAACCAGTAATGTTATAAAAGGACGGGTGCTTTAGGGGCACTTTACAGCAAAAACAAGCACAAAGTGTTTATATCAATACCTGCTGAAGTTTATCATAAAGACTGCAAACGATAATGCAGACGCACCAATGAAAAAAGCAGAATGCGATGTGAGGCAGTTGCGCAATAGAATCAGGAGAGTCATAATAGCAGTACTTATAACGCAGATTCTCATCATGGCGGCACTTCCAGCCGCCGCTGCAGATAGAAGTGATACCATTCTCGATGTTAACCTCATAGAGCTTACCATGTATGATGGCAGCACGGATGTTGACGTCAGGATGGAATATACCACTGACAGCGTCGCGAAATTTTACATGTTTTTGCTGGGCGGGCGGACAGTATCACCGGAGATAAACGACGTTCTTACTGGTTATACTGAACTTAATATTACAGAGGTGAATGAGCGTTCAGCTACATTGACGGCGTTTAATGCATCATACCAGTCCGATGGAGAGCAGGTGCTGGAGTCATGTAAGCTGAATCAGGCTGTTGATATCATAAAGATTAACATACCCCGCGGCGGGTATATCCGCTTCAGAGGATTTAGCACCATACCGATGATAACACTTTGACGTGTAACATCCGCGCGGAGCATACTACTTTTTTAAACAAATCTCTACCTGTTTGTACTCACTTTACTACTTCTGTTCAATCCACCAATAATCCGGCTAGTACCAGAAAGTATAATGAGTAGGTATATACGGATGTTATCTCAGTGGTGCACCATGGATGCCGGACTGGTGTGGCTGGGATTTCTTGTTTCTATAGCCATCCTCCTGATACTCTCAAGGAAAAACATGGGGCTTGCTCTGGTATCGGCGGGCGTCGCGCTCGGTCTTTTTACCCTCCCGCTTGTTGACATTGGAGTATTGATACTCACTACTATAACCGATCCATCGATAGCGCTGCTTGCGCTTGCTATGGGAATCATACCTCTGATTGGAGGTGTTATGGAAGAATCGGGACAGATGAAGGGCATAGTGGAGAATCTTCGGATTGGCAAGAAACCGTTTCTTGCGCTTTCACCTGCTTTGGTAGGCATGCTGCCGATGCCTGGCGGAGCCCTACTGTCAGCACCTCTGGTGGATAGGGGCGGTCAGAATATTGATGGCGGCACCAAGGCTGCAGTCAACGTATGGTTCCGGCATATATTGTTTCTCATATACCCACTGGGTCCAGCGCTGATAGCATCGGCAAAGATCGCAGGTCTGAGTGTGTATGAGGTACTACCCTACCTGTTCCCCGCCTTCCTGCTTATGTTTTTAGTCGGATATGCGTTCTTTTTCAAAGGAGTGGGTGGGAAGCTGACGTACTCGAAGAGCTTCTCATTGAAGCGCCTGCTCATCCCCCTGATGATACTTCTGGCAGCGCCGTTTATTGATTTTTCACTTCAGACGCTGCTGGAGCTGCCTGTTGCCGAGATTTAGACCCTTGTGGCAGTGTCGGTGAGTTTTGCGCTGGCACTCATATTCAGCAGACTTGGGCCTGGAGACGTACGCAGAGTTGGCGTTATAATGAGACCATGGAACTTCGTAGCCATAATACTGGGAATGTTCATCTTTCTGAACATATTCCAGGCATCTGGTGCTTCACAGCTGATAGCGGAACTGGCGCCTTCAAAGGTAATGCTCTGTGTGGTTGTGGGTTTTCTTCTGAGTATGGCAACCGGCAGGGTTCAGCTGCCTGCATCGGTGGTAATACCAATATACCTCACTACATATGGGCAGGAATCGATGACGCCCCTAATATTTACCTTCATATTCGTCAGCATGCTCCTTGGATATGATGCCTCCCCGGTGCATCCGTGCGTATCGGTGTCGCTGGAGTACTTCAAGGTGCCTATGAAGGATTTCCTCAGAATCTTCGCACCCCCCACATTCCTGACCCTTGCCGTAGTACTGGTAACGGCGTCAATATTGATATAAAAACACGTGAACAGCATGTGCGGTATAAAAACGTGCGGAGGCACTCGCACATAAAGACAAATGCACCATTTATGCCTTTTCGTGTCAGGCAGCTCCATATCATCGAGCGATGCCACATCAAATTTCAGGATATCAAACTTTAGAACGAGTTCAATGATCGCCTACAGCACCTATCTAAACATTTTTTGGCCGCCGCCGTTTTTCCTTCTCCGTTTTGATTTGCCGTCCCCGCCTTCTCCTTCAAGCTCTCTCAAAAGCTCCTTCTGACGCCTTGTCAGCTTTGTTGGTGTTATGATGCTTACCTGTACGAACTGATCTCCCCTTCCGCGACTCCCAAGACGGGGGACACCCTCCTCCTTCAGGGTGAATGTTGTTCCGTTCTGCGTTCCTGGTGGTATCTTTAACTCCATTCTACCAGAGAGGGTTGGTACTTCGATTGCAGCTCCTAGTGCCGCCTGTGTGAATGTGATCGGCTGCTCGAAGAGTGTGTCCACCCCATGTCGTTTGAATGTATCGTGCGGCTGCACGTATATCATTACGTACAGGTCGCCTGGCGGACCCCCATTAACGCCTGCCGCCCCCTGCCCTGATATGCGCAATCTTGAACCCGCGTCCACACCCTGCGGGACTTTCACGTTTATTGTGCACTCCTTATTTATTGCACCAACACCTTTACACTCTTTGCACTGCTTGACTATTATTTGCCCCGCTCCACCGCATTTTCCACATGTTGTCACACTAACGAACTGACCGAACACAGAGCGCCTTACATTCCTTACCTGACCTGAACCGCTACATACTTCGCATACGATTTTATCCGATCCCGGCTCAGCTTTACTGCCATTACAGGTGGGGCATATGACGTTTTTTGTTATACATATCTCTTCCTCACATCCAAACGCAGCTTCTTCAAATGTTATTTCCATGTCATATCTCAGGTCGGACCCCCTCATAGATGCATTCCGCCTGTCCGTATATACCCTGGTCCCTCCCCCGAAGAACGCGTTGAATATGCTTTCGAGTCCTCCTCCAAATCCAAAACTGCGGAGTATATCAAAGTCAAAGCCGCTGAATATATCGGACTGGGAGTACCGCTTATCTATGCCGGCATGTCCAAAGCGGTCGTATAATGACTTCTTGTAATCATCCGAGAGTACCGCATATGCCTCTGATATCTCCTTGAACTTTTCTTCTGCATTAGGGTCTTTGCACACATCGGGATGATGCTTCATTGCCATCCTGCGGTATGCCTTCTTTATCTCATCTTTTGGCGCGGTTCTGGCCACCCCAAGTATCTCATAATAGTCCCTTTTGCCTGACAACCCAATTATCCCCATCAATGTGTAGTATTAAATTAGCAACTCCATGTTTGCTATTCTATTTTGATGTGCTGGTAACGTTCAATCCGTCAGTTGGAACGGTAGAATAATCGACACGAATAATATGTATTAAACTCTTCCTAATTTTTATGGTTTTTAGTATGGTTGCAAACATGGGGTAGTGGCAATACAGCAATTATTGCAGCACGGCGCTCATTACCTCTCATTACAATACTCATTGCAAATTACAGTACTCATTACGACATATCACGATACCATTATAATGCTAGAGCCCCATATAGCAAAAGCCTCATATAATGAGTAGTGGTATATGTTAATTATTATATGAGCATAAGTGTGAGTATAAATTATCGTATAAGTAACTATATGAGTACATGGATAGTATGTGGCAATGTGGGTGCTAAGGGGTAGGGGTAAAAACAGCATAACAAAAATCAGTATTGGTAAAAAGATTTTTTTCACTCAAAACCTACAGGTTTTCGTAATATCGTAATATTAAAGTATTCTCAAGCTAATAAATGTTACATATATCTACTGTCAGAATATCCATCATATATGCCCGTTATAAAGCCATTTCCAGGAGCGAGGCACGTATAACATGCAAAAACGGATGAACCCAATATTAAAGGATGTTGCTATACAAGCTTACCTGCGCAAGCTCGTTGGAGATGACGGCATCAAAATCATAGGGAAGCTTCCCAAGAAAGAGAGCACAGATGAAGAAATAGCAAAGTTAACGGATGCCAAACTAAACCTCGTCAGAAGAACGCTGTACATACTGTATGAAAACCATATAGCTGAATACAGGTGCGAGAGAAACGACGAAAATGGGTGGCTTACGTATCTGTGGAGTTTTAACTTTGACCGTCTGGATGACATAGTTAGATCTGAATCCACTAAACTCATGAACAACCTCACCGAGAGGCTTGAATACGAGAGGGGGAACCTGTTTTACACATGCAAAAACTCCAATAAGCGCTACCGTTTTGATTCGGTTGCCAGTACCGGCTTCAGGTGTCCAGAATGCGACTCAGAACTGAATCATACTGACAACCAGAATATAATACATGCGATTGAAAAGAAGATTGCAGAGCTTGGCAAGAGTGTAAAATAGTGCACCCGAGGTGCATTTATTTACGTGATGTTTGCGGAACGGAGTTCCACAATCGTATGAAATGCGTAGCATTTCAGACATGCTCAATATTCACAAGCTGTGTTAGTACACTGTTATACTTTTGACGCTTTTCAGATCGTTCAGTGCCTCCATCAATTCCCCGTGTATTGGAGTATCAGTTACTATAGTTAGCTTGGGATCATCAGACATGTAGGAATCATCAGTTACTGCCTGTCTTATGCTGACTCCGTATTTGGCCACAGTACCTGCAACCTCACCGAGTATCCCTACATCATCTGCGTTGATCGGAGTTATTATTATGACACCAAGACCGAGTAGCGGTGCCACGTCCCTCAGCATCGGTGCAGATTTGATATTCTGGAATATGTTTTTGAGTTCCGGGTCTGAAAGTATGGTTTTTGTGGCTGCATCGACCACGCGGCGTTCAACCCCTGCCTCGGATGCAAGGCGTGTGTGAGGAATATCAATCTTTCCCGAAACCACTCTACCGTCGCTGTCCACCTGGAAGCCGCGCTCGAGGAGGAGTCTTATGACTCTCTCCTGCGCCGGCATGCCCTTAAATTTTGACATTATATCGTTCCATATCAATGTCCTATTTCCCCATTATATTTTATCCTGCAACATGTCTGAAAGCTTCGCTTTCAGACGGTTATGGAACTTTGTTCCATAAACATGTTTAAAAATCTTTGATTTTTAAACGGTTACAGAGCTCCGCTCTGTAAACATGTCCGAAACGCTCTGCGTTTCGTACGGTTGCAAAACCACGTTTTGCAAACATCCAGTGATAATAGTATGGTGCATTTTGTAGGTCTATAGTTTAAGTACGTATTCTATCATATTACCCTATGATATTCAATCATATTACCCTTGAATGTATTCTCAGTTACCCTCTATCTTAGCGATTGCCTCTTCAACTCCTTCTATGTATACTTCGACCATTCTCACCATACCTTCCCGCATTTTATCAAGTGCCATTTCCAATTCCAGCTCCATGCTTGCAACGCTGTGACCTGCAGCTTCGAGCTCTGCCAGCCTATCTCCAAGGTGCAGTATCCTATCATAGTAAGCGTAGTATGCTTCTAGTTCGCCTTCCGATATTCTTTTGGGGCTGTGCAGAAGAGGTCTAAATTGAATGAAATACGGCTTTGATTCGTTGTACCTGGAATTGTGCAGAAGCCCTATGCCAACCTCCTGTTTTAGCATGGACTGTGCAATTTCGTCGCCGTGCATATTTCGTATTCTCCTGATATCGCTCTCCGCTTTGGTGTGCATCTGCACTTCTGTTGCAATATTCTCCAGCAGCGTTTCGCGGAAGTCTGCGAATACCTGTGATATGATTATAACACCAATGCCCATTTTCCCGATCGTCCGGGCGGCTTCTTCGATCGCTCCATATGCCCCTTCATTTTCCTGGGCCTCGATGAGTCTGCTGAAGTTATCAAAAACCACCAACCCCCTGATTCTAGAAGCACCTGGCAGGTCAGACTCGGCTATTTGATTGAATATATCCTTAACGATGCTGCTGAACTCGTCAAGCTTCACACGGCTCATGTCGAATATTGTGAGTCCTCCCTGCTGCCTGAACATGTCCTTTATGTTCAGATTCTTGCTCCGCTTGCCCGCGTTTATTATGCTAGCCTTGAAAGCCGTTCTGTCACTTGGGGTGATGCCAAACTCCCTGTACAATTTCTGCATTTCCTCATCATCACATGGTCTGAAGAAGCCGGTCCACTGCGCCGTAGTATCAAAAACTACGACTGGTACATTCTGCCTTAGAACCTCCTCGACTATCACCATTGCAGCTATGCTTTTACCGGACCCTGTGGCGCCGGCTATAATGGTGTTTGACAGTAAGTCCTCCTGGTCGAATTCCGCCCTATTTTTTGTTTTTGCGATCATACCGATCCACAGGTCTCCGCTGGGCAGCTTTGATGTATCGAGGGTCTGCTGATACTTTGCAGTTTCATCTCCTTTGAATCTCCTCTCTTTAAGGGCAGCCCTCAACTTTATTATTGTGAAGAATGCTATCAAACCCAGCACCAGATATATCATCGGCACCACGAGATTCCAGAACAGCTGGGACTTCTGCAGGAACCCTACCAGCGACGGTGTGTAATCCAATTGAATCAGCAACCTCGGAAATCTATCAGGAATCGATTATGCAATCCTCTTATTTAATCGGGCTGGAATAAAACCTTTTTTAGTGGCTTATCCCTGATGGGTACCATGTACAGGTTCGGGATGCGGGTCATGGGAGGGCGATTGAATGCTTACATAAGCTGGCAGCAGGCGGTAGCAGGCATAAAACGTATTTATATCATGAGGTATCATGAGGTGAAATTAATATGCTAATATAGCACGAAATTGACATAGTAGTATTGCACGGTCTGAATCGATATAACCATTTTAACCCCGATAACAAAGAAAATGATAATAATCTGGATAAACTAATGTGGATAAGCTAATTTGGATATGATAATAATCTGGATAAACTAATTTGGATAAACTGGAGACTTTGAGCCATGATAATAAGAACACATTACTCCAACCAACTATCGCCAGAAATGAGTGGGGAGGCTGTTACTATTGCGGGGTGGGTGCACGAGACGCGCGATCTTGGCGGAATATACTTCATAGTGCTGCGCGACCGTGAAGGCTTTATTCAGGTGACGATGCCCAAGAAAAAGGTCAGTGCCGAACTGCTTGAGATGGCACGGGGCATAAGCCGGGAGTCGGTAGTAGCTGTTGAAGGAGATATCAAGTCCGAAGATAGGGCTCCCGGGAAGTTTGAAATCATACCCAGCAAAATAATCCTTCTCAGCATGGCAGAAGTCCCCCTGCCGCTCGACACTACCGGAAAAGTCGGCGCTGAACTCGACACGCGCATAGACTCAAGGTTCATGGATGTCCGTAGAACCGAGACTGCAGCAGTATTCCGCACCAGAAGCAATGTACTGCGGGCAGTTCGGAATTTCTTCCACGAGAACGGGTTCGTGGAGATTAACACATCCAAGATTGTTGCAACCGCTACAGAGGGCGGAACAGAGCTGTTTCCCATAACATATTTTGATCGTGAGGCATTCCTCAACCAGAGTCCTCAACTTTACAAGCAGATGATGATGGCGTCAGGGCTCGACAGAGCATACGAAATAGCTCCCATATTCCGGGCAGAGGAGCATGACACCCGCAGGCACCTTAACGAAGTAACATCAATAGATGTTGAGGTATCGTTTGTCGAGGAGCACAATGACGTTATGGAGATACTGGAGCGTTTGATAAACTATGTTTACAGAGAGATAGCAGGAACACCTGAATTGAAAGCGCTTTCTATCGAACTCCCCATTCCTGAGTTGCCATTCAGACGCATTACATATGATGAGGTAATCAGTATGCTGCAGGATGATCCGAATGTTGGAGATATAGAGTGGGGTAGTGACCTTGACACGGCATGCGAGAAGGAACTGGGAAAGATGGTCGGGGAGCACTATTTCATAATTGACTGGCCGACCGACAGCAAGCCGTTCTACGCGATGCCGCATGAAGACAAGCCGGAACTATCAAAATCATTTGACCTCATGCATCCGCGCATGGAGCTTGCATCCGGAGCCCAGCGAATCCATGATTACGCACTTCTACGTGAGAGGATCGAGGCAAAAGGGTTGAACCCTGACAGCTTTGACTTCTATCTCAAGGCTTTCCGTTATGGAATGCCGCCGCATGCTGGATGGGGGCTTGGCGCAGAGCGTTTGCTCATGACAATGCTCAATCTCGGCAATATCCGCGAGGCTGTATTGTTCCCGCGCGACCGCCGAAGACTCTCACCGTAATTCTTTGGTGTTAGCTTCATGATACATGTTTGAGTAGCATATAAATACTTGATGTTAGCATAAGTGCTATCATCGTACTCATGAAGCATATGCCAGAAAATATTAAGCAGTGCACTGGGGACTCTACCTGTGATGAGCGGCGAAAACAGAGACATTGTAATTGAAAGGCTTGAGAAGAAGCTTAGAGAGAAAGAGCGCGAGATCGAGCGCATGAGTGATGGCGGCGGTGCTGCAGAGTTCGAAGACCGTCTCTCAAAGCTCGAAAAGAAGATGATTGAGTTCGATAACCTGATCAGTGGAATTACCAAAGAGCTGCTTGAACATCGTAATCTTCTTCAGAAGAGCGGGGCATCCATCGGTAAGACTGTCTCTGAATATACTGAACCGCCAGCAGCCGCCCGCAGGCCGCCAGGCAGGGAGACCGAGTATATAATCGCAGAGAGCGGTTATAAGGGGGGCAAC
>JAUWIL010000153.1 GCA_030605385.1 Methanobacteriota archaeon
CAGTGAATATCGTGCTCTTCCGTTTCTTCCCGCTCAAGCTCTTCAGGTCGGGCTTCAGCCCAGGCGCGAACAAGCCAGTTAGCCAGATGGTCTGTTGCCTCAACGAGAAAATGACCACTGCCCATGGCAGGGTCAAGCACTTTTATCTTCAGCAGATCCTCCATGAATGAACGATCCATTGTCCACGCTTCTCTTTTCTGCTCCACGACTGGATCAATGGTGTTGCGCACGATATACTTCACAATATAATCAGGCGTGTAATAGGAGCCGGTGGCTTTGCGCTCTCCCTTATCAGTGGCCAGATACAGTTCTCCCGGATTAACAGAGTCAAGAACCTTCTTTCCGCCTGCATCAGCTTTGGGTATCCATTTCTCCCTGCCCTTTTCTTTGATGGCGACCATTTCCTGCCCGGCTACCTTCAGCTTGTACTCCAGTATCCCCTCATAGATAGAGCCGAGATGCCGTATCTCAAGGGTCGAGTAGTCAACAAAGCCCTTACCCTCATTGTTTTTTCCTCTGGAGCGCGCCAGTAGATCGACTGCTTCAGCGATGAATGAATCACCGACGATCATCTCTTCGAGAAAACGATTTCTTTCAGGGTCGAACAGACCGCCGTTATACGGCGGGATATAAAGCATGTCTTTAGGAGTACCCATGGACTCCGAGCCCACATTAATTAACTCAAACAGCTTTTTCAATCGGTCCCAATAGATCGTGCTTATTGGCGTGATGGTCCCTTTCTTGTCTATCTTATCCGCCACGTCTCTCCTGATCCAATCCAGACTGAAATAATCATACGCCTCATTTGACGTGTCCAGCAGGCTCCTGCTCTCGGCATAGAAAATAAAAAGCAATCTGTACAGCAGCTTCAGAGCGTTATCATGCACGAGTTTTATATTTTCATCAGTTTTAGCAAGGTTGTTCTTTTGCATGTCAAAGAACCCATCTGCCAGTATCTTCATCGCCCTGTACACGTTCTCGCGCAGATCTTCGCCCAGCTCTTGGGCAAAAGCTACGCTCTCCCCATAAATCTTATCCAGGAAGCACTTTCCGTCAGCACCAGGAACGAGTGCTTCCATGCGGAAAAACAGGTAGAAATACTTGAAGTTCTCGGTATCTCCGCTTTCCAGAAGATTAACCAGGTCTATCTCATAGTAGTTGTCCAGCTTGTAGCTGGTCTCCTGATAGTAGATTCTCCAGAACCTGCCATTGGTAAGGATAGCCCATTTGGGTGGAGTCTCTCTCAGATATGTGTCAATCTGGAAGCTGGGGTTCTGATGCTCGAATAGCCCGGAGCCTTTTTGCCCCTTATCTAGGGATACTTTCCACCTCTTTGCATCGCCAACAGCAACAGCTTTCGTGTAGAAATCATCCTCGCCGTAGTTATCAAGCGCATCTGACAATGACTTCTCATCAGGGAAGAATGCGTAATCTGGGCGTTTTGCACTCTTATCCGTCTTTGCCTGCACTCCAAGATGATGCCCCAGGCATTCTTTGAGGATGGGTTTGATGAAGAAATCCTCAAGCATGGCCTCATCTAACCTTCGCAGCCCTTCCTCTCCCCTCTTGTTATAAATCTCCTTTACAACTATAAAAGCGCGTTCTGATGCCTAATCTTGTTTCCACTCTCCGTTCTGTGGCACGAGACTCTCCAGATAATGATTGGAGAAAAGAGCGCTGTTGCGCATGAAACCCAGGCTTAGCTGTACCATTTATTTACCTCAATATGTCACTTTTTCCTGTTGTGCTGCACACAGTTATATGTGTGCATTTATGGCACATCAGGGCAAAGTATGCTGATGCACTAACAAATATCTTTCCCGGTATGCCAAAGTCAGACATACCCTATTGAGTGAAGACATTTGCATCCTTCTTTATCATAAATTCTAAAATCTCCAGATTAAAATTTCACATAATCGGTATCAGCGCACTCTCATACGCTGTTTTGATCAGGCGCAGCCATGTATTGAGTCCGGCTCTCAGCATCACCGTGTCATCGGATGATATGATCAGGCGCAGGCTGCCGTTGTGGAGATTTAAACTGACGGTTGAGCGGCTGGATGGACTTTCATTGAGTTCCGGCAGCAGAGACCTATATACCACTTCCGCGCTGTCACCCAATAACACATCTATTTCAGCCCTGCAGGCGCGCTTTAGATCCTGTCCTTTCTGCATTGTTCCAGTCCTTGCAGACAAAACCAGCATTACTTCTTCTTTTTCCTGGCAGTCTTCTTCCTGACCGTTGATTTTTTGACTGTTTTCTTCTTTGCAGCCACTTTTTTAGCAACCTTCTTAGCTGCCGCCTTCTTCGCCTTAGTTTTCGTCTTGGTGCCCGTTCTCTCACGCTTCTCATTTATCGCCGCATGCGCAGCCGCGAGTCTGGCAACCGGCACGCGGAAAGGCGAACAGCTGACATAATCAAGTCCCGTGCGGTGGCAGAATTCTACCGAACCCGGCTCCCCTCCGTGCTCGCCGCAGATTCCCACTTCAAGCGCTTTTCTGGTTGAACGACCCCCCTCTACCGCAACCCTGACAAGTTCTCCCACACCTTTCTGATCCAGGACTTCGAATGGATTGTGCTCAAGTATGCCTTTACTCAGGTATACCTTCAGGAATTTGCCCTCTATATCATCCCTGCTAAAGCCAAAAGTTGTCTGTGTAAGATCATTGGTCCCAAAGCTGAAAAACTCAGCCTCGGCTGCAATCTCATCCGCAGTAACTGCAGCACGCGGGAGTTCGATCATCGATCCAACCATATACTTGAGTTGAACATCCGCTGACGCTATAATCTCATCGGCTGTTTCTCTGATATACTCGTTGACGGTGCGCAGCTCCTCCACATGCCCCACCAGCGGGACCATAACTTCGGGCTTTGGATTGTAACCATCCTTCACAAGCCCTGCCGCAGCCTCAAATACGGCCCGCACCTGCATCTTATAGATGTCCGGATACGTTATACCTAATCTGCATCCGCGGTGACCCAGCATTGGATTTGATTCCGTGAGCGCCTCCACTTTTCCGAGCAGTACCTCTTTTTTCTTTATGGAATCGGCACTGGCATTCTTCAGCTTCATTTCAGTTATCTCCACTGCCAGCTCTTCATGTTTTGGGAGAAACTCATGTAACGGCGGGTCCAGCAGACGTATTATCACGGGCAGCCCATCCATTGCTTTCAGTATGCCTTTAAAGTCATCGCGCTGCATCGGCAGGAGTTTGTCGAGTGCCCTTTTTCTATCATTTTCATTGTCGGCAAGTATTACCTCCTGCACTATTGGCAGTCTGTCCTCGCCAAAGAACATG
>JAUWIL010000125.1 GCA_030605385.1 Methanobacteriota archaeon
AAGTACTGCAAATGCAAAGTAAGCCTAAGAAGAGTATATTCTTCATAATAATGCTAATGCCGAACCCGAATTGATTTGATGATAAGAGGGCGGCATGTGTGCATAGCGGAGGCTATGCGATTGTTATAATCGTCACACAAAAACATGTTTAACTTAAATACTATTCTCTCCCGCATCATGGGCATAGGGGAAGTGCAGCGGCAGAGTATGGTATCGTTCATCTGGCAGATTGCATATACTTTTATCGCTTTTCTGAGTACGATTTATTTCGCGCATACTGTGGGTGCAAGCGTTCTGGGTGCATATTTCCTGTTTATGACATATTTTGGCATCATCGGCATGTTTAGTGGCGGTGGATTTGGAGGAGCCGCAGTTAAGCGTATCAGCGAGGGAGAAGAGCCTGATGCCTATTTTAGTGCATCCTTTTTACTA
This sequence comes from Methanobacteriota archaeon, assembly GCA_030605385.1. GTDB lineage: Archaea > Halobacteriota > Syntropharchaeia > JAUWIL01 > JAUWIL01 > JAUWIL01. Next base: position 433 of record JAUWIL010000125.1, read on the forward strand.
ACGTCTTTGTTTGTGACTGTAACCGTAGTAGCTCTGATTGCATGTCGCAGCTTTTTTGTGGATCTTGATAGTGCAGGGGCATTCATCTGGCTTTTAGTGGCGTTAATCATATCAATTTTCAATGGAGCAGTATATAGCGGTATTGCAGGCCGCGGCAAAATGGGTATACATGCAACAGGTCGTTTTATTGGTGACGTTTCGCGCATTCTTGTTCAGGTTGTTGCGGTTTTCTTGGGTTTTGGTCTTGCAGGGTTGGCGGGCGGTTTTGTTGCAGGGATACTTGCTGCTACTATAATAGCGTTGCGTTTTTTCGATCTACACATTGTGCGTTTTGGCTGGAGACATATTAAAAACCTGACAACATTTTCCTTCTGGCTGTTTTTAACTTCAAGTGGGGTGCTGTTGTACTCGTATTCAGATAAGGTCATAATCGGTTATTATCTGACTAATGCAGACGTGGGTGTATACCAGATAGCGTGGCAGTTTATTATGCTGGCGGCATTTATAACTTTCGCACTCAACTCAACGTTATGGCCCAAAGTAAGCCGCTGGGGGAAGAGTGGCGAGGTCGGACTCATAGAGGAATCCCTCTCTCGAGCATTTAGCTACTCACTGCTATTAGCTGTACCTGTGTTAGCGGGAGGATTTTTGTTGGGTGATAAGCTGCTGTATTTTTTCTACGGCGCGGAATTTGAGCGAGGATATGCAACACTTGTGATACTGGCGATCGTGCAAATAGTAAACATATTCCAGCTTTTTTTTACGTCATATCTCGGTGCATTAGACCGTCAAAAAGAGTCATTTAAAGTAACTGCAGTGGGGGGTGTGGCAAACATTGTGTTAAATATAATATTGATTCCTGTGATAGGTATAGCGGGGGCTGCAATTGCTACTCTGGTGACTATGACACTAAATGCGGTTCTGGCACGACGTGTATTATCGCGGATGATTACTATACGGGTAGAGCGTAATAGTGTGTGGAACATTTTAAAAGCATCCTTTGTGATGTCTCTGTTTGTGGGGGGATATCGTATGCTTGTACCGCTGTCAAATGTGTGGTTGGTGTTGATCCCGGTTGTTTTGGGCGGGGTGGTATATGGTATTTTGATATTGAAATTCGATAGGAAAATATGTGATGAGTTGAAGAAAATCGCAACACAAATGAATGTACCATGGCCAGATTGGTTATGACGGCTGAACACGAAATGCATAAATAGGTGATAAATAAATGCATAAGAAGATGCGGATGAGAGTCAAACAGTCACTATATTTTTTGTACAGGCTTATGAGCCCGATCATCAACCCGTATCAATTGAGTATGTCAATCCCACGATACGGGGGGTATGTTGGAGATCTCATGAAGTATTCTCGATTGAATGGAGCAGAACCCATCAAAATATCCGATCTCTATCCGTGTATACATGAGAAGAGTCCTACCAGTTCTTTCGATTCGCATTACTTTTATCTTGATATATGGGCTGCTCAGCGAATTATGGAAAATAAACCCGAACTCCACGTGGATGTTGGCTCAAAAGTTGATTTCGTTGGATTCCTAACGTGTTTCACTGATGTGATCTCAATAGACATACGACCATTAATGGCAAATCTGGATAACTTCGAACCACTCTCAGGAGATATATTAGCCCTGCCATTTGGCGATGGTACTGTGCAGTCCTTGTCCTGTCTGCACGTTGCCGAGCATATAGGGCTTGGGCGATATGGAGATTCACTGAATCCTAAAGGTACAGAGATGGCGGCTAAAGAACTTTCAAGAGTGCTTGCGAAAGACGGTAACTTGTTTCTCGCACTTCCAGTGGGCAGACCAAAGGTGTGTTTCAATGCACATCGCATCCATTCTCCTCATCAGATACTGAAGTATTTCGATGACCTTGAGTTGGTAGAATTTTCAGGTGTGGATGATGCAGGAGTGTATAAGAGAGATCTGCAAATCAGCGACTTGGAGAATAGTAACTACGCGTGCGGTTTCTTCTGGTTCAAGAAAGAGCAATATGGTAGGTGAAAATTTATGCACAAGAGCAAAGCAGCCATTTTGGTCACGTCATGTGATAAGTATCAAGACCTCTGGGAGCCGTTCTTTACGCTTTTCTTCAGATACTGGCCAGATTGCCCGTATCCTGTGTATCTTGGCACCAATCATCTTAGGTATGACAACAATAGGGTGAAGACCATTGGTGTTGGAGATGACACGGATTGGTCTTCCAGTTTCCGTTGCATGCTGGAACAGATACCGCAGCCTTATGTGATTGTGCTGATAGAAGATTATCTTCTCACCCAACATATAGATACGACAGTGATTGAGGGGTTAATAACATATATGGAGGATAAAGGAGCAGGATGCCTCAGACTGTATCCATGTCCAGGTCCCGATCTGCCGTGTTCGGACAATCCTCTGGTTGGAGAAATCAGTAAAGGAGCTGATTATCGTTTATCACTTCAAGCTGCCATCTGGAACAAACAGACCCTTCTCGAACTTCTGCGTGACGGAGAATCGGCATGGGAACTGGAACTAAACGGCACAAAACGAACTAACGATCTGGACGTTCCTTTTTTGTGCGTTACCGGTAATTCGCCGATCCCATACTTCTGTACCGGGGTTGTCAAGGGTAAATGGGTACGAGAAGCCGTTGAATTATGCGAGAAGGAGGGTATTGAGGTTGACCTTACAGTGCGATCAGTACAAACACCTGTTGATAGATTTCTGCGTTCAGAAATAATAAGTAAGTTAATTGGCGTTATAAAGAGATTATTTGTACCGCTGAGGAGGTAAAAACCCACGAGTCTGGGAATTATAAATTATATTCTGAATGAATGACAGTGCCATTAGAATATCGGGAAACATTATATGGGGAATATTTAAAGCAATACTTATGTCAGTTATAACCTACGCGGAGCTTCTTGCAAGTTTCCGGAAGGGGCTGAGAAACGGGAACTGGAGAAAACGGAATTTCATGGATAAAGCACTTTTCAGAGCTTCGCTTTGGTATGCGAAACACCGTGGAAGCATAGTTAATACAGCGCTCGTGGAGAAACTCTTGGGGATTGTTGAAAGGTTAAAAGAGACGAAAGGCATGAGAATATTCAAAAGGGGTTTAAAGAAAGCGGTTGAATTGCTTGAAAAAAGCGAAGAAGGAGTATTTACATGGGCTCCTCAGTTGAAATATTGGCTGAAAGACCCTGACTACATCTTCTGGCTCGGGACGGTGCGGTAAAAGATGGCAATTTCTTTTGAAGAAGTATCGGCAAATCTCGGTGTAGAGAGAGAAAAGGTTTTCTCGTGAAAATTATGGGGCTCTGCCCCATGTCCCCGCAAGCCCTGAAAGGGCTTATGTGTAATCTGTGGTTATAAAATTACTAAATCCATGAGTAAAATGTACCTCAAATCATACCTTATGAACCTTGTTAAATCTGCTCGCGATAAACAGAATAATCGAACGATCTGGCAAATGCTCTTTGTCCTTGAACAACTTCTCTCTGGTGGTAAAAACAGAAAAATTGTTACAGCAGCGATCGCGAAGAGAGCCCGTAAGGTCATTGGTTTTTATTTGCCTTCCCCTTACCGTCCAAAAGGAGTTATCAATTCGGTTGAGCAGTGGTTCAACGATTCTATACCACCGCAAATGGAAGGAAGCTGGATTAACGATATTTTTCCTGAACATTTGGTGGAATTGAAGAAACTGAACCACACGACTGATGAAACCTGTCCTGCCTTTAGTGGATGCGTCAAATCCTATCCAGTTCGAAAGGCATGTCTTTGTTTTTTGAAAAATGCAAGGGTTGTAAATGAAAATGGTGTGGTTATTTCTTATGATGACAAAGTTTTTGCTGATTTCACCTCAGAATTAGGCAAACCGATAGAAGAGTATGAGGTTTTTAAATCTTATATCAAAAAACCGCAAGTTAGAAGAGAGTGTCTGGCTACAATAACCTCAACCGGCAATACCGGTTATTTCCACTGGATTTTTGAGAGCCTGCCTCGCTTAAAATTACTTGAAGAAGTAATTAATGAAATTGATTATTTGATTGTTCCATACAATTTAAAGAAATTTCATTTAGAGACACTGGGTCTATTGGGATTTCCAGAAGAGAAATTGCTTAAGATTAAAGATGGTGACCATTTACTGTGCGAAAATCTATTTGTCCCCTCATCATTACCAAGTGTATCGAAATGGGCTTGTGATTTTTTAAGAGAATCTTTTATTCCCAAAGACGTGGCTGAACCACATAGATTAATTTATATCTCCAGGAACGATGCCCTTTATCGAAAGATCGTCAATGAAGAAGAAGTAGAAGATTATCTACGAGATATTGGATTTGAAATATTGCAAATGTCCAAACTAACTTTTTTGGAACAGGTTAAAATTTGCGCAGAAGCCCGGATTGTCGTTGGACCGCAGGGCGCGGGTTTGAGTAACACTGTGTTCTGCATGAATGCTAAAATTCTTGAAATTTTTTCC
>JAUWIL010000056.1 GCA_030605385.1 Methanobacteriota archaeon
AAATAATGGCATACAGTGATTGTCTATGTGGTCATCCAGCACAGAGCTACCTGACAGCCAAACAACCATGGTGCAACCCTATTGCAGTCAAATAGCCAGGCAACCAAATGTAACCCAAATCCCAAATGTAGCCCAAATATTATAAAGGCAAAAAGGGGGAGTGTCCATGGAGTGCCTGAAAAAGTAGAGGGAATAATAAGAACAATAAATTCAAAAATCCCCATTCAAAAAGGTATAAATAGCGTACAATCATACCAGGTTACTGTCTAAGTCGGGATGTGAGAAAAAATTGTACCTCATAGGTGAAGCACTCGTAGGTGAAGGAACAGAACTGGCCCACATTGATTTAATCATGGGTGATAAGGTGGGGGCAGTAGGAACTGCTTTTGCAAATGGGATGTCACAGCTGTCAGCTGGGCACACGCCGCTGCTGGGCGTCATCAGACCCAACCTTCCGGTAAAACCTTCTACGCTGATCGTACCAAAGGTTACTGTGCAGAATCTTGAGCAGGCTTCGAAGATATTCGGACCGGCTCAGACCGCTGTAGCCAAGGCAATAGCGGACAGTGTTGAAGAGGGCATAATACCGAAGGAGATGGCAGAGGATGTACTGCTGATAGTAAGCGTTTATATTCATCCTGAAGCGAATGACTACAGCAAGATATACCGATACAACTACGGTGCTACAAAGCTGGCTGTACAGAGAGCTATGGACGGCTTTCCAGATATTGATAAAGTGCTCTATGAGAAAGACCGCTCGACACATCCAGTAATGGGATTCAAGGTAACCCGGCTATGGGACCCACCATACCTGCAGGTGGCGCTTGATATAACGGATCTGAATAAAGTCAGACGGGTCATAGGGGAACTGCCTGACAGTGACCACCTGATTATAGAGGTCGGCACGCCTCTACTCAAGAAATACGGCATGGAAATTATAAGCAGGATACGTGAGATCCGACCCGATATATTCGTTGTAGCTGATATGAAGATACTTGATACAGGAAACCTTGAGGCACGAATTGCATCAGATTATACTGCCGATAGCGTCGTGATATCAGGACTTGCGCCCGCAGCAACAATAGATGGGGCAATCAAGGAGACCAAGAAGACCGGCATATATTCAATCGTAGATATGCTGAATGTTGAGAATCCGCTTGAAGTTCTCAGAAGTCTCAAGAAGCTGCCTGACGTAGTGGAACTCCACAGGGCTATCGACACCGAGAACAAGGGCGAGAAGCATAAATGGGCGGATATGGGCAGCATCAAAAAACTCTCAGATAAAATACTCGTGGCTGTTGCAGGCGGTATTCGTCTGGATAATGCACATGAGGCACTGAAGTCGGGCGCCGACATTCTGATAGTTGGCAGAGCCATAACCAACGCGAGAGATGTTGAGGGCGCTACAAGAAACTTCCTTAAGTTTATGAGAGAGGATATCGACCAGTTCAGGGTCATGACTGACTTCTAAACATCATGCCGGAAACATCATGCCGGGCATGGAGAAATGGAGAACTGATGGACAAGGTTTGCATAGGTCGTATACTTGTCGAATACGAAGTCTTGTGAACGCTCTGCGTCCGCCAGATTCCATTTACTCTAATGGTTTACATAGGCACTTTGCCAAGTTATCCGAAGAAGGTGAAGCACAATGAAAAAACCCCTCATAATAATAAACTTCAAGACCTATGTCGAAGGGTGCGGCGATATGGCTGTGAGCATATCAAAGAGTGCAGAAAAGATAGGAGAGGGAGCTGGCGCCGAGATGATCGTATGCCCGCAGGCAGCCGATATATACAGGGTAGCCAGTGCAGTCAGCATACCTGTTTTCGCACAACACGTAGACCCGATATCCGGCGGCAGCAGTACGGGCCATATACTGCCTTTGAGCGTGAAGGAGGCAGGGGGCAGCGGCACCCTTGTAAACCATTCCGAGCGCAGGCTGAAGCTTGCGGATATTGATGCTGTAATAAATGAGGCGAAGAAAGTCGGCCTCACCACTGTCATTTGCAGCAACAACATCGCCACAACATCGGCAGCTTCCGCACTCTCGCCCGACTATGTGGCAGTAGAGCCGCCCGAGCTGATAGGCAGCGGCATACCTGTATCAAAGGCGAACCCTGATATTGTTAGGGGTTCTATGGGGGCAGTTAAGAATATCAACCCTGATGTAAAGGTTCTATGTGGAGCCGGCATATCTAGGGGGGATGATGTAAAGGCAGCACTTGAACTTGGAGCGGAAGGCGTGCTGCTGGCATCCGGCGTGGTAAAAGCAAAGGATCCTGCTGCAGCCCTGCTGGATCTCGTAGGATTTCTATGATTGGTGATTCAAGCCCCTTTGACCAAGTACGCCTATTTTTTTACCTGGGTTTGAGGGGTATTCTGATTATGCTGGTAGAGTATGTCTTTGAATTAATCGCAATACCGTATGGTGCGATGACCGGCACTTCATTGCCGCTCAATATCTTGACTGCTTCGCCTGCCTGGATTGCATGCATCATACCCAGCATTACAGCATCATCTTCTGGCGCTTCTGTCATCAGCAGTTCATCATATTTGATTCCGTCGGGCATTATGGCAGTCACAACTCCGCTCGATATGTACGGTCTTCCGAGCTCCTCAGCCACACTTGATGCAAGTTCCTGTTCACGGCAACCTATAATAAGGTCAACACTTCTCATCAGTGACTTTACGTCTTCAATACTCTCAGGTATTGCAGCAACCTCCAGTTCAGGCGAGCCAGATGAATTTTCAAGCTTCATATCAACATCCCGATTGCCGCACTTTGCAGGTTTCTCCAATGCAACTATTCTGCCGAAACCGCACCTCAGAAGTATGTCAACAAGCATCCTGCCGCCAACAACACCAATAAACCCGCGCTCAATATATGATTTTGCCATGTAAAACCCCTTAAAAAGCAAATCCATAGTAAACCTGAATGTTTTGCTCTATATTGTATTAAATGTATCTGTAAACGCTAAATATACCTGTGAGCATATGCCTGTAAATGCCACAATAGTCCCAAAAAAACTTATACTTATATGACGAATGGTGTGTAATAGGCGAGTGCGAATGGCTAGAAGAGTAAAGCTGATTAATAATCCGTCGGATCTAGTGCCTCTGCTGCAAATATTCACCTCACGCGAGCACAAACAGGTCTTCGACAAACTGTTTGAGGAATGGATGACCGAGACAGAGCTGGACAATGTTGTTAAAGGCAAGTCCAAGGAGAGTCTAGGGGTGCTGCGCGGAGGTGGACTTATAGAGAGTAGGTGGAGGACACCAAAACCTAGTGAGAAGCCGGTAGAAGAATATCACTCATCATATTCCAACGTGATGGCAAACTTCCAGTGTTCACTGGATGACCTTGGAAATTTGATAATGATATCATTCATGAGTGATGCCGAGGTTCAGGAGATAGCGTCCAAGATAGTGGAGGCAGTGAAAGCAGGAAATAACAACATGGTGGATCTATCAAGAGTGCTTAAGATGAAACAGGCTCTTATCAGGGGCATAGCTAAAAGAGATTCGAGTATAGTTGCCAGTGGACAGAGAGTAAAAGTAGTAGATACCACAAGTGAGCATTGATGGCGCAGATAATGCATAGCAAGGGCGTCAGTACTAAGTTTAAAGTTCTATCTGAGATTGCTGCAAACCAGCCCAAGATAAGTCAGAAGGATATATCCAAAAAAATTGGAATAACTCCTCAGGCAGTATCTGAATATGTAAAAGAGCTGGTCGATGAAGAACTGCTGGAATCTAAGGGTAGGTCCAGCTACAGGCTAACTTACAAAGGCGTTGAACGGATTATAAAGGTAGCCAAAGAGCTTAGAGAATACTACCAGTATATCATGGAAACAGTGGTATCCGACATATCTGTTTGGACCGCCATAGCAGCTGAAAACCTGAAAGAGGGTGAGCCCGTAAGCCTCAGAATGAAAGATGGAAACCTCTATGCATCGAGATATGGGGGGCACGGTGCAAGTGGCATTTCCACCACAAATGCATCCAAGGACGAGGATGTAGGGGTGACAAGTATCGAGGGTATAATAGACCTAAAACCTGGAAAGGTAAGAATATGCAATGTGCCTGGAATAAAATATGGCGGCTCAAAAAATACTGACCTGAGGAAATTAAGAAAAGAGGTTAACAGGGCAAAGTTGGTCATGTCTATAGGTACGGAATCGATGATAGCACTTCGCAAGATAGGTGCAGAACCGCACATAAGATATGGTTCAAAAGAGGTAATAGTGGATGCAGCCGGACACGGCGTATCATCGCTTGTAGTCTGCGTTGGGGATGAGGTGGCGTCAGTTATCAAAAGGCTGCAAGATAATGAGATGGAATACAAAATACTCGATATGAGGGTTGAATAAACCAATGGCACCCATAGCCAGAAGATACAGAGATGTAATAGGTGCGGTAAAAATCAGAATTATCAACTTGCGGCAATGGTTAAAGACAAAAAAGCTGAATATCCGGGATAGAATCAGATGGGCTATGAAAAAACAAGCTCTTAATATGATCAAGAGAAAACGTCGAATCAAAAACAAGATTTTTAAAAAAGAGTCGGAACCGTGTTTCTGGGATGAGAAGATTGATGAGGGTATAATGGGGCCCGACCGCGCAAACAAAAAGGTAGAGAAGTCAAATGGCGGGCGATGACGGCACACTGGTTATAAAGGGCGGCAAAGCGTATATCGAGCGGCAACTGATGGATGTTGACATACTCATCGGCGGCGGCAAGATACTCGAGATTGGAAGGGGTTTGAGTGCCGACGAAGATATCAGCGCCGAAGGCAAACTGGTACTGTCAGGGGCAATTGACGTTCACGTGCACTGCAGAGATTTGGAGGAGGCTTACAAGGAGGATTGGTGCACCGCATCATGCGCGGCGGCGGCTGGAGGCGTTACGACCATAGTTGACCAGCCAAACACCCGACCGCAAACTGATAATGTCGAAGCATTTGAAGTGAAATTGCATGCCGCAGAGAAAAGCAGCATAGTTGACTATGGTATCAACGCAGCACCAAACAAAGATGTGAATGCTGCCAGAGCACTTTGGAGTGGTGGGGCATGTGAATTCGGCGAGATTTTTATGTCAGAACAGAGCATACATGATGTTTATAGTAATCTTGAGCTAGTATCCAATATCGGTTCAATCGCGTGCCTGCATGCTGAAGATATGCTCTGCACAAAAAAACATGCAGCTCGACCTCCAGAATGCGAATTAACAGCAATAGAGAATGCTGTGAAATTTGCTGATTCGACTCCGGACGCGAGACTCCATATATGTCACCTGAGCGCCGCCAATGGGTTGGAGACTATAAACCAATCTGCAAACGGCAACATCACTGTTGAGGCTACACCCCATCACCTGCTGCTCACAAAGAAAGACTTTGAAGAGCAGGGTGCGTACGCTAAGATGAATCCTCCGCTCAGAAGCGATGCTGACCGCAGAGGACTCTGGGAGGGTGTGAATGACGGCAGGATAGACATAATTGCATCAGACCATGCACCGCACACAAGAGATGAAAAAGAACAGAATGTTATGGAGGCGCCATCAGGCGTGCCCGGGGTTGAGACTATGCTCCCACTGATGTTGGGTGCAGTCAAACAAAATATTATGAGTCTGGATACATGTATGCGATTGCTCTCCGAAAACCCTGCCCTGATATTTGGGTTCGGCTCAAAGGGACAAATAAAAGTGGGATTTGATGCAGACCTCGTGATAGTCGATATGAAAAAAGATTGGACCGTACGTTCTGACGAATTATCCAGCAAGTGCGGATGGACACCATTTGAGGGCTGGAGCGCAGTAAGACCGTGGATGACTGTTTTAAGGGGGGCGCCGGTATACGCCAACGACAGCATAACAGTTAAGCCCGGGTATGGGAAGTTCTTGAAAGGGTTAGGTTGTCAATAAAATTTAAAAATAATCTCCAACACCATGCAGACATGTCTGGAAGCGGAGTCTTGCGGAGCAAAGCTCCGCGAGGTATCTGAAACGCTTTGCGTTTCAGAGATACTTCCATACGGTTATGGAGCGAAGTTCCATAAACATTTGCAGAACAGTTGAAGTAAAGGATTTAACCTATCTCTAACCCTTTGACTTTTATTCCGGACTCTACAACCCCTCCAACAATACTCCCGCCGGTAATCTCTGCTGCGCGGTTGGCATGACTCCTCGGTAGTACTATGAGGAAACCCATCCCCATGTTGAATGTGCGGTACATCTCAATGGCATCAACCTCACCCTTCTCCTGCAGGAACCTGAATATCGGCTGGGGCTCAAGTGGAGCGCTGACGTTGAATCCATATCTTGTGATGCGTCTGAGCTTAAGCAGCCCACTGCCCGTGATATGCGCCAGTCCGTGCACGTCGCACTCGCGTATGACATCCATGATTTCCATGTATATGCGCGTCGGAGTCAGCAGGTCATCACCAAGGGTCTTCCTGGGGTCATAGGGACAGAAATCATGATATGTGTAGCTTGACGTATCGATGATCCTGCGCGCCAGCGTCAGACCATTGCTGTGGATGCCGCTGCCCGGCACGCCCACCAGCGCGTCCTCCTCTTCAATCCGCTCGCCCGTGATTATCTTGTCTTTTTTGACGATTCCCGTGCATGTGCCTGCAAGATCAAAACCGCGCACGATGTCTGGCAGGGTGGCAGTCTCGCCGCCAATGATATTTATGTTCGCCGTCTTCGCACCCTTTGCCAGGCCCTCTCCAATCTGCCTTGCCATATCTTCATCCAGCCGCTCAACTGCAAGGTAGTCAACAAAAGCTATCGGCTCAGCACCGATTGCCAGCAGGTCATTCACATTCATGGCTATGCAGTCAATGCCAACAGTATCCCAGCGCTTCATCTGGTTGGCTATGAGCACCTTCGAGCCGACGCCGTCAGTTGTCATTGCAAGCGCATACTCGCCCATGTCAACAAGACCTGCATAGTGGCCGATGTCCGTCAATGGGCGTCCAATGCCCCTGCTGCGAACTGTGCTCATACTGCCTGTAAGGGCATTGATGACCTTATTCTCCCTACCTATATCCACACCCGATCTGGCGTAAGTCATCTTATCTGTCATAGGCATCAAACACACATCGTACAATACAAAAGTTGAAGTAATACTGGCCGGCCATCCAGTAGCTGCCTAGCATAGTTCTACGCCACTCATGATAAGGTTTATGCAAATGCTGTTTATGGAGCGCAGCTCCATAACCGTATGAAAAAGCGTTGCTTTTTCGGACATGTTTGCGGAACGCAGTTCCGCAACAGTACGAAAACCAAAGGTTTTCGGACATGTTTGCAAAATCAAAGATTTTGCAACCGTATAAAACACGCAGTGTTTTATATATGTTACTGACGTTCCTTAGTACGCGTTTCGTGCTGGACTGTTATATCAATAATATTCTCAAACAGGCGCCTGACTGCAGTCTCATCCATGCCAAACTCCCGTGCAATCCCCCCGGCACGTTTTAGAACGGCTTCTATCTGAGATTCTACAATGATTACCTGCCCCACCCTAGTCTTCGCGTTCAATACGTCTTCAGCAAGCTCCAGCCTTCTAGCAAGCATTCCCATGATTTCCTCGTCTATAGCGCCAATACATTCTCTGAGTGCCTCCAGAGAATCAACCGCACCGCCCACACTATCTACCGCGCTATCTATAATACCTATAGTCTGAACATCTCCCTCAAATTCTTCCCATGCACTGGCGACCTCGCCTGGGTTTTCATCAGCAATTGCAACAAATGCAGGGCCTGTGCCCGAGAGCGTCACGCCGCCCGCCCCGGCTTCAAGCGCACGCAGCAGAACATTACTGTCATATCCGAGAGCAGCACAGTACAGGAAGCCGTTCATGGTCATTGCCAGCTCAAAGTAGCCTTGCATTGCGAGCCCGAATGCATTATTAATATATGGTGCTATCAGCCTTGAGCGCTCGATGTCAGTGTCTGCCGTGAATGCCTTCTCTGTGGGAATCAGGACCACTGCCGTGCCTCCGCGAATCACATGTCTGAGAAGATGCATCTCCCGGTTGTCAGTCACGACAAAGCCGCCGAGTATCGATGCACAGGCATCGTCGAAGGCACCGGTGATTGAAATGCCGATGTCGAGGGCAGCTCTAGAACCTATTCTTGCAGCCTCCACGCGGTCTATTCTCTCTCCAAGGGCATCCGCTACAGCAAGCACCGTTGCATTGGCTGCCGCACTGCTGCTCTTGAGTCCACTTGCCAGTGGTATGTTGCTGGTAGTCCGCACATGACATCCATAGTCATTCCTATCAAAGTACTTCAGCGTCAGCGCCACACATTTCTCTATCAGCCGCGTGTCCCCACCGTCAGGGAGTATTTCCCCAGTTATTTCCGTTGATTCGTTCAGCAGCTCGACCTCTGCGGCTGTCTGCATGTCTATGGCAAATGCGCTGCCTTTCCACGCGGCTATGGCATTGACTATAGTTCCCGCCCCGTACGATGATGCACTTCCTTTAAAGGTGGTCATTTTTATGTCCCATAGCTATGGTTTTTCTATCTCTTTTTTTAGTGATTTAAGGTCCTTAACAACATCTTTCATGCCTTTCGCAGAGTATTTTCCAACCATTTCATCCAGCTTCTCGATGTCCCTGCGTGTTGGCATATATTCCGGCTTGTAGTTCGGTAGTTTTGAGAGAGTGATGACTGGTACCCAGCTCTTTGTGGACGTGTCAGCGCTGCTGACATTGGCAACTATTGTAAAATTGTACCCCTTGAACCCAAGTTTTCGTGCGATGTTTCCTGCGCGGTCGCCCAGCATCTGGGCCTTCTTTGCCTGCAAAGCCTGCAGCGCATTCCTGGTATCTTTATACTCTATGAATAATATGTTATCGTCATCCCATAACACGGCGTCATACTCCATGGCGGCCCTCCCACTTTTCAAGGCTACCACGTTAAAGAGAACGCCTTTACACCAGCTTACATCAAGACATGACCTGAAGATCGTCTCGGTTCCTATTACATCAGGTCTGGGTCTAAGAACGTATGGGTCTGCTTTAATCTCAATCATGACGGTATGCTCTCACTATTTTTCTCTCACTACCCTTGTATCTGATAAAAATTTATTACGCTAATCTATTACAGTACAAGCTTATATATTGATTTCGCAATCATAAGGTGATAAGAACAAAGAGGGACATTTGGTAATAAGAATAAAGGGCACTTGGTAATAAGAGCCACTTTACCAAACGGTGATTGGATTGGATTACAAGGCGCTGGTGATCGACATAGACGGCACCATCACATATCCTGATCGGAGACTCGATTTCAGGGCTGTTGAGAAGATAAATTCTCTTGATATACCGACCATACTCGCAACAGGGAATACGGTCTGTTTTGCATCAGCCGCAGCCAAGCTGATAGGGACTACTGGCATCGTGATATGTGAGAACGGCGGTCTGGTGAGGATGGGTTACGATAAGGAGTACATACTACTTGGGGACATAGCGCCGTGTGAGAGGGCTTACGGAATACTCAGTCATAAAACTGAGCTTGAGCGGCTCGACTCTGAATACCGCAAGACAGAGATAGCACTCCGCAGAACAAATGTGGACGTAGACGGTTTGAGGGCATTTTTGAAGGAAATGGATATGGGCGTTGATATCATAGACTCTGGCTTTGCGCTGCATATCAAGGAAGCACACATCGATAAGTCGGTTGGTATGGTGAAAGTGGCAGAGCTAATGGGCGTTGGCATAGATGATTTCATTGCCATAGGGGACTCTGAAAATGACCTCGAGATGATAAAGAAGGCGGGTACTGGCGTGGCAGTTGGAAACGCCGATGAAAGGCTTAAGAAAGCTGCCGACATGGTTACCAGAGCAGAGTATGGTGCAGGTGTTGCCGAGGCAATAGATGAATTACTGGGTAAATGAGCAGTATGCTTTAATAGCATCCTGATAGGTTAATGTAAAGGGGCATACTAGCAGTAATTCGACGAGAAAACTTGGCAATGTTTACAGAATCAGAGATTCTGCAACCGTATGAAAACGGAGTTTTTAAACATGTTAGAGGTAGATGAAGAGCGGATTCAGCGTTACTTTGAGAGGTTAGTGAAACTGCTTGTGCCCTTCCTGATAGTGGGGGTTGTTATTCTAATATTACACTTCATGCTCGATTGGTTAATATTCACCAGAGTCGTGGGCGCAATGGCACTATACTTTGTGCCGCCAGCAGGGAAAGAATCAATAATACCCATACTGATAGGGGTCCTTAAAATAACGCCCCATGTGGCATCAGCTCCATTCGATATCACGCTCGTAGCGCTTACCATCGCTTTTATGGATATTATAGTCGCATTATTCCTTATCTGGAACTTTGACCTCGTAGAGAAGATACCGCTCCTGGGCGACTGGATAAGAAGATTAGAGGGGTGGGGTGCAGCAAAACTGAAAGAGAGACCGTGGATAAGAAGGGGAGCATTCACGGCCGTCATGCTGTTCGTCATGTTCCCTCTGCAGGGAAGTGGGGGCGTTGGAGCCACTGTAATGGGCAAGGTTATAGGTATGGAATCAAAACGTGTATTTGCAGCCATCACAATAGGCGCGCTAATCGGATGCTTCTTCATATCCACAATAGCATACTATACTGGAGAGGCTATGATAAGGGCTTTCAAGGCAGGAGCCGCTCAGGGCGCGGCTGTAGTGTTTATAGCAATTGTTATCATATGTGTGGCATACTTAGTGAAAGTACACTACATAGACAGTAAAATCTAAACGTGTTTACAGAGCGGGGCTCTGTAACCGTCTAAAAAGCGTTGCTTTTTAGACCTGTTTGCGAAATCTCGGATTCCGCTAGGCAGACGAAGGCTCTGCCTTCGACAAGTCTTGCAAAGTCAAAGACTTTGCGAGATATGTGGAAGCTACGCTTCCACAGATATCTAGCGAATACGAAGTATTCGCAAGACCCGGAGGATGTATTCTTGGATACTGTCACAAGTGCGGCATACATAACCATGGGCGTCATACTATTGTACCTTGGGGCAGGGTACCTCATAAAAGGCGCATCTCGAACGGCCCTCAGGCTGCACATCCCGCCTTTTCTGGTTGGAGCTACAATCGTTGCCTATGGCACTTCTCTACCAGAGTTCTCTGTGAGCGTTGTTGCATCACTTGGCGGGAGCGGGAGCATATCAATCGGCAATGTAATAGGCTCCAATATTGCAAATGTCCTGCTTGTGCTGGGTGTCAGCGCACTCATACGTCCCATAGATATTTCGAGGGGTGCTGGCACGCGCGAATCAGCCGTTATGATTGCGGCATGTGTTCTGGCAGCGCTGCTTGCCATGGATGGTACCCTCAACCTTTTTGATGGCATAATACTGCTCGCGTGCTTTATTGCATATATTGTGTACTTCGTGAGGGATGCCGTACTCACCAGTAATGGTAATATTCAAGGGCATCTGGCGGAGCGAAGCTCCACCTGTCTTGCGGAGAAAAGCTCCGCGAGACAGGCGAACCACTGTTCGCCATGTCTTGCAGAACTGGAAATTTCGCAGACGCCTCTCTGGAAAAACCTGGTATTCATCGCACTCGGCACGATCGCCATAATACTCGGAGCCACTTTAATGGTTGATGGTTCTGTCAGTCTGGCAATTATATTTGGTGTGAGTGCCGTAGTGGTCGGCCTTACAGTCGTCGCGGTAGGCACCTCTCTGCCGGAGTTAGCCGTATCTGCAGTGGCATCATTCCGCGGAGAAACAGACATATCAATGGGCAACATTATCGGATCGAACGTGTTTAACATCCTCATGGTAGCAGGGGTGGCATCAGCAGCAGGGACAATCCTGATAGAAAAAGCGCTCATGAATCAGTTTGCAATCATGATACTGGTTTCATGCCTCATAGTGCCGATGATATGGAGAGGACATACACTGGGCAGAAAAGAGGGTGCAGCAATGCTGGCAGGCTATGCAATTTACATATACTACCTATACGCAGCTGGCATAAGCATGGCATAAGCAGAAGAACCAGGAACCCATATGCATCCAGGGTAGAGACCAAGAAGCCAGTTTATTCATCCTTAAATTTCTCGACCACATGAATGTCACTTATTAGTGTATCCGGGTAATTGCCTGTATCATCTTTCTCAATGGATTTGACCATGTCCCAGATGTTTAGCAGCGCCGCCGAAACACCGCAAAGTGCCTCCATCTCTACGCCGGTCCGCGCCTCTGCCCTCACCTCAACCCGTGCAGTCACAGCACCCACTTCATCCTTGATGTTTGCAAAAACTTCGTTTTTGCAAGACTTGACGGATGGTAGTCCGTCTGTCCCGCGAAGCTCTGCTTCGCAAGACCTTGCTTCCAGAGATACTCCGCTTCCAGACATGTCGAAGCTGACCTTTACGCTATCGATAGAGATATTGTGACACATAGGAATACTGCGGGGAGTGTCCTTGACAGCCTGAATGGCTGCCACGCGGGCAACCTCCAGAACGTCACCCTTCTTCACGCCGCCGCTGCGTATTGCCTCAATGGATTGTTTGCTAAGTTTGATTCTCCCCTCTGCCACTGCTCTGCGCATAATAATCTTCTTATCACTGATATCAACCATGCCGCTGCCCTGACCGTTCATCCGTCAAATCACACTCCATCAGAGATTAATTCCTGCATCAGCCTCTCGCAAATAATTTTATCATTATATGTGTTAACGTTAACTGCCAGTTCAAAATCCTGTCGGATTAATATTTTCTCTTCCTGTGCATCAATCGACTCAGCACCCATGATAACACTCACACCAGATGGTATAAGACTCTCCGCTTTTGAGCTGCAGGGCGCAGAATCTGCGTACCCGATCTCACAATAGGTCTGAGATGGTACATATACGCCCATTGCGGGCTTACCTGCATCTACATATTCATCTACAACCTCATCAATAATGCTGGGTGATATAAGCGGTATATCGGCAGATACAACGAGCACAGGCTCGAACCAACGCAGCTGCCTCACAGCTTGATTAATGTCGCTGACAAAGCCTGCACCGTCCGTATCAACGACAAATTTGCAGCGGCTGGAAAAATTAGGCACAGACTCGGATTCACCCATAGATTCCATTGGTGAGTATCCCGTCTCAATAAGATAGTTTCGCGTCATAGGCGTGTTTGGTGACACGGCAGCGCATACCATGTCAACCAGTTTCGCGCCGCCGAGTGCGTCAAGTACGTAGGATATCATTGGTGCGCCGCATATCTCCAGAAGCGGCTTTTCGACCCCAAGATTCAGACGGGAGCCCAGACCTCCAGCCATAACCAGACTCTTCACACGACCACCAGAAACGCCATCATAGAGGTT
>JAUWIL010000091.1 GCA_030605385.1 Methanobacteriota archaeon
AAAGTTTCTTACCATAATAAACAGCCCACATACTTACCATAAACGGCCCACATAAACTTAGCAAGTAGCTTCAACACGATAAATATTTTGAAATGAATCCGATAGCATAAATATCATGGTTATTTCAAGCCAAATGCATTTTCCGGGGATCTGCAGAGGTTTTGGAGGGTGCAATATGAAATTGTGCGTGCAGTCGTCATCCCGCCAAACCAGCATCCTAACTATGTCAGTCCGGCATTTGACATCTTCTCTGCAAGTTTCTCGGCAGCCCTGGCACATTCCGCTTTTGTTTTGCCGCCTGTTATCACAATCTTGCCCGAACCGAATATTAGTATTACGACGTGCGGATCCTCCATCCTGTACACAAGACCTGGAAACATCTCTGGCTCGTACTCCACATTCTCCAGACCAGTGCTCAGTGCCACAGCATTGAGGTCAATGACGTTGGATTCCAGTGAGCTCGTAGCAACGATGTTCTGTATCACAATGCCTGGGTCGCCCTCGGTTTCAATGCCACTGCTGTTGAGGTATTTTATAAGTCTTTCCACCCCTGTGTGAACCTCCTCGGCGCTCTTGGCTCCTGTGCACACTATCCGCCCGGACCCAAATATGAGGAATACCATCTTCGGCTTCGCAAGCCGGTATATCAGCCCTGGAAACTTCTTGCGGTTGTATTCTGTACCGCTAACCTTCAATTCAATCTCGTCCAGGTCCAGTTTCTTGGCCAGTCTTGCGTTAGCAACAACATTTTCCACACGTATGACTGGTTTAAAGTTTCTCGTCATGAGTGGACCCCATAAAGCCTGCTTGTATAAGCGCTTCAACTTGATAACTATTTTGAAATGAACTTTTGAAGGTTTGGGACTTTTAAAAAGCCTTTTTAGTATTGCGGTGCAGTAGGATAGGATATCAGATAGAATATCTGCATATAATATATCTATATGGGTGTAGTCATGCATCTGGATGAGATTATAAGGTTGTGCTACCAGTGCGGTGCCTGTACCGGTATATGCCCCATGAGGCGCGTGTCGCTCTTCTCGCCACGGGACTCGATACTTAACAGCCGGGGTGGTGATATGGACCCAGGTAGTGTGGCGGTCGACACTGCCCCATGTCTTACCTGCTACCAGTGCGCTGCAGAGTGCCCGCAGGGGATAGACTTCCCTGAATACGTACTCGCGAGCCGGTGTGCTGGAGATGACTCGCTTGTGACCTGTGCAGTCCACGGCACTGTGCTGCATGAAATACAGGAGATCATGGCATCCGCAGATAAGGGAATCCCCAAAGAATTTGCCGGAGAAACGGATGATGGAAGTGATATAGCATACTATCCAGGATGTATAGACTACCTTAACCTCTTTTATGATGATGTTGGAGTTGACTACCATGCAATAGGCGATGCATCCGTCAATCTGCTCAATAAAATGGGTGTGAAACCAAGGATACTTGATATGAAATGCTGCGGTCATGATGCCCTCTATCAGGGCGATAAGAATCTGTTTGAGAGACTGTCAGCCTACAACACAAAGAGAGTCAAAAACAGCGGCATCAAAACAATCGTAGTGAGCTGTGCAGAGTGCTACATGATGTTCAAGAAGCACTACGAGCTCGAAAATGTGAACGTTTTACATATATCCGAGTTTCTCGATCCTGATAAACTTGAGATTAAAACAGAAAGTGATGGTGGTATTGTCACATATCATGATCCATGCAGGCTTGGACGATACTGCGGCGTATATGATGCACCCAGAAAACTTATAAAATACGCAGGTGCTGAATTTGTGGATATGAAGCACAACCGGGAGAAGGCGGTATGCTGCGGTGTTTCTGCCTGGTTGAACTGTAATGATTGTACAAAGGCTTTGCGTGCCATGCGATTGGATGAAGCCAAGAAGATTGGTGCGGAGACTATGATCACGGCATGTACAAAATGTCTGACGCACTTCAACTGCCTTAAGAATGAAATCGAAAATAATGGCGTATATGACATGAAAATCGAAGATTTTACAGTCTTCATAGCAAATAAAGTTGGAGCCGGGAAATAGAAATGGAAATAGAGAGTTTCGACCCGATGATAAAAATAGATGCAGGCTTCTGCGGCGAGTGCGTTAGCTGCATCAGGGCATGCCCCTTCGAAGCTCTGACGCTGGATGAGAAGGCGAACAGGGTGGTACTTGACCCGGAAAAGTGCCAGGCATGTGGGGTGTGTTATGGTACATGCCCATCAGGAGCGATTACATCAATATACTATGACATCTCAAGCTTGCTGGAGAAAGTACGGAGTGGATTGAGTAAAGGCGTGAAAAGAGTGGTGATAACCTGCAAGGCAAGCACGCCCGGCACCGAAACACTGCTAAAAGTAATTGGAGAGCCAAGCATGGATAACATTATACACCTCCTGCTCCCGTGTGTTGGACGCATTCCAGGAGATTTCTACCTGAAGGTCATAAGTGAAGGTGTTACGAAGATCGACCTTATGCCGTGTGAAAGTAGCCACTGTAGATTCGAGCAGGGCAGCATAATTGCTACCGGCAAGGCTGCGATATTAAGGAGAGTGGTATGTCAGCTTGGATATCCCTCAGATACAATAACCATACACCACAACGCCATGATGAGTGAATCCGATGCGGACAAATGCATAGGCTGCGGAAGATGCATGGAAGTATGCCCGTATGATGCTATCACCATGGAAGATGTCGAACTGCGGCTAGAGGAACTTGTTCTGAAGACGCGAAAGTCAAAGATAGATCCTGAAAAATGTACTGACTGCGGTGCATGCGGCATACAGTGCCCGGTTGGAGCAATAGTGGTGGACAGGATATTCCGGACGAGTGATATGAACGTCGGGACTGCATGCGATGAGAAGGGGGTAGGCTGAATCATGGAGAGTGACCGGGTACCCAAGATCATATCATTTGTTTGTAACTGGTGCTCGTACGATGAGCTTGGAAGCGATGATGACACGAAAGTAATCAGGGTCATGTGCGGGGGGCGCGTGGACCCCGTGGAGGTATTCAGAGCTCTTAAGGGGGGTGCTGACGGAGTCTTTGTGGCAGGCTGCCCCGAGGATGGATGCCGCTACATCGAAGGTAACAAGAAAATGATGGGGCGCATGGAGAGGGTAAGCAGGGCGCTCGAATACCTTGGATTGGATGGGAGGCTTAGAGTTATAAAGGCAACTCCGAACGATGCTGTAAAACTGCCTGAAATGATGAATGTGTTCCGTGAGCGTTTGAAAAAACTCGGGCAGTCACAGCTAAAAAATGGGGAGTTTTAAAAAATAGGGAGTTCCCGTCCAGATATATAGGTCTGGATAGGTGGTGCAGATAAGGATGTCAGATGAGAAGATCAAAAACGAGAAAGATGACGTGCGCATTGGTGTTTTCGTTTGTGAATGCGGCGTTAACATCGGCGGTGTCGTAAACTGCCATGAGGTGGCGGATTATGCCGCGACACTACCCAACGTAAAATGTGTGAAGGTCAACAAATTCACGTGTGCCGACTCGGGTCAGGCAGAGATACAGAAGCACATAGCCGAATATGATCTAAATAGAGTCGTGGTAGCAACCTGCACTCCACCCACCCACGAGCCCACCTTCAGGGAGTGCTGCAAAGAGGCGGGAGTGAACCCATACCTGTTTGAATTCGTCAATATCCGCGACCAGTGCAGCTGGATACATATGTGGGACAAGGATCGCGCGACCGAAAAAGCCAAGGATCTGGTCAGGATGGGTGTTGCCCGTTCACGACTCCTTGAGCCGCAGGAGGATTCATTTGTTCCCGTTGATAAAAATGCGCTGGTCATTGGAGCTGGCGTAGCAGGAATGCAGGCAGCACTGGACCTCGGTGATATGGGATACAAGACGTTTCTGGTCGAGAGTGAACCCAGCATCGGCGGCAGAATGGCTCGATTTGACAAGGTATTTCCCACAAATGACTGTTCAATATGCATCCTGGGCCCGAAAATGGTTGAAGTGGGGCGCAATGCGAATGTGGAAATAATGTCGTATTCCGAAGTGGTGGACGTTGATGGATATGTCGGCAACTTCGATGTGACCGTACTTCACAAGCCCAGATATGTCAATACCGACCTATGCACCGGCTGTGGGGCATGCAGCGCCAAATGTCCTGTGGAAGTGCCGTATGACTTCAATGAGGATTTTGGCACAAGGCATGCCATATATGTACCGTTCCCGCAGGCGGTACCGCTCAGAGCTGTTCTAGACAAGGATAACTGCATAGAATGCGGCGCCTGTGAAAAGGCATGTGAAGCCAATGCCATTGATCACGAGCAGAAGCCTGCTTACAGCAAGATAAAAGTGGGTGTCATAGTTGTAGCAGTA
Organism: Methanobacteriota archaeon; assembly: GCA_030605385.1. Taxonomy (GTDB): domain Archaea; phylum Halobacteriota; class Syntropharchaeia; order JAUWIL01; family JAUWIL01; genus JAUWIL01. The sequence goes on from JAUWIL010000091.1 coordinate 4,344, forward strand.
GGGTTCAGCACCTACGACCCGGAGCCAAATAACGATTATGGCTACGGCATATATGACAATGTTATCACTGCCATGGAGTTCGAGCGGCTCCTCAACGCAGCAGGGCCCACCGGAGGGCACGTAGTACGGTCATCAGACTGCGTTGAACCTATGCGGGTTGGATTCATAAACTGTGTGGGCTCACGTGATGCAAGAACTAATATCTACTGCTCCGGCGTGTGTTGTATGTACACCCTGAAGAATGCCCAGCTGCTCAAGGAGAAGCGCCCCGAGACCGAACACACAATCATGTATATGGATATACGTACGCCTTTCAGAGGATACGAGGAGTTCTACAACCGTGCAAGATCGCTTGGTGTGAACTTCGTCCGCGGTAAACCTGTCGAGGTCACAGAGGAAGATAACGGCAACCTGGTTGTAAGGGTTGAGGATACCCTGAAGAAGGAGATACTCAACCTGGAGTTTGACCTGCTGGTGCTGGGCACAGGCGTTGTAGCCCATGAAGGCATAGAAAAACTGGCAAAGATACTGAAGCTTCCGCGTGCCTCTGACAGGTTCCTGATGGAGCTGCACCCGAAGCTTGGACCCGTGGACAGCACGGCAGACGGAGTATTCCTTGCGGGTGCCTGCTCTGGTCCCAAGGATATCCCGTACGCTGTATCGCAGGGGAGTGCCTGTGCAGGACGTGCAGCAAGGCTCCTCGCAACGGGAAGGGCGCCAATACCTGGTATTACAGCAGTCGTGAATAAAGAGAAATGCGTGAGCTGTGGCATCTGCGTAGATATGTGCCCATATAATGCAATCAGTATCAGCGATGAAGATGGATTGGCAGAGGTTACGGCAGCAATATGTAAAGGATGCGGTACATGCGCCGCGGCATGCCCGAGCGGAGCCATGGAGCAGCGGCACTTCAAGAGCAATCAGATTATGGCACAGATCAGAAATGTTATGTCCATAGAGGATGCGCAGGGGGCGTGATGTATTTTGGCAGAGGACAGGCCCAAAAAGAAGGAAAAAGAGAAAGATCCAGAGGAAGAGCGCATGAAAGAAGCCGCCAATAAGATACTTGAGGAAATGGGGCTCAAAGGCGCAAGCAAACGAAGGCTGGTAATGAAGCTAATAGCGCAGTACAAATGGGATATAGACAAGGTGCGTTACAAGGCAAAACGTGCTTTCATCACAGACAGGTATAATGCTGCTGCAGAGCATGTCTGAAACACTGCGTGTTTCATACGGTTATGGAGCTGCGCTCTGTAAACATGTATAAAACACTGTGTGTTTTATACGGTTACAGAATCTTCGATTCTGTAAACATGTCCGAAAAAAACCTAGTTCTGACAATCCGCCTCGTCAATAATCGATTGTAAGATTGGCATTGCATCCTCGATTATCTGTAGATGGTCGAATGCAAGCTCTGGCAGCTCATCAAGCTCGAAAACGCGCGCCTCTTTTGCATCAGACCCGCCTCTCAACTCACCCCCCACAGGCCGGGACAGGTAACATACAGATATTACGTGCCCCCTTGGATCGCGGTCAGGATCTGAATAAACGCCCGTAACTTTTAGTATCTCAACCTCAAGCCCCGTCTCCTCATACGCCTCGCGGACCGCGGCATCCGTCACCCGCTCGCCATATTCCACAAAACCGCCGGGCAGTGCATATGAGTTCTGGTACGGTGGGTTCGCGCGTTTTATGAGCGTAATACCCTCTTTGTATGGTATCAAAATATCTACTGTCAGCATCGGATACCCTGGCAAGAGATCGCAACTCCTATTTCAGCTTAATACGGGTTTCCCAATCTTTATTTATCTTTTCCCAGAAAGAGCTTACTCTCATCGAAAAAGAGCTTTGCATTGCGCACCGCCCACTCAACGTTGCCAACACTTGGAGCGCGGTGAGAGTCGCTGCCAATCGTGTACATCAAACCGGCTTCTGCACACAGTTTTATGAACTCAATACCTGGCTTCTCATGCAGCGAGTTGAGTTCGACAGCAACATTATGCTCCTTCATCAGTGCCGCAAGTTCCTTTTCCTTCAGCATCAGGTCATCAGGCGGCAGTACCCATGAAACAAGCCAGCCGTAATGGGCGAGTGCGTCGACCTTTCCGCTGCATACTGCCGCTTCAACGAGGCGTAAATACTCTTCGTCTGCGTAATATTCATGCGTGGATGCAAGGACGAGATCATATTTATCGTTATACAGGTTTATATGACCGTTTAAGTTTATGTCAGCTTCTATACCTGATAGTATCTTTATATCCTCATACTGTCCCCTGAGCGCCTCGAGCTCTACCTCTCTTTTTGCAACATTGCAGTGCAAAATACCCTTGCTGTGGTCATATCCATGGTCAACAATGGCAACTGCCTCAAGATTCTTGCTGCGTGCTTCCTCCAGTATCTCCTCTATGGAATTCAGACCATCAGAGTAATTGGAGTGAATGTGGAGGTCGACTTTCATGCTTAGAAATGCTTACCTTTATACGACTTTAATCTAACTAATATGTCATAGCCAGTAGTCGTAGTAGTCGTGATAGTCATAGTAATCATGGCCAGTAGTGCCTTCAATACCAGATCAAGCATACCGAACATATATTGGGGTTATTTTGAATATGGCAATAGAGGGTAACATAATATGGGTAGCATTACTTGTAATGTGTTCATCGCTGCTGCTGCGCGAGATAAATGATGGAATGGGTACGCGCAGAAAAATAAAGCTGTCCATAGGGGGGGTCGGCTGGATACTTTTCTCCATCCACTGGTTCGGGCAGCCGTCTCATTATCTACATCTCGGTGACGCGTTCAACGCAATGCTAACCTTCATGGTAGCCCTGTTTTGCCTGCTAATATCTTACTCTCTGATCAGGTGCAATTCCGATGATAGATACAAGATACTAATGCTGGTCAGCAGGGTGACAGTGCTGACAGGCACCATATATTTCCCATTCTCCCAGATACCATATCTGTTGAACGGCATCATCTATGGAACCGCACATCTTACAACGCAAATGGTTAATCTGATGGGCTTTCCCGCCTACCTGGATGCTCCAAACCTTATATGGGTCGGAAACCTCAACGTAGATATAGTGCTGGCGTGCACCGCAATAGAGAGTGTAGCACTTTTCACAGGAGTGATACTCGGAGTCAAATCAACGGCAGATCGCAGGATGCGGGCATTCATTGTATCCGTGCCCGTCATATATGTGTTGAACCTGCTGCGCAACGCCTTCGTTGTTATCGCTTATACGCAGAGTTGGTTTGGCACACCCATGGAGAGCTTCTATATGGCACACCATGTCATCTCCAAGATGGGTTCTACAATATCATTGTGTGTGGTGGCATACGCAGTATTCATAGTCCTGCCAGAATCACTCAACATGATTGAAGATGTATGGCGCCTTGTAAGGGGGGATATATGATAAGAATCGCAAAGGGGTGTGCCAGCTGGATACTAACGCCCGTGATAATATCCATGATACTGCTGCTTGTTGACCTTATCGCGCTGTCAGTACTGTTCCTTGTGATGTCA
>JAUWIL010000021.1 GCA_030605385.1 Methanobacteriota archaeon
GAGGTTGCAAGGAAAACTATGGAGGTTTATGAGGAAGTAGCAGGAAGCTGAGGATTAAGATGTACCAATTCTTACGAACTTCAGAATAAGTGCCTCAATTTTTCCTGGAACTTTCATTTTTTCTATCACCATGCTTACAAGTACTACATCCTCTTTTCTCAGCGCCTTTAGCAATATCAGTGATACGGAGTAGGACAAAGCAAGGACAAATGCCGAGATAATCAATGCAATGATAATATTTGGGAATAGGATCTTTACCACGTATACCAAAAACATCGCTACGATCAAAGAAATTGATATTTTCACAATTCTGTCCCTATACACTACAACTTTCACAATTCTCCGGGCATATATAAAGGACAATACGAAGATCAAAAGTGATGAGAATAATGTGGCTGCACTTGCGCCAACAATACCATACGGCTTAATGAGAATTAGATTTAGGATGACATTTACTATGGCTGCGGCGGAAATAATGAATCCTTCCTGCTGAGGTCTGCCGGATGCGGTTATCAGGGTTCTGAATATCATGGAAAGCCCCAGTATGAATGTGGAAACCGATAATATCTGCATCGGGAGTGCGCCGCCAACATAGTTCTCGTTAAATACTGTTAGCAATATGCCTTTGGGAAATACCAGAAAAACAACAAGAATCGGGAGTGAGAGCACTAAGAAGCGCTCGAACATATAAGACGACATGAACCCCAGCCTTTCTGTATCTTTTTTTCCGTAAAGTTCTGCAACTATTGGACTGAAGATTGATATGACTGGCATGGAGAACATCAAAATAATGTTAGCGTTGATAGTTGATGCCCAATACACACTCAGATCAGAAAATCCTCTGTAGAATTTTATTATGAAAAGATCTGCCCACGACAGCAGGTTGTTTGCAGTATCAATGAATGTTATGGGGATACCAAACATCAGTAACTTCTTTGCTGTATCGGGGTGAAAGCTCCCTTTCAGACCATAATTCTTGAGTGCGAAAACAGAACAGGCCAGGTTCGATAGTACGAATGCTGTTGCTATGCCTGCCAGTATACATGAGAAATCGCACCCAAACCATACCAGAACCAGTGAAAATGCAACAGACAGCACAGGAAACAAGGTCGCAAAAAAATTGCCTATCTCAGGTCTCCGGTAACCGCTAACTACGGCGGAGAAAAAGTAGCCTATGCCGTGGGTGGCGAAGACAATACACACGAATAGAACCATCATCTGGTTTAATGACAGCATAGACGGGTCATATCTGTTAATTACGATGATAGCAAGCAGTGATATGGATATGAGCGATAGAATCATCATAAACCCGGTCTTGATGACCGAGTTAACCCTATTAATATCATTTTTGCCCCTGTAGTATGCTACATATCGAGAGGTTGCAGGACCAACTCCGAGAAGCAGTATACCGCAGAGGAACATTGCGATAGACCATGCAAAAGTATAGCTGCCGTAATCGACCTGTGAGAAGGATTTTGCAAGAAGCGAGTTGAAAAAATATCCAAACAGCCGCTGGATAACGAGAAATATGAACATGATTGAACTGGCTTTCAGCATGATTTCTGCAAACGATTCATTATCCTTCAAATTCGCCACCTTGCACCACTATTTTCTATTTTTCTGGCCTACTATAGTTGCATGTTTATTTCATGGTTGTATACTGTACTATGGAAAACCGGGATCGGTCATCGCTGCCCCTTTTTAATCTTTTTACCCTCCTTATCCACTAAAAACCGCCGCCGGTAGTAGATAATTAGAGCTGCTAAGCTTGCAATTGATATGTAGCCATACCAATATGTTCTGTAATGAAACTTCACGTCATGAGTCCCGCTATTTAGCTCCGCATACATTATTCCATAGTCGTTCTCTTTGATCTCCAGTTTTTCGCCATTGTCAAATACTTCTGCCAGCGGATGATACACGAACTTGATTAACCGCATGCCGTTTGACGGCGCGTTAAACTTTGTGTAGAACCAGCTGCCCTTTCGCTGTACTTCGGGATTGATGGATTCGTTCTCCATGATAAACTGGAAGATTGAAGTAGAATATGGATTCTCTAATAGCGATAGCAGTGTCCCATTCTTAACGAGAACGTAACCATTCTGGATATACTGGTCGATCGAATCCTTTTTTGTTATATAGTATTTCTCACCGAGTAAGCCACTCATGTTGGGGTCGGTCGGATTCCGCTGTGCATAGTCTATATACCCCCACAGTTGGGTGGTGCGCTCATCTGAAACAATTCCATAGTAGTTCTCGGGTGCACCCAATCGTATGCAATTCTTGCATAGTGGATAATCTATGCCTACGTGGTAGGTCACCCTAACCACCCCTTCCGGGGGTATGAGAGTATAGAAATCCTCGATATCATCGCTATAGGGGGGTGGAGTGTAGCCTGTTGCGGTAGGGATGAAGTAGAGTTGGGTCAGCATACCAGATATTATAACCAAAAACAGTAGGAAATAGGGAATCCGTTTTTTTAAATAGATTATGCCATCTTTCGACAGCAGAGCCATCGAAAAAGCACCTATCACGAGTGCCCTCCACCCATATTCGGTGTGCCCAACAAAGGGCAAATATGCGAACACAACTGGAAAAATAGATGCAAATAATGCCAGAATGAGCATTACAAGCAAATATCCGTTGAACCCGTATGCAATAGTTCTTTGCTGCTTTTTAACATACAGACTAAGGCAAAAAAGTATTATTGGAACCACACCTAGTGCGGTAAAATTACCACCTATCGGATGGATCAAAGATAGCGGATTGATGCCGCTATTTATGAAAAATCCCCTCGATGGAGAGAAGGACGTATAAATAAGTATTTTGTTCCAGGCAATTGTATTGCTTGCACTGAGTAAGAAAAGGGAGTAAAAGGAGCTGACGCCTACTATGAATATGGACGGTATCACCAATCTTGGGACCCCTCCCCAGATGTCAACGTCATGGTCGCACAGGAATACATATGCCAGGTATATTACGAAAAAGTAGAATATGTAAAGCATTGGCGCAAATGTCGTTATTATCAAAAAAGTGGCAGAAGATATCAGAAAAATCTCATTCTTTATATTTCGCTCGTTGAAGACCTTATAGAGGAAGTATAAAGTTGGCGGAACGAAAATAAATGCGCCAGCCCATGATAATGATCCTAGTAGAGAAGATAGATGGAATAGCATAAAAGAGTATACGAACGTTAGAACCATGCTGGTCCGCACATCAATGTTCTCGTATCTGCATATTTTATAAAACACCAGTGTGGAGAGTAATGACATGGCAACTGCGGTCAGGCTCATACTCGAAAACATATTATCTGTTAAAGCCGTAAAAATCGCAGACAGAATGAATGTAAAGGGATAGTATGCATTCACTTCGCCCAGGTGTAGATCAGGGTTTATGGCAGGGTACTCAAGGAATGTGATGTAACGCATCATTGAGCTCAATCTTACATAAAGTACGTTCAGGTCGTAGTTGTATATTGCCTCGGTAGAGAAGTGCAGCAGCCCTGGAACCACCCCAATGATGAGGAGAGAAGCGATAATCGCAATTCTGTCAAATAATTTATTTTTGCTGACATATTCACCGCTCTCAGACTCCTCGGACTCTTTGTCAGTATGCTTTTGGGGGGCTCTTTTTGTTGACCTTTTCTTTTTTGCCATGAACTACCTCTTTGCAGTTTTTATATGACAAGCACCCGGGTAGTGCAGTTGAATTTATTGCAATGTTTATTTTGGTGCAAATTGATATATACCTCTATAAAACATGCTTGTAAACATCAATTACCTCTTTAGCTCTCTCTGACCAGTCATATCCCTCTAATGCGATTCTCCTACCTTCTTTACCAATTTTTTCTCTTTCAGATTCGTTATCTACAAGATACTTCAGTTTCCCAACAAAATCATCTATATTCCCGGGTTCCGCCAGCAGCCCGCCACCACTAACAATTTTTCTAACCTCTTCAAAGTCATATGAAACAACAGGTTTTCCGGATGAAGCATATTCAAACAACTTCACCGGATTCCACCAGAAGCCATGGGTTTTGAAGTATTCATGATCGAAAGGAGCTATCAATATATCGGATAGAGCAAGATATTTTGGTATTTCATCATGGTTCGCTATTGATCCGAGCAGAATCATATTATCCGTCTTTAATCCCTTAATCTCCTCAAACAGTTCTCCTGAGCCGATGAGCAGGAATTTGACGTCACTCCCAAATCTTTTAGCTATTTCAGGTATCTGATGGACGCCATGCCACTTTCTGAAAGAGCCCAAAAATGTTATTACAATCTCATCCTTTATGCCCAATCTGCTTTTCAGCTCGTTAGAATCTATTTCTGGCGTGAATTTTGCCGTATCCACACCATTGGGAACGACGAAAATCGGTCTGTCCGTCAGTCCCCCAATCATTTTTTTTAGCGTCTCGGTCTGGGTTATTATGGCAGATGCATGCTCAAATTGCACCGCTCTATCATGCCGTGCTATCTCAGCCTTTCTTCCCGTGTACGCGCCATCCTCTATATACAGACTGTTAACTTCAAGCACGCGTTTTATCCCCATCTCATTGGCAAGCTTGACTCCGTATGGGTTTGGCGTGTGAAATCTCTCGTGGATCAGGTCAGGTTTGTGAGCTTGAAGTGTGCGAAGCGCTTTTTTGTGGCTTATGATATTCAGCGGATACAATATTTTCACTAATGGTCGAAATGACACGGTAAATCTTACATATTGAATGGGAACGCCGTTGCAGGCGTCGTTCCACAAGAAAGGGTTCAGGACACCACCCTCTCCTGGAAGTGCATACAGCATAACTCTACAGCCCTTATCCATAAGTGCCCTGCTGATGCTGATAGTATGAACGAAGCCTGCGTGCGTTGAAGGTATGTGCTGATCGAAAGCGAAATAGGCGATTTCCATTAAGGTATGATACGTTTTTAGAGTTATTAAGTTTTTATTGGGCAATCTCCATGGCCTGGAGTTTAGTGGATGGTTAGCTTGGAGTTTAGTGGATTAGTTGCCAATCGAAAGACATGTTAATTCCACTCCCCTCCAATCCATTGATATTGGTTAGAATCAGGAATTAAGTACTACATTCACCATTCCAAAACCTTTTTAATAAGCTATTGCGCACATACTATCTACGTCATATATTATACGTAAGTTAACATATTCACTATGAGGTATGGTTTATGAGGAAAGTAGCTGTAGTTGGCGTGGGGATGACCAAGTTTGGTAAACATGAGAAAACTAACATGGAGATGATAGCAGAAGCCTCAATGGACGCTATCAATTCGTCGAATATCACTCCAAAGGACATTCAGGCTCTATTCGTATCGAACTGCCTGGCTGGCTTTGAAGAGGGGCAGCTCAACATGGGAGGTTTTGTAGCCTCAGAGCTTGGAATTGCAGGAGTTCCAGCAACAAGGTTCGAAGGGGCATGTGCAACAGGCTCCATGGCAACGAGGGATGCATACAATTGGGTCGCCTCGGGATTCTATGATATTGTGCTGGTAGCAGGTACCGAGAGAGCTCTTTCAATGGGAACACCTCTCGCGACAAGGACGTTTGCAATGGCAAGTGATGCGCTGTATGAGGGCTTCTGCGGACTCACGTTCCCTGGTGTTTTTGGTTTGATAGCGAACCTGTATTCAAAGACATACGACGTGCCCATGGAAACCCTCAAGGAGAGTATGGCCACGATAGCGGTCAAAGCGCATAAGAATGGGGCCAACAACCCGAAGGCACACTTCCAGAAGCCCATAACCATGGAAAAAGCGCTTGGCGCCCCGATGATTGCCGACCCGCTGCAGTTATTTGACTGCTGTCCATTCTCCGATGGCGGTGCTGCACTTGTTCTCGCATCCGAGGAGGTTGCCAGAAAGCTGTCTGATACGCCTGTGTACATTGCAGGTGTTGGACAATCCTCTGCAGGTAATCTCGGTACACAGACATATCTGCCCAGATTAAGGTCCCGTGAACTCGCTGCAGAACAATCCTACAAGATGGCAGGGCTTGAGCCAAAGGATATTGACGTTGTGGAACTGCACGACTGCTTCACCATTGCCGAAATCGTTGCGAGTGAAGGGCTGGGCTTCTTTGAACACGGTAAGGGATGCCAGGCGGCATTGGACGGAGTCACGCAGATGGATGGCAAGATACCGATCAACCCATCCGGTGGTCTGAAGGCAAAAGGTCATCCGATCGGGGCCACAGGTGCTGCACAGGTTGTAGAGATCGTAGAACAGCTTCGCGGCGAGGCAGACAAGCGTCAGGTCAGCGGTGCAGAGATTGGCATGACAGATACACTTGGCGGTGACGGCGGAACGCTTTGCAACATTATTCTGAGGAGGTGAGCTAAAATGGCTGAATACAAATTAACAGCAGACAGGTATTTCGAAGCTCTCAAGGAGGATAAACTTCTCGGCTTGAAGTGCAATGACTGCGGGAAGTACACGGTTCCACCAAAAATAGTCTGTCAGGAGTGCTCCGGCTCAAACATCGAAGTGGTTGAGATGAAAGGTGAAGGGGTCATAAAGACATACACAGTCGTTCGCGTGCCTCAGGAAGGTCAGGAGTCACAGGCACCCATACCGATCGCACTCGTCACACTGGATGAGGGCCCATGTATAATGGGGCGCATCTCCAACATTGCACCGGATGAATTAAGTCTGGATGTTATAGGCAGGCGTGTCGAGGTTGGGCATATGGTTATACCAGGAGACAAGTACGCGCACAGGGACGGTGTTATACCTGCATTTACCGTACAGTAAACTACTACAAACTAAAGTTTGTAGCGTTTACAAAATTGCTTGATGATGTGCTGCATTCATCCCCGTCTTTAAAGGCGGAGCGTTCTGCAAGCAATTTTGTAAATGTAACATCGGATTGTTAAGCGGCGTTTATGGAAATGGGGGTTAATTTGGGATGGAAGTAAAAACTATCTGTGTTATAGGCGCAGGAGCAATGGGTAACGGAATCGCTCAGGTAGCAGCTCAGGCAGGATATGACGTTTATATGAGAGATATTGATGACAAGTTCGTTGAGCGCGGCACGGAAGCCATCAAGAAAAGCCTCGCACGCATCGTAAAGAAAGGCAAGATCAGTGAAGATGATGCAGGTAAGATAGTCGGACGAATAAAGGGGACCACAGACGTAAAGGAGGCTGTCAGCAAGGCAGACCTCATAATCGAGGCGGCTACAGAGAATATTGAGCTGAAGAAGAAGATATTCAAGGAGCTGGACGAACTCGCACCGGCGCATGTGATACTTGCGAGCAACACATCCACTATACCGATTGTAATCGTGGGATCATCAACAAACAGACCTGATAAGGTAGTGGGCATGCATTTCTTCAATCCTGTGCCGATGATGAAGTGCGTGGAAGTTATAAAGTCGCTTACGACATCGGATGAGGCTGTCAAAGTCGCGGTAGAGGTAGCCGAGAAAATGGGCAAGTCCCCGGTTGTTGTGAAGGATTCGCCAGCATTCGTGGCTAACAGGCTGATAGTGCCCTTTATCAACGAGGCGGTATTTGCGCTCATGGAGGGAATTGCGGACAGCCCGGAGGATATTGATACAATATGCAAGCTCTCATTCGGGCACCCGATGGGTCCGCTGGCACTTGCCGACCTTGTGGGGCTGGATGTGCTGCTGGCCGTACTGGAGATACTGCACTCAGAGACCGGCGATCCAAAATTCAGACCTGCACCCCTGTTAAGGCAGATGGTGCGCGCCGGATATCTCGGTCAGAAAGCAGGGCGCGGTTTCTACGACTACGGTAAGAAGTAGGATCATTATGATGCGTGGCGTGCACCAGCGCAACCACTTCATACAAACATATCTTAAATGGTCGTAAGGTAGGTGGAGGTTGGAGGTAGGTGATATGGAGTTCAAAAACATAAAATACAAAAAGCAGGGAGCGATAGCGAAAATCACGCTTAACAGACCTGAGGCACTCAACTCTCTCAGTTTCGAGTTAATCAGCGAGATGGAAGTTGCAGTAGCTGACCTGCAGAAGGACGCCAGCATACGGGTGCTGGTGATAACCGGAGAGGGCAGAGCATTCGCTGCAGGAGCCAATATACCCGACTTTCAGGGTTTGAGCGCACATGATGCATGGATTTTCTGCAAGCGCCTGCACGGTCTGCTGAGGAGCCTGGAGGAGATGCCGAAGCCTGTTATAGCCATGATTAACGGTCTGGCACTTGGAGGAGGTTGTGAGCTGAGCATGGCATGCGACATTCGCGTGGCATCCATGAAGGCCAGATTCAGCCAACCCGAGATAAATCTAGGTCTAATACCAGGTGCCGGCGGAACACAGCGTCTGCCAAGGCTGGTCGGAAGGGGCAGGGCCATAATGCTCGTACTTACTGGTGACATGATAAGTGCTGAAGAGGCTGAGCGCATAGGTCTCGTGGACATGCTCGTACCGCCTGATGAGCTGGAGGCCAAGGTGATGGAACTTGCAGGCAAGATTGCCAGTAAAAGTATGCCGGTAGTAGCTATTGCGAAGGATGCCATTGTACGCGGATCGGAGGCAGATCTAGTCACGGGGCTATCATATGAGGCAAACTCATTTGCATCGTGTTTCGCTACGGAGGACCATGTTGAGGGTGTGAAAGCGTTCATGGAGAAGCGCAAACCCGAGTTCAAAGACAGGTGAAATTACTGTCTCGCGAACATTTGCTTTTTGCAATATTTAGAGGAAATCATGAGGAGGCAATAAATGACAGACACACTAAAGGAAAAGGTTGAACAGGTAATAAAATCAAGTGTCAAGCCGATGCTCCAATCTCATGGAGGTGATGTAGAGTTGGTCGACGTCAGCTCTGATGGAGTTGTGCAGGTTAGACTTCTTGGTATGTGCCTGGGGTGCCCAAGTGCGCAGGCAACCATTAATGATGTGGTATTCAGAGCACTGAAGGAAAACGTTCCAGAGATAAAGCAGGTTTTAATGGCATAGCATTAGGCGTATCTTGCGAATGTCTTGCGGAACGTGGTTCCGCGAGACAAGTAAAAGCTTTGCTTTTACTATGTCTCGCAGAATCTTCGATTCCGCTGAATATATGAAACGCAGGGCGTCTTGCGAACCAAATGTTCGCGAGACAGCGTGGAGCAAAGCTCCACGAGTCTAGCAGAACCATGTTCTGCAAGACGGTCGAAATCTTTGATTTCGACAAGTTTCAGAGATATTTAGGGTAATTGCAACTTATTACATCCTAATAACTTTATATAGGTTTAAACATTATTATAGCAGAAATAGTAGAGGTGGGATATACTAAGCTTGTATAGTAGGGGTGGGATATACCAAGCTTGTAGTACACGTGCTTCGCAAGAAGTATGGAAGGAAATTGGAGGTAGTTGGATTGTTAAAAGCATCAATAAACGCTGAACTGCTAAAGGACAGCATAGAAGCCCTATCGACACTCGTTGATGAAGGCAAGTTCAATTTTGCAGAGGATGGAATAACATTTAAGGCTGTTGACCCTGCCAACGTCGCAATGGTAACGTTTTCACTTAAATCAGATGCGTTCAGCTCATATGAGTGTGATAGTGAAGAACTTGGTATGGACTTAACGAAGCTGAGTGATATACTCGGCATGGCGCAGGCGAATGATACAGTGGGACTTGAGCTGGATGAAGATGCCCAGAGGATGGTCATCACTTTCAGCGGACTCACATATGCAGTATCGTTGTTAGACGTCTCGACCCTGCGCAAGGAGCCATCTACACCCAAGTTGGACCTTCCTGCAGCCGTTGTTATGAGTGGGGGGGATTTTCGCCGGGCTATAAGGGCGGCCGAGAAGATTAGCGACCACATTGCATTGGGAGTCGACAAGAATGTTCTCTATATGGAGGCAGAAGGTGACACTGATAGGGTAAAATTCGAGTTGACCAAGGATCAGCTCATATCGCTAAAGGGATCAGGAGTGCGATCGCTATACTCACTTGACTATCTAGGTGACATGAGCAAGCCTATCAGCAGAGTTCCGGAAGTTACAATAAACCTGGGCAAGGATTATCCAGTCCAAATATCGTTTAGCATAGCTGACGGGAGCGGTAGCGCAGAATATCTGCTGGCCCCAAGGATAGAGTCGGATTAGACTTGATGGATGTTTGCGGAACGCAGTTCCGCAACCGTATGAAAAGCGCAGCTTTTCAAACATGTTTGCAAAACGTAGTTTTGCAACAGTATGAAAAACCGTAGGTTTTTCAGACATGTTTGTGGAACTTTGTTCCATAACCGTCTGGAAGCTTCGCTTCCAGACATGTTTGCAAAGCATTCATCTGTCTCGCGGAATTCCCTGATTCCGCAAGATTTTACCCACATGGCGAAACTTCGTTCTGCAAAGTACCCTGCAGACATAGTCTGCCGCAGTCTGCTATACAGGTGAAGGCTCTGCTTTCACAGATATGTAACTGCATACAGCCCAATCACCTGGAGTTTTTTGAATGTTACTGGGAGACATACGTGCACTTGCATTATACCCATTCACTGTCAGTGCCGCCGAAAGGGTGAAGGAGACCGGCATCACTCTTGAGGACCTTATATCCTCCCGCGCTCTCGAGCGTGCCAGGATGAGAGGTAAGGAGCGCATATTTCAGGCCATAGAGGGTGAAATATATAGGCCGAGAATGAAGGGCAATCCAGCACGGTACGGCAGGACGGAGCGCGCTCGTGTGGAGATGGAGCTTCTATCGTATCCATTCGCAAGGATACTCGTTTCATGTGTGAATGATGCATACCTTATACGCAGGTATGCACTTATGGAGGGCAAATCCATGTACACGTCCCTTGTTAGTGAAGATGATGTTTTCATCATGGAAATGGCTGAGGGTATGGATGTGAACCTCAGATACGATGGACCTGATTACAGAGTATTCTTTGCTGACTATGTGCACATGGCTGTGGGTATACGTGCCAGTAAGTGGAAGTTATCTAACAGGGATATGAATCACGGCTGGGTAAGGACCCCAAAGGGCGATTTCACGCGTCTTCTGCAGGAAGCCATTTATGAGAAGATACAGGCTGACCTTCCATTAAGGATCCCGAAAGATGTATGCAAGGATATAGAATCTTACGTAGAGGAGGTACGCTCTGTACTGAAGGAGCATAGGAGTTCTGTTCAGGGTGGTTTTGACTTTGGCGAAGTGGATGCGGCTGAATTTCCACCCTGCATGAAACACTTGCTTGAAAACCTCAAAGCAAGCATTAATCTGCCGCATACAGCGCGCTTTGCTTTAACGTCTTTTCTGCTTAACATAGGTATGAACGCCGACGAGATTGTTGCGCAGTATAACGTCTCTCCGGATTTCGATGAGGAGAAGACTCGCTACCAGGTGGAGCACATTGCTGGGCGTGCCTCTGGCACCACTTACACGCCGCCTGCATGCTCTACGATGAATACTTACGGCAACTGTCATGGTAAGGATAGATATTGTGAAAAGGTCTCACACCCCCTGGGGTACTACGAGTGGAGAATGAAGATAAAAAAGCGCCGCCGAGGCAGTACTAACAGCTCTGGTAAATCTGGCGGACCGAAGGCAGAGCATTCGACAGGTAAACGTTAGGGGATAGAATGTCGTGGAGAAGGAAATGAAGGCGGATAAAAAAAGTAAGGGCAAGAAAACAGGAGGTGGTACAGGGAGCAGAAAGGCAAAAAGGCAGAAACCAGCAGGTATCTCTGAAATGCAAAGCATTTCAGATCTTGCAGAATCGGAGATTCTGCGAGACAGTCAAACCCTCGGTTTGACAAGTGTCTCGCGGAGCTTTGCTCCGCAAGGTATGGAGCACAATCCATGTCATCCTTGCACAATGTGCTGCGAATATGTTACCGTGGAGCTTGACAGGCCGAGGAGCAAGACCGATTATGATGCCCTGATGTGGCACCTTCTCCATGAGGATACAAATGTGTTCATAGACCACGATGGCGACTGGTATGTGGAATTTCAAAGTAGATGTACCGCGCTGAATGAAAGTGGTGAATGCAGCATATATGATGAGCGCCCCAAAGTATGCAGGGATCACGACAGAGAGAATTGTGAAGCTTCGGGAGGCTCACCATACAGAGAGCATTTCGCAACCAAGAGTCAACTTATACGATATCTGAAGAGGAAAGGAGTCGACTACAAGTTCAGGAGATTGTAGAGTGCAGGCGGACGTCATGTGTTATTTGTTTGTGGAGCATAGCTCCACAACTGTATTGAAGCAGAGCTTCCATACATGTTTGCAAAATCAAAGATTTTGCAACCGCATGAAACGCAGAGCATTTCAGGCATGTTTGAATCTGCCCTATTGCTAGATCCCTGTGCTGTACCGCAGTATGGCAGCTATGCCGCCGAAGGCATTCATTAGCTGAGCACCCTCCTCGAAGTCTGTCGATATAAACTCCACCCGGCTGCCCATGTTCTCTGCGGTCTCGGTCAACTCGTGCACGATATCAACATACCCAAGCACTTCCATCTCTCCCCCACAGCTACTGCATGCTTTCAGACTTGAATCCCTTACGTCAGTGCCAAGCCTATACCTTACGGTAACTTCAGTAATAGTGTTGCAGCTACTACACCTGACACGGAGGCGCGTCATGCGAAGGTCTTCGGAGAACAATAAGGTATCCACTGCACCCATCTCAAGGTTGCGCCTCACGTGTTCTTCTCCATATGTGGCAAGGCTTTTCTCACCAACAAGTTCTCGCATGAAGCGGTTCATAACCTGTTTCTCATGCATTACATCTACATTCTGCATGGTCTCGGAAGCACGGTCGATCAGCTCATATAATCCCGACTCATCAGTATAGGAAACATCGAATTTGCCGATAATCTTTTGCTGCAGTTCATGGTGGAGATACTCGCCACTGACGAACTCTTCCTTTGTCGGACTCGGTCCGCCTACAAGAATTCCCTGCAGTTCTTTTGGTTCGACCTGTATCAATATCTCACTTGTATGTTCACCGATTCGCTTATAGAAGTCGGTTATGGCAATCTCACGCAGCCGTTGGAATCTCATAGCACTCTGTCCGCCCTGCCGCTGCTTGCCGGGCACTGAGCTGGTCATATGCTTTAGGGGCTGTACTATCTTTCCCTTAAGTAAACCCACAGTCGCTTCTCTGCGGTCAAGAACAAGGAGACCATAGACCCTCGTATCCATCAGCATTTCTTCAAGCGGTTCCAGCAGGAAACTGGAGCTGCAGTGGTATTTGTAGGATTTGATCTGCTTGATAGGCTCTATTATGATTGTCTCCATCTCTGTTTTATTTCCACCTATGTCAATGGCTCCGCAGTATATGGCAACCCCGTTAAGAGGTGCCCGCTGCACAAATCTCAGTCTGGACATGACTGAGTCGAGGGCACTTTGCACATTCAATCGTGTTGTTTTACTCTTGATGTTGGCTGCCTGTCCGTACTCGTCCCTGAGCTGTGACGTTACATCTGATATCTGTTTATCATGTGGTATTAGTATGCTAACCAGTTCTGTCCCGCGTCCGCTCTTACCACGAAGCCCTTCAAGTTGAGTCCTGAATTCGTACCTCTTGAGCTGGTCTGCCGTTTTGGCCATACCTTGGTATCATCTCTGTTTGGCTATTTTTTTTACAATAGGGCCACTTATTGTGTTATTGTTATAGGTTACTGATTAAGGCTTACTACATAATCATTGCTTGATGGGCTATAATTACGGTACTTCATGGGACTGTAATTGCAATACCCTGAGTTCTAACTTTAGGTCGCAGTTTTCACAGAAAAAATTTGAAGTACGCACCCCCTTTTGAGGTGCGGTGCAGACGATAGCAAAAATACTCTGTTATTTAAACTTTCCAAGAATGGAACTCGCGATGGTGTTCTTCTGGATCTCTTTGGTGCCCTCGTATATTTCTGTTATCCGCGCATCTCTGTAATGTCTTTCAACATCGTATTCCGACATGTATCCATACCCACCGTGGATCTGGACCGCCTCTTCACACACTTCAACAGCAGCACGGGCAGCGTAGAATTTCGCCATCGAAGTCAGCTTTGGATCTATTCGACCCTGATCAAAGTTCCATCCTGCCTTGTATGTTAGCAGCTGGGCAGCCTCTAATTTTGTAGCCATATCCGCCAGTTTGTGCTGCACGCTCTGGAGAGCTGCCAGTGGTTTGCCAAACTGCCTGCGCTGCTTGACATACTCCAGGGTCTTATCATATGCACACCATCCGATTCCCAGTGCCTGCGCTGCAATTTCAACCCGGCTTTCATCGAAGAACTCAAGGACGTTGTAGAACCCTTTCCCCACCATACCCACAAGGTTGTCAGCAGGGACGCGTACATCGCTGTATGAAAGCTCTGCAGTCTTTGTACTGCGTATCCCCATCTTCGATCCGAGGTCGGTTGCCTCGAATCCTGGGCGATCGGTCTCCACCACGATCGTACTCTGTCCTCTGTAGGTAGGGCTGGCATTTGAATCCGTCTGACATAGTGTTACAACTATTCCGGCATTAGTTCCGTTGGTTATGAAGGTCTTAACACCGTTTATGACCCATTCATCGCCATCTTTTACTGCACTGGTATTCATAAGCGTTATATCACTGCCGTGATCGGGCTCTGTAAACCCTCCTGCGGAGAGCATCTCTCCTCCGGCAATCTTCGGCAGCCACTTGACCTTTTGCTCATGAGTCCCAACGCGCAGTATGATGTCTGACGCAAAATCAGAAACTATGAGTGCAGTTCCGATAGTTGAATCCTTTCTGCATAGCGCCTCTACTATGATGGCATTATCCAGTACACTCAATCCGCCGCCGCCGTACTCCTCAGGGTAGTACGACCCGATAAATCCTAGTTGGCATGCTTTCTTCCAGATATCCTTGGGAAACTCATGGTTCTCGTCACACTGTCTTGCGTAGTCAGGGTCAAACTCACCTTCTCCAAACTCCAGTGCCGCTTTCTGTATATCCTTTTGCTCGTCTGTAAGCTCAAAATTAACCATTATCACACCTCTGGCAAATCGATATAACCCCAACAACAGTGAGGGGGTATTACACTCTTCTAAAAAAATGTTGAAGGGGTTTTTTTTACCCCTTAAGCTCTGTTATTTTGTCCTTTAGCACTGGCATAACCTTCATTATATCACCTACTATGCCGTAGTTGGCGACACTGAAGATCGGCGCCTTTGGATCCTTGTTGACCGCAACGATCAGGTCTGAAGCCTGCATGCCTGCAAGGTGCTGGAAGGCACCGCTGATGCCGAGTGCCAGATACAGCTTTGGCTTTACGGTCTTACCAGAAGTTCCAACCTGACGAGGCTTGGGCAGCCACTTCTTGTCCACAACAGGTCTTGAGCATGCCACCACACCGCCAAGAACTTTGGCAAGCTCTTCTGCCAGGGGTATGTTCTCGACATCTCCGATGCCACGGCCGACACTGACCAGTATGTCGGCGGCAGTAATGTCCACCTCTCCAACCGCAGCCTCTTCGTATGCGATAAACTTCTTGTAGTCGATCTCCTCGGTCAGGGGGCTTGCCACTGACTCTACAGCTCCGCCAAGTCCAGGCGCGGATTCCGGTGCAGGGAATGCGGATGCACGAACTGTTACCATATACTGGGTTGCATCATCTCTGAAGCTCATGCGCGCATTGATCTTTCCGCTGTATATGTTGCGTATTACCTTGACTTTGCCGCCATCAACCTCTATGCCTATGCAATCTGTTGCAATTGGCATCTTCAGCTCGACTGCCAGTGCAGGTGCAAGGTCCAATCCAAAGCTTGTGTTACCTATCATTGTGAGCACTGGTTTGCGCTCGCTTATCAGGCTTGAAAGCACCTTCTGGTAGGCCTCTGCATTGAAATTTTCAAGCTTGGGGTCATCTACAAAAATAACTTTATTTGCCCAGTCCTTCAACTTCTCAGCAAAATCCTGTACACCGCTGCCGAGGAGTACTGCCGTGAGATCTGCTCCGAGTGCCTCTGCAACTTTCTTACCCTCACCCAGCATCTCGAATGTAACATCTCGTATTACTCCTTGCCTGTGTTCTGCTAATACAAATATTTCTGCCATGGTTTAGAACGCCCCCTTCTCCTTGAGTATCGCTGCCAGCTTTCCTGCAGCTTCATCGGGAGTTCCCTCTATCATCTCAGCAAGCTCTCCTGCAGGCGGTATGGAGAACTCCTCTAGTTTTACCATCGAGCCTACCTCTCCAACTTCATCTGCACTTATACCGATATCTGCTGCCGCCTTGACCGGAATTTCTTTCTTGGATACCTTGCGTATGCCCATGATGGATACATATCTCGGTTCGTTTAACCCTGTCTGTATGCAGAACACTGCAGGTTTATTAATCTCGTCGACTTCTTCAAGTCCTCCTTCAAGTTCTCTGCGGATACGAGCCGTACCATTGTTAATATCTACCTTAGTCACCATTGTAGCATGCGGTATGCCAAGTATCTCTGCGAGCATCTGACCAGTTACGCCATAGCTATCATCGCCTGCCTGTGCCCCTGTGAACACGAAGTCATACTGCAGATCTTTTATGGCTGCACTTAATATCTTGGCTATCGCATATCCGTCTGACCCATCGAATGCAGGGTCTGTCAGCCTTATCGCTTCGTCGGCTCCTTTCGCCAAACACCTTCTCAATACCTCGTTAACTTCCTCGCCTCCGACGCCTATGACGGTAACTTTTCCACCTAGAGCCTCCTTTTTAAGGATGGCCTCCTCTATCGCATAGTTATCCCACTCGTTAATGTCGAATGTCAGATCCGCATCTTTGATGGCCCTCTTATCATCCTTTATGATGACCTCTGCCTCAGATGTGTCCGGCACCCGCTTAACACATACGATTATATCAACCATCTGTTCTTTTCCCTCCTAAGTTGGATCAGGTTATGAGTTCCTGATTTTAATCCATGCGTACTATTACCTCATTTACTCTTCGCAATTCCCACATCATCACAAAACATGAAGACAATTACTGCGTTCATGCCGGTTCAGATTGTGGAGCAACAAAGCCATTGGGTTGGTAGCGGCAAGACCTAGAAACCCTTGCGGGCAATATATTTTTTTGGAGAGATATCACGAGGCCAACCATATAAGCGGCACCTACGCCAGCCATCAAAGGCACCTCTCCAAAATCCATGCCACTATCAATCAGAGCGCCTGATTAACCAGCTCTGAAATATCAAGTATCTGGATTTTCTCCTCCAATTCTTCTGCTTTTACAGCATCTTCGAGTGTCAGCATGCAGAATGGACACGCTACTGCGATTATGTCAACCCCCATCTCGGCAGC
Organism: Methanobacteriota archaeon; assembly: GCA_030605385.1. GTDB lineage: Archaea > Halobacteriota > Syntropharchaeia > JAUWIL01 > JAUWIL01 > JAUWIL01. The sequence continues at coordinate 17,247 of JAUWIL010000021.1, forward strand.
ATCACGAACACGAACCTCGGACTGCCGCCCGTTGGCATCTGACTCGCTGTCCACCCACATTCTGCCTCCGCCACCCTCGCAACACAGGCTTTTCTCATGTGATCTGTCAAATTCCACGAACTCGATTCCGGGAATGCTTCGCAGAATATTTCTGGGCTCGTCGAAAACCTTGTTCTGCTTGCCGAGGAAGCATGGGTCGTGGTATGTAACTCTCTTATCAACGCTCTTGGTGAACTTCAACCTATCACTGTCGATCAGGTTCGAAACCAGCTGCGTATAATGCTGAACCTCAAAGTTGGCATCGGCATACTCGTTCTTCAATGCGTTGAAACAGTGGGGCGAAGTCGTTACTATATGCTTGATACCCAGATCGTTGAACTGCGCCATGTTGTTCTCGGCAAGTTCTTCAAATAACCCTTCTTCGCCCAGTCGGCGCATTTCGCTGCCGCAGCATACTTCACTGTTACCAAGTATTCCAAAGTCAACGCCTGCCGTTTTAAGCACGTTGACAATAGATTTAGCAACATCTTGGGCTCGAGGATCATATGAAGCCTCGCAGCAGACGTAGTACAGCATATCTGCCTTATCACCGTCTGCAATGTTCTTGACGTCAAGGTCAGCTGCCCATTCAGCCCTTTTATTCTTAGCCCTCCCAAACGGATTGCCCTTCGTGAAAGCACTCTCAAGAGCCTCCTGGACAGTCTGCGGCATCTCTCCCTGTTCGATGAGAACCCCGCGAATACCGATCACTACTTCTGACGGTTTAACGCCGTTGGGACATCGCAGCGTGCCCGTTTCACAGGTTGTACAATCCCCTATCAGATCTGCTTTGCCCTGCGCCGCCTCAGAAGGATCGAGGAGAGTAGCTTCATTGACGAGACGTCTGATGTTCAGGGGTGACTTTAGAGATACGGGACACCCACCGGTGCATTTGCCGCACTGGATGCACCCATATAGATCATACCTCTGAATGAAGTCGTTTTCAGCTATCTCCGTTTCCAATTCACTCACCCAAACATTTTTGATTTACATTTTTACACTGTGTTCGCATTTTTAGACTGCATGCCAGCGCCTTTTCAGTATTTGCCGCCGATCGTTCTGCCGATTATCATCTTCTCGATTTCCTTGGACCCCTCATAGATCTCCAGAACCTTTGCGGATCGGTAGAATCTCTCGATCGGATACTCATCTATGTACCCATATCCGCCGTGTACCTGCAGTGATTCGTCAGCGACATATACGGCAGTCTCTCCTGCATACCACTTTGCCATTGATGTCATCGCAGCATCCGGCTTCATGGCGTCTACAAGGGCTGCTGCCTTGTACACAAGATTCCTGGCTGCCTCCACCCGTGTTGCCATCTCCGCCAGCTTGAACTGTATTCCCTGATTGTATATGAGTGGTCTGCCGAAGACCTTTCTCTCCTTGGCATGTTTCACCGCCATTTCAAGTGCGCCCTGTGCAAGACCTACCGCCTGAGCACCGACACCTATTCGCGTCACATCAAAGAACTGCATGACGTTGTAGAATCCCATCTTGGGAAGCCCAACTATGTTCTCTTTTGGAACTCTCACATCGCTCAACACTATTTCTGCAGTGTCTGATGCACGTATACCCATCTTGCCGTGTATTTTCTCTGCAGAGAACCCCGGACTCTTGCAGTCAACTATAAATGTTGTAAACCTCTGCGCATCCTTCTTTGCATCTGGATGTGACTTTGCCAGCACGATCATCCAGTCGGCAATTGTCCCGTTGGTGATAAACATCTTGGTCCCATTGAGCACCCATTCATCTCCATCCTTCACAGCCGTTGTCTGGATGCCCTGCACATCGCTTCCTGCATCAGGTTCTGTGAATGCCGCTGCACAGATAGTCTCTCCCGTGATCAGTGGTGGGAGGTACTTCTGCTTCTGCTCTTCCTTTCCAAGTAAAAAGATAAACTCAGAACCGAATGTTGTGGCCATTATCATTCCAACTCCGGGGTCAACCCTGAAAAACTCTTCAGCAATAATAAGCGAATCAAGCAGGCCAAGTCCCCCACCGCCATATTCCTCAGGCAGATATGCACCTATGAATCCTAGTTTGCATGCCTTCTTCCACACATCCCGGGGGAATTTCTCCTCTCTGTCACACTCCATAGCAATGTCTGTAAATTCACCTTCCGCAAATTCACGCGCGGCTTTTTTAATTTCTTTCTGTTCATCAGTTAGCTCAAAATCCATAGTATCACCTCGGTACCCACAGTATCAACCGCGATACCAGCGCACACCCATATACCCCTCATTATATTATAAGGTTTTTGAAAAGCAATTAATAGAGGTATGATAACTTGGCTCTGATGTTTAGTTCTGCGGCACCCTATGTTAAGGGAGGTAAATCCACTTTAATCGATACCACATAAGACAGCGCAGATAGATGTAGCGAGATATCATGGGTATTGTAAGTCACATCATGGGCATTATAAGTCAATAGATAATAGTTAAAAATAGTGGCAATTGTATCAACCTTATATCAACCCGAGTAATGACCAATGTTGTCCGATCTTGGCGGAGCATTCTTAGCAGGCACCTCACCTACGCTTGACAGCATGCATGGGAAGCGCCAGTTCGCAGCATCATAAGCAGCAAGAGCTGAAACGTAAGGTCATTCAAAAATAAGATAGAGCAGGGAGTACTACGGCTCACGAAAAACAAGCTGCCTGGATAGAATTACTCTCCGGCAGCAGCCGCATCGATCATAGCCATTATCTGCACGTCCTTGAATCCTCTCTGCTGCATGGCACCACTTGGGCATGCGCTCACACA
>JAUWIL010000038.1 GCA_030605385.1 Methanobacteriota archaeon
AATTTCATGACAATTTGAGTGAATTTGTTGGGACTGTCAAATAGGATTTCCTGACAAAAAATGAAAAATTTGGGGTTGAAGAGAAGACATTCTCTTCATATGGGAGTGAAAACTGTCAAACTTGGGCTGTAAATGCCTGCTCTGCCTGAAGTGTGGGCGCCCGCTCATACAGCATGTTGTTGTCCAGCGTTATGATGATGTGCGCGGCATCTCTTAATTCTTTGAGTCCCTCTCTGGCTTTTATCATTCGCACCTTCTCTACATGGAACGGTGTTGACACCATACCCACTACTATTGCGCCCTGCTCCTTTGCAATTTCAGCGATAACCGATACCGAACCCGTTCCTGTACCGCCGCCCATACCAGCGGCTACGAACACGAGGTCTGCATCTTTCAGAACATCTTCAAGTGTTCCTCGCGAAAGTTCGGCTGCCTTCTTGCCTATGTCTGGGAATCCTCCTGCGCCCAGACCTCTGGTAAGCGATTTGCCAATCAAAATCCTCTTGTCTGCCCGAATTGCATCCAAATGGTGCTTATCGGTATCAACGGCTATGGTATCCGCATCATTAAAACCTGCGCGGTGCAACCTGTTTACAGTGCTGCATCCGGCCCCGCCGCATCCGACAATCACGGCCTTCGGCTGAACATCTCCGATATTATTCGCATCTGCCAACTTAATCATCCCCTCATAGAAAGCTTGGACTAATAGGTTAAATATTAGACCATTAGGCTAATATGTTAAATACTTGGTCGCATCAAACCATCGGCTAATATTGACAACAAATTGGATTTAAAGTCATCAGGTGACACATCATCAAGCGCACTATCAAGGGCATAGCCCGCGACACTCTGGAATTCATTCTAAACGTCAGCAGGGAGACGCACCCTGACGAGTTCGCAGGCATGCTGAGTGCGGAGAAGGGCATCATAACCAATGTGCTCGTACTTCCCGGCACAGAGACAAAGGGCGGGAGCGCCCTGATGCAACTGTACATGCTTCCCATTGACCTGAGCGTGGTTGGCACCGTGCACAGCCACCCTACAAACAACCTCACACCATCCGGCGCAGACCTGAGACTTTTCAGGGCGCGCGGCACGCATCACATCATAACCTGCCATCCATATGAGAAAGACGACTGGGCGTGCTATGATGCCGGCGGAGGGCTGAAACATCTTGAGGTGCTGGATGTGAAGATAGATGATGGGTTTGAGTTGTGGGGAGATGTGGAGTGAAGGATCCTCGGCGGCTGGTTTTTGCCATTTTCGAGAGGTTGGGATTGGAGACGGAGTATTTTGATGAGTCTACGGCGAACGTGTTTCGGAAATACCTGGATCGGGGCAGTTTGAAATATGAGCTGGATGTGGATGCTGCAGGAAGCAGTCCAACCACGGTGAAAACATTCTCCCTGTTTGAACAGATAAAAGACCTTCCAAGAGATACCGAGCAGGATATAGCAGACATATCTTACTCGTTTGTACACTCTATCTTGAGAGGGCTGACAGATATAGCGATCAACACTGCGCTAGACAGAGATATCGGATATGTGGGCGTTACCGGCGGCGTATCATACAATGTGCCTGTTACAAGAATGATCGAACATTTGTAGAGAAGAGTGGCTTACAGTTTCTTGTGCATAACAGGGTTCCGAATGGTGACGGCGGGATTTCGTTTGGGCAGAATGTTATTGCCGGATGTCATAAAGTGGCGGAGAGCAGTAGATGAGTTGCACAAAAACCCACCCACAGGCAAGATATTGAGGAGGGCATGAACTACTCAAAAAGAGTGTCGCAAAGTTCAACTATAGGGATGTATATATAATGCGGATATGAACAAGTTAGGCGAAAGTGTGCACTTTATATGGGGCAAAAAATATGAATAAATACAATTGGGATTCTATTTCCGAAGAATTAAACGAAGGTATTTGCCGATCATATGATCTGATTGAAGCACTGTTAAGTGAAGGCAATAATGATATTGAAAAATCCCATTGGTGGAATTTCTTATCTACCATTCATATTCCAAGTATTCCCGTCGAGGAATTGATACAAAAAGCAAGAGAAATAAAAGAAAGTGGTGATAGTCAAGATCAAAAGGAGATAGAATATTGCGAATTGTTAGGAATTGACACGCCTCTATTTCATCACTCGGTTGGAAAACGTGGCTCAGAGCAATTAAAACAACTAGGATTTAGAGAACGTACTGAGTATGACACAGTTGCTTGGGTGTTCAGGTGGATATATACATATACAGATGAAAATAATATCCTTCAAAAAGAATCTGGATTAAAACGAGATACTATAAGAAGGTACTTGAGAAATGGAACAATCGAAGCTAACAAGATTTTTAAACGTGCTTCATTTACCACCTCAGTATGTGATGGAACCCCCAAGAAATGGTCAGAGGAGCTAATAGAAGTGGATGCTGAAAAATTATAAGGGCTAAGAACAAGAAAAAGGGGTGAATACAAGATGAGCATCGTGCTACAGCATTTGCAGAACACCATAGGACAGAGAGAAAATCGCCTATGGGGTGGCTATGTGAACATGTTGAAGACTCTGGAATCTGTGTTCCTCTCTCCTAAACACTGGGTTCTGGAGTTTCTTCAGAACGCAGAAGACGCTTCTGCAAAGAGAATTTCTATCCACTTAGGGCAAGACTCGCTGCAGATTCTCAACGACGGTAATGTCTTTAGTGATGACGACTTCTATGCCATCTGCGATGTAAACTCCAAGAAACTCCCATCGTTAGGCTTCCGCGGCTATATTGGCATTGGTTTTAAATCCATCTTTCGTATTACTGATTGCGTAAATGTCCACTCAGGTAATTTTCATTTTAGGTTTGACAAAAAAGACTGGGATGATTCCAAGAGAGAAGGAATCCCCATCTCAAATTGGCCCTGGGAAATATTGCCGATTGAAACTAACCCAGTAGGGTTGCAAGGAGATCACACGACCCGCTTCTTTGTTCCGCTGGAGAGCATGAAAGGTAAGGAAATACTTGAAGAGATTGGGAAATTCCTCGCCAGTTACAATTTTCCCAAAGAGGCGATTCTTCTGCTGGAAAACGTTGAAATTATAGAAGTACAGACCCCGCAGTTGTCTTTCACTATTACAAAGGAAACGGAAGAGTCTGAGACCATTCCTATTGGAAAAAAGGAACGGGTTCTTGTGAAGAAGCAGGTAAACGGGCAGCAGCATCCCGAAGAAGCCCATTACTTGGTCTTTCGAAAAACTGTTGGAGTCCCACCCGATATCCGAATGGACGAAGAGACAGAGCGTGTGCGCCGCTCTGAGATTAGTGAGCGAGAGATAGGGCTTGTCTTCGGGTTAGATTCTGAAAAGAGCCTTCAGAGTTTATCTGGCAAACTCGCGGGTGTTTATTCCTTCCTGCCGGTTGAAGGAGAGCAAACCGGGCTACCTTTCGGAATATTCGGGGATTTCATTCCTCAACTCGGGCGGGACCTGATCAACTATGGGGCAAAATGGAATCACTGGTTGTGTGACGAGGTGGTGGATTTCTTCAAACAAGTGGTCTATGAGGTGTTTTCACCTCATCCGGTGTGGACATTTTTTCCTGCTGAACTGCTTACGGCACATAATATAACCTCCGGCCCTGGCGAAGAGTTCTGGAAAACCAAGTTAAGAGACCCCATTGAACACTTCATTGAGGCTGGAACCCTTTTCCCTGATGAGGATGGGAAATCAAGGAGGCTGGATGAACTTGCTGATGTGGCGGACAAAGTTGCTCAGGTCATTGGAAAAGATACATTGAAGACACACATAGGAAAGGAGATCGTGCACGACTCGATACGAGATGAACTCAGGTCAAAAATTGAATTTGTTGATGATATATATGACCTTCTGTACAAAGAAGAACTGCTCGAAGCCCTGAAGGAACAGCCGGAAAAGTTGACTGGTCTCTATCGCCTCATCGCTGATTTAAGTTCTTACCAAGTTGGAGGACGACAGAGGAGAGATACCCCCCTGTCTCAGGTGCCGTTTGTGCTTGCAGAGGACGACAAGTTTTATCCTCCAAGTGAAGTAGAGACGTTAGAGACAGATGCGGATCATGCGCCTGAATTTCTGAAGACAATTATCGCGACGGAAAAAAAGTTACTGCATCCGAATATTGCGAAATATCCAGAAGCCGTTAACGAGTTGATACGATGCGGTCTGGAGAGTACAAACACACAGAGCGTGCTGGAGAAACTGGAACAGCAAATTAACAGGGTTGGAGATGTTCAGAGCTGCCCAAAGGCCTGGAAATATCCCGATAATCTTATCGAGGCTACGCTTTTTCTTATCTCCGAAAAGAAAACATCCAGAATAGAGCGCCCGGTCGCGCATGATGGAACTCTCCAAGTACCCGGAAATCTGTTTGTTCCTGAAGCAAGTCTGAACTGGATGCCTCTGTGGGGGTTTCATCTTCTACCAGGATTTCTGCCACTTCACAAAGGGTACTTTGATGAGCAATTGCTAGAGCGATATGGACTACAAGTAGAAGAAGTTCGTCAATGTTTTGAGGAATTAGGTGTGCACGGCTTTCATCGCGATAAAGACAAATCTCTCATTGAGACTGCAGCCTATGCTGTGGTAAGGAAAAAATTAAGTGGAGAAGGGCACAGTGTTGCAGACGTAACAGAGCGACACAAACTTGGCTATGATCTTCAGTGTCAGGGTCATTGCGGAAAAGTTTTTGAGGTAAAAGGGATGGCTGACTCACGCGATGTGCTTCTCGAGGAAAGCGAGGTTAGTGCTGCACAGCAAAAGGAAGACGATTATATCTTGATCTGCGTTTACAACCTTCCAACTACGCCGGATCCTGATAGAGGAACTGGATATAAAGAAATTCCCAATCCTCAGAGTATCTGGGAGCCTGTGGAGAAGGCCAGAGTTCCAAAAGACAAATGGATTAGGATATAATGGCGCAACTTCATATAACACAAGTTTTGCGAATCACTTTGTTTGCTCAAATCGCTCCACAAACTTGGGCTAAACCTCATCCAATCATGGGAGGTGCACTGATATGAAAATGTTGCATGAGATTGAGGAGGCGTCGTGATATGTACTATTTTGAAGTTCTGGAAGCGTTGTATAATAACAGGGTCAGATATCTGATTGTCGGCGGGCTTGCGGTCAACCTCTACGGCGTGCCGCGGGTAACGCAGGATATTGACCTGATCATTTCCACGAGCAAATCGAATATTCTCAAGGTAATTTCCATATTGAAGAATCTGGGTTATGCCCCCCGCCTGCCCGTAAACCCAAATGACCTGACTGAACCTGACAAGGTGAAGGACTGTAGAAAAAACAGGTGCCTAACATGCCCATATCAATAAGAATCCCAGTAAACCCGGAGGTTTTTCAGTGGCTCAGGGTTGGTGCTGGCTCGGCTGTGATCTGTCCAAGTTTGCAGTTCAGATTACGAGAAGGAGGCTTCTGGATATTCATAACTCGAAGGATTTGCAGGAGTGAGAGGATGGAGAGAATAAGTACGGTTGAACTGACTTACAAGAACAAATCCTTTTTTAAGTCAGGAAATTCTGACTTAAATCTGAAAATAGAATTTAAGCCAACGGAGGCTGACTTATGAACACAAGAGCAGGTATATTTGTCCCTCAAACAGGTGGGTATGAGGCATTTATCCCTCATCCATTGCCTCCACGCACTCCTGTTAAATTTGATGATGAATTACAATCCTTACTTTCAAAAGCAGACAGAGCACTTGCAAGATTGGATGGGATAATTACAGTTTTGCCCAATCCAGATATTTTTATTGCCATGTACGTAAAGAAAGAAGCGCTTTTAAGCGCCCAGATTGAAGGAACGCAAGCCTCACTTGAAGGGGTTCTTGAATTTGAAGCCAATCTAACACCGAAAGAAGATATAAATGATATAAAAGAAGTCGTAAACTATATCAAAGCCTTGAACTATGGAATAGAAAGGCTGAAAGAACTACCCATGTCTTTAAGGCTGATTAAAGAAATCCACAGAATCTTAGTAGAAGGAACAAGGGGAAGCAGTAAAACTCCAGGAGAATTTAGAACATCTCAAAACTGGATAGGTCCACCAGGCGCTTCTTTAGTTGAAGCAATCTTTGTACCCCCACCACCTGATATGGTTATATCGGCCATGGGTGAACTTGAAAACTTTTTCTATGAACATGATCAAATCCCACCCCTCATAAAAATTGCTTTGATACATGCTCAATTTGAAACCATTCATCCATTTCTGGATGGTAATGGTAGAATTGGAAGACTTCTTATAACATTTTATCTTTACTGGAAGGATATATTATCAAAACCTCTTTTATACCTGAGTTTTTATCTAAAAAAGAATAGAGCAGAGTACTATGACTTACTTATGAAGGTCCGTATGGAAGGAGCATGGGAAGAATGGACAAAATTCTTTCTGCGAGGTATAGGTGAAATCTCAGGCGAGGCAGCAGATACTGCTAGAGAAATAATCAAATTAAAAGAGGACTTGATAACGAAACTTTACGAAAAATCTATATCAAGTGTTTATGCTATAAAACTTATAGATTTACTCTTCGACACACCACTAATTGATGTAAAAAACGTGGTCGAAAAATTGAATATATCAAAAGAAACTGCAAATGAATTAGTTAAAAAATTTGAAACACTCAGTGTTTTAAAAGAGATAACAGGAAAACAAAGATACAAAAAATACCTCTTTAAAGATTATGTTGATATTATTGCAAGGGGGACCACAGGATGAGTGAAAACACATACGGCTCACCTCGTTCGCTCCAACTTTATTCACACACTCACTAACTCTAAGGCAGTGACTTGTTCACTATCAGGATACCAGTCACAGTAAGTTTAATATATTGAAATGGCATTCAATATAATGAACGGTGGTTCATTTGATTGATTTATTCAACAAATATGCCTGCTGGAAGGTTCTCAGACATTTTGCTCTGCACCCATCATCAGAAATGTATGTGAAAGAAATTGCAAAGAAACTGGATCTGAGCACCGGCATGAGCAGTGAAATTCTGAGGAAATTAGAGTCGTCTGGAATTTTGGAAGTCAGAAAACTGGGTCAGGCGCATTACTATAGTCTCAAAGAAAGCTACATGACCACAGAGCTGAAGCGGTTTGTCGGATTATTCCATATATACGATTCTGGTCTGGTGAACAGATTATTAGATGAAATGCCCGAGATACATTCAATTGCGCTTTATGGAAGCTATGCAAAAGGCGATTTTAATGAACACAGCGATATTGACCTTCTTCTGATAACACACCAGAAGGCAGATTTCGATCTCGGTGAACTAGAAGACAAACTCGACATCGAGATAAACCTCCAGGCGTTCAGCATTGGACAATGGTTAAAACTGAAGAGGAGCAGCGATCCGTTTTATAATGAACTGATGAATCATCATGTTTTGCTTTATGGGGTAGAGCTTCCGTGAAACTTAAAGAATGCTTTGAGAAGGGATTACTGCAATATAGTAAGCTCGGCGGCGATGTGATCGACAAGGAAATAATGAATGCTCATCGGCATCTGCGCAATGCCTCATGTTGCATAGAAGATAACATGTATGATCTGGCAGTGGTCTCAGTGTACACAGCTATGTTCCATACTGCTAGGGCGCTGTTATTCAGAGATGGCATTAAAGAACGCAGTCATATTTGCATTATAGAATACATAAAAGAAAAATATCCAGATTTAACTGATTTTGCGAGAATAATGGATGGGTATCGGCGAAGCAGACATACCATGCTTTATGGAATCGATGTGGAACTAATCGCTGATGATGCGTCAGAGGGAATCGATGTCGTGAACGAATTCATAAAAGCAGTAGAAAAAGAAATAAAAAGGACGCAAAAATAACAGACGGCAACACAGCAGCCATCGCTGACGGCAGATATGGGAATGGACTTAGTTCTGCAAACATGTCTAAAAGTGGAACTTTTAGACTGTTGCGGAACTTTGTTCCGCAAACATGTATGGAAGCTTCGCCTTCATACGGTAGCAAAATCTTTGATTTTGCAAACACTGATGACTGATAAAAGTAGTGGTGCGAAAAAAATATGGAGAACTATGGAGAACTATGGAGGACTATGGAGAACTATGGAGGACTATGGAGGACTATGGAGGACTATGAAGGACTATGGAGGACTAAATCCTACTCTCACACCGAAATACTCTTTAAAACTCTCCTCATAGGGCGCCCGGAGTATGCCCTTTTCTGTTATAATCGCACTCACCAATTCAAGCGGCGTAATGTCGAATGCGGGGTTGAACACCTCCACGCCGCGCGGCGCAATCTGCATGTCTTTCATGAAGCGGAGTTCATCACCGTCGCGCTCCTCGATCGTAATCTCCGAAGCGGTATGCTCAAGGTCAAATGTTGACACAGGCGCAGCCGCGTAGAAGGGCACGCCGTACCGCGCAGCCACCACCGCGTGTGTGTGGGTACCGATCTTGTTGAACACGGCATCCCGTGTAATGCGGTCTGCGCCCACGATCATGCAGTCCACCATGCCCCTGCTCATGACGTGTGCACTCATGTTGTCTGCGATCAGCTTTACAGGGATTTTATCCTCCATGAGCTCCCAGGTGGGGATGCGCCCGCCCTGATTCAGGGGGCGCGTTTCGCATGCAATGACGTTGATCTTCTTGCCCTGCGCGACAGCACTGCGCACCACGCCAAGGGCGGTGCCCCAGTCCACGCATGCCAGCCTGCCCGCATTGCAGTGCGTCATTATAGTATCTCCATCGTTAAGCAGCTCCGCGCCGGCATCTCCGATGCGCCTGTTCAGCTGCACGTCCTCGTCTGCAAGCTTCTCTGCCTCGGACAGGGCAAGGCTCCGTACATCATCAACACTGCTGCCATGGAGTGCTTTCTTGAGGGTGCGGTTGATCCCGTAGAACAGGTTCACGGCGGTTGGACGGATACTTCTGAGCACGTCAGCCGAGGCATTGAGATGTGATACCAATCCGTCCATGTTCTTTCCATCATAGGTATGTGCCGCAAGCGCAATTCCATAAGCCCCTGCCGCGCCGAGTGCAGGCGCACCGCGCACCTTCAGCATCCTGATAGCCCCGGCAAGCTCCTCCAGCGTGGTGCAGTCTATAACCTTGTATTCAGCAGGGAGCAGCGTCTGGTCAATAATGCGCACAGCATTGATCTCTGGGTTCCACTCTATGGTTCTCATGTCATTTCACACGGATTCTACTTTCTCTGACTGGTTTCTTGCTCTATGATCCTGGTAATATCAAAGTATATATCGCTCTCTTCACCGCATGACGTACATGCAACGTGGGCAATATCATAGGTGCACCCATAGGTGCAGTAAAGCTCTCTTCCAGCTACAGAATAGTTACCCCCGCACGGACACCTTACCCTCGTCAGGTAGGCATTTGCATCTTCAGGGGAGTTCAAAACTACTGCCTTGGTGAAGCCCGGGACACCCATATCGTTGGAATCTTCCATCATACACCCCCATGTTGCGGATTGGACAAATATTCGTCTTTTGGACCATATGTAGATTAACTTTATGATAACGGGACTGCAAATATCACTTGCTGTGAGCAGTGATAGGTTGGAGGCTGATGTTGCAGCTCTAGTTGAGAAAAGCAGAGAGGTTATAAAAAGTTGCTGCCTGCCCGGTGGGGGGATAGCTGCTGCCAGCAGCATCAGCGCATCATATTCACATGGGGCGAAGAACTATTTCTATGTGTGGCCGCGCGACGCATCGTACGTTTGCGTTGCCGCCGACATTGCGGGAATGCGGAATGTGGCAGATGGGTTCTTCAAGTGGTGCACGCAGTATGCTGGGGCATTCGAAGAAACAGGATTGTTCTGGGAGAGATACTATGCGAATGGACTGCGTGCGGCATACAGGCTGCAGCCTGACCAGACTGGCAGCGTGCTGTGGGCGGCACATCACCATATAACGGACCGGTGAGGATAGAGAAAGTGAGCTGGAGCGGCTGCATCATCTCATTGAGCGTGCCGCGGACGGGCTGTGCAGCATATGGAATGGCGAACATTTTACAATGGTTGCGAATGACATATGGGAAGAGCGCGATGCATTCCCTGACCTGCGCGAATGCCTCTCATACTCGCTTGCAGCCTGCGCTCACGGCATGCGCTGTGCAGACGAGCTGCTGCCGAATAAGATATGGCGCGATACTGCTGACAGCATGCTTGAAGTACTGCTCGATGGGAACAAAAACGGTCTGGTGCGCACCTTTGGTGATGTTATTAACATGTCTGAAAAACCTACGGTTTTTCATACTGTTGCGGAACGGCATTCCGCAAACACCGGGATCGATGCATCACTCATGGGGCTTCTTTATCCGTTTGAGATATACAGCGCGGACGATAGTATTATGCTTGAAGCGCTCGACCGCATTGAAGCTGTGCTGGGCAATGGGCGGGGCGGTATATTCAGGTATGAATCTGATAGGTACGACGGCTGCACGGATTATTATGGGGGTCTTGCAAAATTTCCAATTTTGCGGGGCTTTGCTCCGCCGCGCGGTAGGGACAAGGGTGCTGGCGCATGGCCGCTGCTGAGCCTGTGGATGAGTATATGCAGGTCTGCTGCAGGAGACGAGGAAAACAGGGAAAGGGCACTCTGGTATATGGATTGGGTTATCAAGAATGCTGCTGATGGTCTGATTCCCGAGCAGGTATTTCCTGAGGGCAGCCCGCAGGTAGGTGTTTCGCCGCTCTGCTGGGCTCATGCCATGTTTGTTACTGCCTCATACACTCTCGGTCTTGTTTGACGTCGGCATCTCCGTTGGACATCAGCATTCCGAGCAGGTGGTCCCTTATGCGGTTGAATTCAGTGCCAGTTCTATTTCTGTGGCGTGGAATCCCAATGTCGGTAACCTCAAGTATTGATTCCGGCGGGCTCCCCAATGTTATGACGCGATCAGCCAGGAACAATGCTTCATCAACGCTGTGGGTCACGAACAATATTGTCTTGTTCTCTTTCTCCCATATATCCAGCAGCTCGCACTGCATGACATTCCTTGTTATCGCATCAAGTGCCGCGAACGGCTCATCCATCAGGAGTACTTTAGGGTTGTTTGCAAGCGCCCTCGCCAGTCCAACGCGCTGCTTCATACCTCCTGACAGCTCTTTTGGATAGTAATCCTCATATCCGCTCAGCTTCACAAGGTCTATGTATTTCTGGGCAATTGCACCGCGCTCTTCTCTATCAATCCCCTTGACCTCCATACCAAACTCAACATTGTGTTTGACGGTCCGCCATGGAAATAGTGCATACTCCTGGAACACGAACCCCACATCCCCATCCTCACAGCTTGGAGGTCTGTTATCGAGGAGTATTGCCCCCCCTGTAAGCTCTTCCTGGGCAGATATCAGGCGCAGCAGGGTGGTCTTGCCGCAGCCGCTTGTACCTATTATGCATACAAACTCCCCATCTTTAATCTCCATGTTGACCTCATTGAGGATTGTTTTGCCGTTGAATTTCTTTGTCACATGCCTCAGTTCGAGTCCCATTTCATCATTCTCCTGCTGAGGAAGAGTATACCCTCATTCATCAGATACCCTATGAAACCGATCGCTATCATGCCCGATATGATCTCTGCGGTACCGCCGCCGACCTCGTACATCACCCATATAAAGAATCCTATGCCGCTTGCAGAACTCCCTATCATCTCGGCAGCGACAACGCACATCCAGCCCACTCCGAGACCCGTGCGCACACCGGTTATTATGGAGGGCAGCGCACCTGGTACGATGACCTTGGCAAATATCTGGGACGGCGATGCGCCAAACGTCCGTGCAGCCTCGAAGTATATCGCATCTATGGATTTCACACCGTGTATGGTGGCCAGCAGAGCAGGGAAGAATGCGCCCACCAATACGACAAAGACCTGCACAAGCGTTGTGGTATTCCCGAAGTTCCTGAATATGATGAATGCCAGCGGTATCCATGCCAGTGGGGGAATCGGACGGAACACTTCCACGATTGTGCCTGCAAATTTCTCCACGTACTTGTACCAGCCTATCACGATTCCCAGTGGTATTGCCAGTACAAACCCGGCAATTGAACCTTCGAGAACGCGCATCAGACTGGCTGCGGCGTGCTCTTGCAGTGTTCTACCGAGGATCGGCTCGCCCTCTGACATGAGGGTTATGAGCATGCCAAAGGTCTCAATGGGCTCAGGCAGCGATGCAAGTTTAAGGCTGGCTATTGTTTGCCATATTATTATTAGAAAAATAATGGATAGGATGCGGATAAGCACGTAACTCAGCGTTCTGGACCTCGATCCCGCAGCGTACTCAGCACCATTTACGTCCATTCTCTACACAACCACCAGCCTTAATGCCCAGCCGGACTTTAATGGCTTTTGTCCTTATTATCTCCAAACCTCTATATCCCTATATGGCGTGTGTATGGGTGTATGCATACCCCAGGTGTATGCATATCCCCCCATCTCTTTGTGCAGTCTGCCCTTGCTCAGGCCGCCAGTTCCACGCTCGTACCGATCTGCTCCGCGATCATCCTTACTATAAAGTCCTGCACAGTGCCGAATCCGGGCGTTGCAATGGTTTTGCCTTTGAGGTCTGAAAGGGAATCTATTCCTGAGTCCTTGCCGACCACTATTGCAGAACCTTCATTGTTCACTCCTGCTATGATGCGTATCTTCGTATCATCATTTATGCGTTTCAGCGTCGCCGGCGCTCCCCCAAGGTACCCGACGTCTATATCGCCGTTCTTGAATCCCTCCATTTCAGCAGGTCCATTGGCATATGGCGGTTTAATCACAAGGTTTTCACCTTCTATGAGACCAACATCCTCATAGTACCCCTCTTGCCTTGCTGCATACATTGCAAGCTGATGCAGATCTGCTATCAGGTAGGCGAGCCTGACATTGGTCGTGTTCGACACCTTTTCTGGCATCCAGCTGGAATCGCTATCCAGTTCTGCCTTTACTTCATCATAGTACGTCTTCATCAGGAAGTCACCGAAGAATGCATCCTCGCTGGCATATCCCAGTTCTCCCACCGTCTTCTTGAGTATCTTGTTCTGGTCAAGCTTCTGGTAGTATGTTTTCACCTCGGTTTCATCTGGATACTCTGTGAACTTGATGTTATTCATCCCCTCTTTGACGACTGCCTCATCCTTGCCTGTGAAATCCATTGCATACTGCGTTACAGCACCTTCGTTCGCGGGATTGTTTATGAACTCTGTTGCCTTTATGTGAGCCCATACAACTGCCTTGATGGCACTCTCATCCGTGAAGGTATCCATAACCGCTACGACACAGCACGGGTGGTTCGGCCACACAGTGCCTGACTGAACCAGATATTTGCCGTCTCCGTTAACCACGAGTTCCGCGTTGTACGGTTCCCATGCGATGAATCCGTCGATATCACCCGAGTTGAACTGCGACATCATGTCGGCTGGCCCCATCTTCTTCAGGTATATGGCATCGCCTGTCTGCTCTGTTCCGATGCAGCCGAGACAGCATACGGACACAAGGATCAGAACCGAAATCAGTACAAAAAATCTAAAGGATATTTTATTGTTTTTCATGTCACTCCCTCTGAATGTTGGGTTTTTATTTTTAGTGAAAATACAGAAACATATACTGATATCCTGTAGGATTAATAATGAATATATATAAAGTTTCCGAGTAGTATAACAATGATATTACAAAAGTACTAAAGCGATAAAAATAACTGTACAAATAGGGGATTAAAAGTGCCTTATGGTATTACAGAGGCAGTTTAAATAGTCTATCAGGGAGGGGGTATGGGACATGCCAATAGAAGAAAGAATCATGAAGGCTGCACTTGAATCCAACAGCGCGCTGAACAGCACCCTCAAGAAAATCATAAAAGATGATCTGAGGATGAGCATATCCGAGTTCAGTGAAGCTGCACGAATACCGCAGAGCACGCTTTACAAACTGCTCTCAGGGAACCGTGAGCCCAATCTGCGAACACTCAGGGACATAATAGAGGCAGCCAGAACGATCAAGGGTGAGCAGATCTCCGGGACATTCATCGCTGTGGTGGGGGCAAAGCCCGTGCTTGATACCATAGAGCGAAGCAGCATGAAAATAAAAGGTAAGACCATCAATATACGTGAATACCCTGCTGCAAGTATGGACGAAGCTATTATATCAGCCGTTCAGGCAGAGCGCGATGGTGCGATGGCTCTGGTGTGCGCACCCATAGTCAGCACAACCATAGGGAAGATATTAAGGATACCAGTCAGGATAATGAAACCCTCAAGCTCTGTAAAGAGAGCTATACTAGAGGCTGCTATGAAGTACATGGATGCAAAAGCAGGCGAGGCACCCGAATAAAGGCAATCGATAGTTAAGATAGCAGTTATGCGTAATCATGGGGAAGAGGGTTTGATGGCTTGAAGAAAAAGTGATGTCCTTCTAAAGAAAGGGTGCGCTTGCTACATAAAAGTTAAATAAGAATGGTAATGATATAAAAAGTAGTAATGTTGGTAGGGGGTGATGAACTGGCTCGCTTTATTCAAACATCTGACTGGCAGATTGGAATGAAAGGTGGAGGTCTTGGAGAAGCTGGCCCGACTGTGCGTAAAATCCGAATTGAATCAATCCACAATGTATTAAAATCAGCTCAAGAACGAAAAGTTGACTTTGCACTCTTGTGTGGGGACATTTTTGAGCACAATATGATTAGTCAAGAGAATGTTAAAAAAGTTGTTACAATGTTTAATCAATATCCTGATATTCCACTTTATCTTCTCCCGGGGAATCATGATATGCTAGGCGCAGATTGTGTTTACGATAGACCAATATTCCAACAGATAAGCCACCTTAAAATCCTTAGTAAAAGTGATCCTGTTGAGGTTCCCGGGGCGATTCTCCATCCTTGTCCAGTTCTTTCAAAGTCCACCACACAGAATCTCACTGGAACAATCCAGGATGTTCACGAAGTCGATGGCATCCATATAGGGGTTGCACATGGAAGTTTGGTGGGAAAATCTCCTGTTCCAAGCTGGGAAGATATAGATTTGCCAATTGACCCATCCTGCGTTGATAGAACAGGGATAGATTACCTTGCTTTAGGTCATTGGCATAGTCACAGAACTTTTGAAGATGGCACTGGGATAGCCCGAATAGCATATTCTGGAACTCATGAACAAACTAATTATGGTGAAGATAATGCCGGACAATGTTTGCTGGTTCAAATTGATGGGAAAGGGGATGCACCTAAAATTGAACCTATTAAAACTGGTCAATTGACATGGGCGTCCAGGGAGTTTGAAATGAAAGATTCTTCCTCCCTTATTGAACTTAAAAATTATTTTGAATCAATTAGAGGGGTTGATATGGTTAGATTGGTCATTAATGGAGAATTACCATTGGAATTTAAAGAAGAACTTGATAATATATTAGAATTTCAAACAACAGTACATAAGAACTTTAGAGTAAAATTAGAATCGCTCAACATTACAGTGCCACCTCAATTAGAAGCACCATTTGATTTTGGAGATCCGACTTTAAATCAGACTGAAATACATTTGAAACAATTACTAGCAGATGAGACAGATCCAAGAAAGAGAAGCATAATCGTTGAGGCTCTTACTCACTTACAAAGATTTGGAAAGGAGGCTGAGGTATGAAGCTTCATCGGGTTGAACTCGAGAACTGGAGGCAGCACACTAAAACAGGGATTGATTTTGATGAGACTGCAACAGTCATATATGGACCAAATGAAACAGGAAAATCAACTATATTAGAAGCTTTGAGCAGAGGTCTTTTTGACAGGTCTAGCTCTCATGCAGAGGCTATCAAGCGCATTAAACCCCTTACAGCTTCTGGAAATGTATCATCAACAGTTCGATTTGAGTTCACTCTCAATAGAACAAGGTATCGTGTCGAGAAGAATTTCAATTTAAGGAACGGAACTTCATTATACAAAATTGAAGGCAAAAAACCAACTCTTCTAGACCAAGATAACTCCGCAGATGAAGAACTAATACGTTTGTTGGAAGCGGATTTACCATCTACACGGGGAAGTAAACCCTCCCAGTGGGGTGCTTTTCAATGGCTAT